>CAZOTE010000020.1:0-14014 GCA_964582705.1 uncultured Eubacteriaceae bacterium | reverse complement strand
GTTTATATTGGGCGAAGCCCGCGAGCTCGGACAGCGAAGCTGTACGAGATGCTGTTTCGTTGTATAGCAAGAAGAAGCAAGTTGTAGAGCATAAAGCTTGCTATTGATGCTCATGGATAGTCTGTTTATATTGGGCGAAGCCCGCGAGCTCGGACAGCGAAGCTGTACGAGATGCTGTATTAGGTGCCTTTGGCACCGTCTAAGCCGCTGAAGCGGCTGTTTGTTGTTCGGCTGCGCCGTACGGGAAACGGTTGTCAAGAAGTCGTATTAGTCGCTTCGCTCTGCGGGAAATGACTGCTATGCGGTCGAGAAGTGGTGAGACTTGAAAATACAGTCTAACGGTCGTGGGACGGTCGTTGAGCAATCGTTTAGTAGCCAAAGTGACTGTGAGGCTATGCAGTCGAGAAAAGAGACTCCGTCTCGGTGAAAAGCTGTAGGATTTAAGTAATTAAAAGGTTTTTCCTTTCCAACTTTCTACTTTCCAACTGACCAACTTTCCACTTTATCTTAAGAGCCCCGCTATCGCACTTCCCATAAGGCTTGCATCCTCGACCTTGATCCTTTCCACATGCCTTCCAAAGCTTTCTTTCATAAAATCCAGGTATCTGTCGAATTTTTCCATGAATTTCTTTGAACCGTAGAAAGCGGATCCGTCAATCACCAGACAAATCGGTTTTTCAGGATCCATGCCCCTTCCTGTTTTTATAAGTATCCCATTTATGTTCACTGCCAGGTACTTTGCAGACCTTTCGTATAAACCGTCCACTATGGCTTCAATGAGCCAACCATCTTCTTTCGTTCCATGCTTTCTGATTGCCCTGCCAAGCAGGTTTTTTCTGCCCTCCGGATCATCAAGGAAGTCTGCCGAATCAGCTGAGGACAGCCTTTCCATAGCGCAAATTTCATCAGAAAGGTCCTCTGAAAGCATCCCTTCCGATGCGGCCAGTTTAATCGTTTCAAGAACTAATTGTCCCATGTACGCTCCCGAAAGCATCTTTTCCATCAGCTGTTCTCCAGGATTTATAGTCTTTTCATCCAGCCTTATATCCGCTGTGCCTCTTTTGATATCTCCATAGCCGCCAGACTCAAGGTTGATGAGAGTATACCCTTCTTTGCTTCTGAGAATCTCGCTTTTTTTTATATTTATATTTTTTTCAACGTAGCAGGTATTCATCCCGGTGCCAAGTATCAGGCCAATGAAGTCGTCGTAATTTTTATCTTCTGCCATGGCTTTGCCGCTTAAAAGAGTAGCAGTCGCATCATTTAACACCGCCACGCTTTTAGAGCTACCCTCAGACAGCTTGTTTTTAAGCTCTTTTCCTATCTCCACTCCCGTGGCATTTTTAACCTTTACTTCCTTGGTAAGGGATATTATCTTACCCTCTCTGTCAGGCATGATCTCTGCAGGGTATGAAAAGCAAAAACCTATATTTTCACTTTTGTCAGCTATTGGGTTTAAATATCCGGCAATAATCTCAAAAAATTCATCTACTTCTACCTCTTTATCGACCCCAGGCATGGGATATTTCTTAAATTTGTTTATTATTGGCCCTTTGTTCGTAAACGTCACCAAAGCCCTTCTGAAATTAGTTCCTCCCGCATCTACCGCAATAACGGCTTTGTTGATTTCAACATTTGCCGATGGATCTATATAACCAGGTATCATCTTTAAAGTAGACTTTTCTCCAACGCTTAATCCTTCTTCCATATCCTCTGCGAACAGATTGCTTTCATGCTCAAAATCCAACTCATCTGCCCACATTTTATGTTGCTTCAAAAATCCTGTAGCTTCTTTTTTAAGATTATTTTTATCCATTATCTCACCTCGTTTGAAATTGGTTGTTTGATACTATTTTACCACAGCCAATTGCTTTGGGCTCTAGTCCTTGCATTTTTTTAAGATTTATTGTATTTTATAGTTAATGATAGATAAAAAAACCGCTTTGATCCCTTTGGGACAGAGACCTTATAACCTCTTTTGTGCAAAACGTCTTCCAGTGGGTGATGTCTGTTTTGTCATGTCAATCGAGTAATGAAGGTCCTCTGCCAAAAGGCGGAGGACCTTTTTCTTTAGGAGGAAATGTATGAATATAGGATTTATAGGCGCAGGCAACGCAGGAGTGTCACTGGGAAGGTTCTTTAAGGAACAAGGTCTTCTTATTTCCGGATTTTATAGCAGAAGCTATGACTCATCTCAATTTGGCGCAAAAGAAACCTCTTCAGCAGTTTTCGATAGCCTGGATGAAACTGCCGCAGAAAGCGATATAATAATCGCATCTGTTCCTGACGATGCAATCATTGATATATCCACCAGGCTATTCAGAACAGGTGAAATAACTAAAGACCACTTGCTGATCCACTTGAGCGGGGTTCTTGACTCCGGGGTTTTTTCAGAATTTGAAAAAATCGGTTGCGGGTGCTACTCCCTTCATCCGATTATGAGTTTTCCGGACCGCTTAGTCAGCTCCTCGGCTATAAAAAAAGGGTGGTTTACTTACGAGGGAAACGGCAAGAGTTCAAATGTCCTGAATGCTATGTTAGAATTTGCCGGAATCAATTCCCGCATGATCAAAAGGTCCGATAAAATCTTGTACCACGCCGGAGCATGCATCTTGTCAAACTACCTGGTAACTCTTTTAAATTCAGGATTCGATATACTAAGAGCCATCGGCTGGGAAGAAGATGGTTCAAAGGAGGTTTTTATCCCGCTAGTTGAGGCGACATTAGAGAATTTTAAAAAGAAAGGTTCTTCGGCGCTGAGTGGACCTGTAGCTCGAGGGGACATATCCACTGTCGAAAAACACATCTCTGCCCTTAAGCCATTAGATGAGAATCTGCTTGATCTTTACAAAACCCTTGGGAAGATGACGGCAATAATAGCGGAGAAAAACTCCTCCGCTAAAGATACAGAAAAGATGCTAAAAATTTTTGAGAACAATAATGCGAGGTGATTGGATGTGAAAAATAAATTCAATGTTGATTTTTTTGCCCGTCGCAAAGATGAGAACAAAAAAATCTCCATGTTAACAGCTTACGATTATTCTACTGCCAAGATTTTTGACGAGGCTGGCGTAGACGCCTTGTTGGTAGGAGATTCATTGGGAATGGTCATACAGGGATTGGACTCAACCCTTGAGGTGACAATGGAAGATATGATATATCATTGCAGGTGCGTTTCAAGAGGCGCAGAAAGAGCCTTTGTCGTAGGGGATATGCCTTTTTTGTCCTACCACATAAGCGTGGAAGAGTCGGTAAGAAATGCCGGCAGGCTCATACAGCATGGCAAGGCCAATGCGGTTAAGCTTGAAGGAGGAATAAATGTATCCGATAAGATTAAAGCAATAGTAGATGCTCAGATACCCGTCATGGGGCATATTGGATTGACCCCTCAGTCCGTAAACGTCTTTGGCGGCTTCAAGGTACAGGGCAAGGATTACGCGAAGGCTAAGGCCGTCCTTGAGGACGCAATTGCCGTCGAGGAAGCGGGAGCTTTTGCCGTGGTTTTGGAAGGAATCCCTGAAAAATTGGCAAAGTTGATATCCAAGACTATCTCCATCCCCACCATTGGTATAGGAGCAGGAAGATACTGTGACGGCCAGGTCTTGGTCATGCATGATCTTTTGGGCCTGTTCAGCGGGCAATCTCCAAAGTTTTCGAAAAAATATGCAGATTTGAGATCTGTTATGGAAAATGCAGTAAAAGGCTACATCGAAGAGGTGACCTCAGGTGACTTTCCCGAGTCAAAACACACCTTTTCCATGGAAGATAAAATAATAGATGAGCTAAAGGAGAAGCAATAAATGGACAAAATCTACACAGTTGGTGATTTAAAGCGTTATTTAAAGGATAGATATAACAGTACACGGATAGGATTCGTCCCTACTATGGGTTATCTCCACGAGGGGCATTGTTCTCTTATTGAAAGGGCTAGATCAGAAAACGACTTGGTTGTGACCAGCGTATTCGTAAACCCTTCTCAGTTCGGTCCCGGAGAGGATTTTGAAACATACCCCAGAGACCTCAAAAGGGATATCTCTTTGGCAAAAGAAGCAGGAACGGACCTATTTTTCCACCCTTCATCTCAGGAAATGTATCCCGACAATTGTTCCACCTTCGTCGAAATCAAGGGGGATATCGTCGATCACCTTTGCGGCAGCTCAAGGCCGGGACATTTCAAAGGGGTGACTACCGTGGTAGCTAAGCTGTTAAATATCGTAAAGCCGAATAACGCCTATTTCGGAGCAAAAGACGCCCAGCAGGTGGCTGTAATAAAAAAGATGGTCAAAGAGCTGTTTTTTGATTTAAATATCATCGAATGCCCCACCGTGAGGGAATTAGACGGACTTGCCAGAAGCTCCCGAAACACTAACCTTGCACCTGAAGAAAGGATTCAGGCTCCCCTGATCTATAAGGCTTTATCGAGGGTTGAAGGCGAGTTTAAAAAAGGACTCCACTCCACAGATGCTCTTCTTGAAATCCTAAAGGACAGCCTTGAAGAAATTACCCTTGGAGAAGTCGACTATGTTGATATACTTGATAAAGAAACTTTCACAAAAACAGATGAAATCAAAAATGACGCCTTGATCGCAGTAGCAGTAAAATTTAAAAATGCAAGGCTCATAGATAACATCACCTTGAAAAGGGAGGTGGAATAATGTTTGTCAGCATGTTCAAGTCTAAGCTTCACAGAGCTACAGTGACCGATGCGGACATCGATTATGTAGGAAGCATAACCATAGATGCCGACCTGTTAAAGGCTTCCGACATACTTCCTGGAGAAAAGGTTCACGTCGTAAATATCAACAACGGCGCCCGATTCGAAACCTATACATTGACCGGCGAAGCGGGGTCAGGTGTCGTCTGCGTCAACGGAGCCGCCGCAAGGCTGGTTCAAAAGGGAGATCTTGTAATCATCATATCCTATGCCACAATGAACAGAAAAGAGGCAGCAGAGTTTTCACCCACGATATGCATATTGGACGAACATAATAAAATAACCGGCATTAAGAACGAAGAAACGCCGGGTAAGATGGAGTGATAAAAATGTTGAAAGTCGTCGTGACCGCTGGAGGTACGTCGGAAAGCATCGACGGTGTCAGAAGGATCACCAATTGTTCCACTGGAACCCTTGGCAGCATGATCGCCGAGAGGCTTGTAGATTATGGATTGCGCACAGGCAAGGATCTTAAGCTTTACTACATCCATACGGACAACTGCAAAATGCCATCCGTCAAGCACGGGATGGAAATACTCAAGTTCATAAACGCCACCAGCACCTACGAAGTCAAAGACACAGTGGAAAAGCTTTTGACTGAAGAAAAAATCGACCTGTTCGTCCACTGCATGGCGGTTTCGGATTTTTCCATGCACTGTTACTTAAGCATGGATGAGCTGGCCAGCCATATCATGGAAATGAATCTGCGGTCTCAGCCAACAAGCAAGGAAAATGTCATAAATCACTTTCAGGAGCTGGTTCCCCAGGAGCAAAAGAAGATCTCATCCAAGGACGACATATGCATGTTCATGAAAAGGACTCCTAAAATCATAAACATGATAAAAAAAATCAGCCCAGAGACATTTTTGATCGGCTTCAAGCTCCTTAGCGGAGGAAGTTTTGAGGACCTTTTGGCTTCCGCGCAGGCTCAGATACTGGAAAACGACTCTGATTTAGTGTTGGCTAACGATACTAAGAACATAGGAAACGGCAAGCACGAGGCCGTCCTCATAGACAAGCACGGCGACATCCTGGGAAGCTTTGAAACCAAGGATCACATAGCAGCAGGTTTAGTAAAGATGCTTGTCAAGAAAGGGGTCATATGAAAAAGACAACCGTAGTTGTAGGTGTAACAGGTGGCATTGCCTGCTACAAGGCTGCCGATCTGGTCAGCAGTCTTGTGAAAAAAGGTTTTGATATCAACGTTATAATGACTGAAAACGCTGCTGAGTTCATCACACCGTTGACGTTTCAGACCTTGTCAGGAAACCAGGTAGCCACCTCGATGTTTGAGAAAATAGCCTCTTTTGAAGTCGAGCACATTTCACTAGCCCAGAGAGCAGATGTTTTTGTAGTCGCACCAGCCAGTGCAAATTTTATTGGAAAGATGGCAAACGGGATTGCAGACGACATGCTCACTACCACAGTAATGGCTACCAAGGCCCCGGTAGTTATTGCCCCTGCTATGAATACTGCTATGTGGGAAAATCCAATCCTTAAAGATAATTTGGAAAAACTCAAAAAATTTGGCGTGCAGGTGGTAGAGCCTAATGAAGGAAGGCTCGCCTGCGGAGACATAGGCAAGGGAAAGCTTGCTAAAGTTGAAAAAATCGTCGAGGAGATTGAGAAAGCATCAAAATGAGTCGGTGATTCGGAAAATACATGTTAAACGATCGTTGGGCAATCGGTAAACGGTTGTCAAGCAATCGTATTGGTCCCTTTCCAACTTTCCAACTTTCCAACTGACCAACTTTCCACTTTCCATTTTCCAACTTGACCCAAACTACCCTTGCGTTATATAATCAAGGTGTGGGAATTAAACCATTATAGTATCCCGAAAGGAAGGTTTTTATTGGATTTTGTAAAAATTTTCGGGCGCCTTCGAAGTGAAAGAAGCGCTTTTATCGAACACCAAAACTGCATATCCGAGCTGCTGGAACATGAGGCAGTTAAAACTATGGACATGTTCAGGCACCACAAGGAGACTTCCTGTCTTGACCACTGCCAAAGGGTATCTTACTACAGCTACAAGGTCTGCAGGTTTTTCGGACTTGACTATGTCTCTGCCGCTCGAGGCGGCCTTTTACATGATCTGTTCTTATATGATTGGCGCACCACAAAACGAGATGAAGGACTTCACGCCTTTGTACATGCGGATATTGCGCTGACAAATGCCCTTGAGCATTTTCACCTAAACGATAGGGAAAAGGACATAATTCAAAAGCATATGTGGCCTGTAACCCTTGAAAGACCAAAATTTATGGAGTCATTTATCGTAAGCATTATGGATAAATACTGTGCTTTTGTCGAATTGTTTTAAAGAATTTTATTGACATAAGAAAATACTGATGTTATTATTTAGACAATTGAATAACGAACTTCGGGGCAGGGTGAAATTCCCGACCGGCGGTTAAAGTCCGCGAGCCTAACGGCTGATCCGGTGTAATTCCGGTACCGACAGTACAGTCTGGATGAGAGAAGATAAAACAAGTGTATTCATATGCATATTTGCATGGGATACGTTTAAGTGGATTTGTAAGCCTCGAAGTAACTACTTCGAGGCTTTTGTTATTTGCCAACTAACCGACTTCCCACTGAAAGGATGTGATATCTTGGACAAAAAATATATGCACCGAGCTCTTGAACTAGCATCAAAAGGCATCGGCAGGACAAACCCCAACCCACTTGTAGGCGCTGTCATAGTTAAGGATGATAAGGTAATAGCCGAAGGATACCACGAATTTTTCGGCGGACCCCATGCAGAGATAAATGCCCTTAGAAACGCAACAGAATCTGTAAAAGGGGCAACGATGTACGTCACTCTCGAGCCCTGCTCTCACTATGGCAAGACTCCCCCCTGCGTGGACGCCATAATAGAAAGCGGAATCAAGGAAGTGGTGGTTGCCATGACTGACCCCAATCCCTTGGTGGCAGGACGTGGAATCAGAAATCTTGAAAACAATGAAATTGCGGTTTGGTCCGGACTTTTAGAGGATGAGGCCAAAGAGATTAATGAAGTATTTATAAAATATATTACGAAAAAGACTCCTTACGTCGTAATGAAGACCGCGATGACCCTAGACGGAAAAATCGCCTGCAAAACCGGAGAGTCCAAATGGATATCAAACGAAAAGTCCAGAGAATACGTCCACATCCTAAGAAGCCGACTTACTGGAATCATGGTGGGAATCGGCACCGTTTTAAAAGACGATCCTTCCCTCACCTGCCGAATCGGAGAAGGCTTGAGACAGCCTAGACGTATAATTGTAGATTCGACCCTTAAGATACCCCTTGAGTCAAAGGTGCTTAGGGATGAATATGCAGGAGATACGATAATCGCAACAGCAGAAGGAGCCGACGCCCTAAAGGCTGAGAGGATAAAATCTTCAGGGGCCAAGGTTATTTATCTACCCTCCAAAGACGGGCGCGTGGATTTGAATAAGTTAATGGAATCCTTGGGAGAAGAACAAATAGACTCAATTTTGCTAGAAGGCGGCGGAGAACTAAATTATAGCGCGCTGAAAGCCGGAATAGTAGACAAGGTAGTAACATTTATAGCACCGAAGATACTTGGAGGCAAGGACGCACCCACACCAGTTGAAGGTGAAGGGTCATGCAGCATGAGTGAAAGAATAGAGCTGGGAAAAATTAAAGTCAGTTCATTTGACGATGATGTGATGATTGAAGGAGAGGTGAAAAGATGTTTACAGGATTGATTGAAGAAACGGGAGAAATACTTGAAATAAAAAGAGGAACCCTATCCGCTAGAATGAAGATCGCAGCCCACAAAGTCCTTGAAGATGTAAAAGTTGGGGACAGCATATGCGTTAACGGCATTTGCCTGACAGTAACAGAATTTGACGCTTCAAGCTTTTCAGTGGATGTCATGCCTGAGACTATAAGGGCAAGCAGCCTAAAGGAAGCAGGCAACAAGACCAAGGTTAACCTTGAGAGGGCGATGGCTATGAATGGACGTTTTGGCGGCCATATCGTTGCAGGCCACATAGACGGAACCGGCAAGGTCATTTCTAAACATCGGGAAGAAAATGCCGTGAGGATAAAAATCAGGGCCGATAGGCCACTTCTGAAATATATCATCAACAAAGGCAGCATCGCTCTTGACGGCGTCAGCCTGACAGTAGCCTCCCTTGGTACAGATTGGTTTGAGGTATCCATAATACCTTTGACTGGCGAGGATACGAACCTGCTTGAAAAAAGGGTCGGAGATGACATCAACATCGAATGCGACCAGGTTGGAAAATACATCGAACGACTTATGGAATTTAAAGATGGCAGCGTGATGGATCTTGACTACCTTGTAAAAAACGGATTTTAAGACTGATAATATTATTCTAGGAGGAATAAAGATGAAGTTCAATACAATTGAAGAGGCTTTGGAGGATATCAAAGCCGGCAAGATGATAGTAGTAGTAGACGACGAAGACAGAGAAAACGAAGGCGACCTTTTGATGGCCGCCGAAATGGCAACGACAGAGGCCATAAATTTCATGGCAACTCACGGTCGGGGGCTTATATGCACGCCTATGGAAAAAAGGCGCTTGAGGGAACTTGGAATAAACCAGATGATTCAAAACAATTCCGACCCCAAGGAGACTGCCTTTACGGAAACGATAGATGCAGTAGGAACCACTACGGGAATATCTGCAGGAGAAAGGTCTTTTACAATACAAAAGCTACTGCAAGAGGACACTAAGACCACTGACTTTACCAAGCCCGGCCATATATTTCCCCTAGCTGCTCAGGAAGGTGGCGTTCTTGTAAGAACCGGACACACCGAGGCTGCTATCGACATACCAAGACTTGCAGGGCTTTATCCCGCAGGCGTGATTTGTGAAATCATGAATGACGACGGCTCCATGGCCAGAGTGCCTGACCTGGAAAGCTATGTTAAAAAGCACGACCTTAAGATAATTACCATAGCAGACCTGGTAGCTTACATAAAAGTAAATGACAATCTGGTGGAAAGGGTGACTGAAGCAAAAATGCCCACCCGCCACGGAGAATTCAAAGTTATTGGATATCGCCATAAAATAACCGGCGAAGAGCATATAGCCTTGGTCAAGGGGGATGTCACCAGCGTTGATCCGGTTTTGGCAAGAGTCCACTCCGAATGCCTTACAGGTGAAGTTCTAGGATCCTTAAGATGCGACTGCAAGGATCAATTCGATTCTGCTGCAAGGATGATAGAAGAAGAAGGCACAGGCGTCATCGTCTACCTTAGACAGGAAGGCAGGGGAATCGGTCTGATAAACAAGCTGAAAGCCTACGCCCTTCAGGACACAGGCCTTGACACAGTGGAGGCAAATGTTGCATTGGGATTTGCACCGGATTTAAGGGATTACCATACAGGGGCTCAAATCTTAAAAGACCTCGGCATAAAGAACATCAAGCTGCTTACCAACAACCCTGAAAAGGTTGCAAATGTTAGCGTTTATGGAATAAACGTAGTAGAACGAGTACCTATCGTGATCACATGCAACAGCGATAATGAAGGTTACCTGAAAGTAAAAGAAGAAAAAATGGGACACATTTTTTAAATATAAGGAGGATACAATCAATGAAAACTTTTGAAGGAAAATTAATATCACAGGGACAAAAATACGCAATCGTAGTAGGTAGATTTAACGAGTTCATCGGCGGAAAGCTCTTATCCGGAGCAATTGACGGCCTTGTTAGACACGGCGTGGACGAAAATGATATCGAAGTGGCCTGGGTTCCGGGAGCCTACGAAATTCCCCTTGTTGCAAAAAAAATGGCGAAATCAAATAAATATGACGGCGTCATCACTCTTGGGGCTGTCATTAGAGGATCCACTCCCCATTTCGACTATGTGGCAAACGAAGTATCAAAAGGAGTAGCCAGCGTATCCCTGGATAGCGATATTCCAGTAATATTCGGCGTGCTGACTACGGATACAATCGAACAGGCTATTGAAAGGGCCGGAACAAAAGCAGGAAACAAAGGTTACGAAGCTGCCGTTACTGCTATTGAAATGGCAAATCTTCTGGCTCAGCTTTAAATTATATGCTATCTGATGTTAAGACCATAATCTTTGATTTTGACGGCACCCTCCACGAGAGCATACGCATCTATGCCCCCGCATTTAGAAAGGCATATGCGCATTTGGTTAACGAAGGCTATGTGGAAGATAGACATTGGGCGGATGAAGAGATTTCCGCCTGGCTAGGCTATAGTCCTTTGGACATGTGGAAAAACTTTCTGCCGGAGCTTGAAAAATCAGCTCGCGAAAAGGCCAGCTTGATAATCAGGGATGAAATGAGCTCTCTTTTACACGATAAAAAGGGCCGTCTTTACGACGGAGCCATCGAGGTTTTGGAACATCTTAAGTCAAGGGGATACTTGCTGGTTTTTTTAAGCAATTGCAGAGAGAGCTACAAGGACGCGGTGAGGGATATTTACGGATTAGACAAGTATTTTGTCGAATTCATAACCACCGAAGCGCATGGGTTTAAGGCAAAGCACCAAATCGTAAGAGAAATAAAGGACAGATTGGACCAGGAAATTCTTATAATAGGCGATAGGCTGCAGGATATCGAGGCGGGATTCTTAAACGACATCGAAACCATAGCCTGCAGGTACGGCTATGGAAAGGAAGAAGAATTCATTCTTGCCAATCATATAATAGACGATATAAGGGAACTTTTAAAAGCTGCGGACATTTGACCGCAGCCTTTTTTAGACCTCCAACCGCTTTAAGCTGCAACTTAGAGATTCGTAATCGTATTTTGACATAATTAAATTCTTGTTTTTTCCGTCCCCTAGTCTGATTCTAATCGCTACTTGATCCGCGGCCTTTCTATCAACCTCCAGGCTAGCTATATCCTTCACTAATATGGTCTTCCCGCTGGCTTTTATAAGCTTATCCTCATAGAAGTACGTGTATCCCAACAAGCTCATCGCGTACACGGTAAACACAGGAAGCATAAGCATCTGAGGGACTGCTTCTCCACTTAGCTGATTTAGCGAAGCCATCATCAACAAAAAATACGCTCTTCCCCACACTAGCCATACCACATTAAATATCTCTCTTATAGAAATTTTATTTTCCGGAGGATATATATGTATTATTTTGAGCTTTAAAGAAGTATATCCCGTTCCCACCAGATAAGCTACAGATACAGTTGCAATCCACGGACTTTCGATCCATCTTAAGTTGTATAGAAATGCCACAAGACAGGAAAAACACAATACCGCATCAAAAATATGTGTTTTTTTCATAATAAGCCGTCCTTACTCCACTCACCAGCTGACTGATGAGCAATTTACAAAGTTTATAGCCAGTACCGTTAAAATAATAATTATGTTCACGACCATGCTTTTTTCTCTGGATATATTGAAGACGACGCTGATCCCTACTAGCATTAAGGCAATGTTCCAAAAAGTAAATACATTTACTACGGAAAGAAGGGTTTGAAACAAATCCATATCCATGTCCTTTGGAAAAAAGCTGCTGAACAGGCTATATGCAGCCGGGGGATAACCTGAAACTACCATAATGGACATCATATGCTCAAAGCTTTTTCCCCCATTAAATAACTTGCCTATAATAAAATAGCAAATAGCTGAGCTGATAAAAAACCCTGCTGAAACTAATGCTATCGTCCCTATGGTTATTAAGAGTGGGCTATTTAAAAACCCCAATACATTTATAACAATATTATCCCCTTGGGTACCTGATGGACCTGACAAAAGCAATGGGGCAAATTGATTGAGAGACTGCTTGTTTATCTGATTTGATATTAAAGATCTTGCTATTGCAATCAAAACGATAATCCCAAGGTGCTTTTCATAACTTGGATTGTCTATGAATCCTTCAAAATATTTTGTTGGATTCAAGACATATGCTTTGAACTGTTTTACGATAATCTTACTATTATTCAACACCACCACCCCTTAAATGCTTCTGACTTTTCCAGTATGCTGATTTCAGAGATAATTTTCAATACCAATGTGGCATTTGGACCTTATAAGGTGGTATTTGAACATTTTATGCCTTATTATGTCTTTTTTATTATTATGTAAATAGTTTTTCATTCAAAAGCGCTGCTTTCAGAATAAACCGCTCTCCCTCAATACCTATGCGCATATCTCCTTCATACTTATCTATGACCTTTTGTATGTTCAATAAACCGATGCCATGCAGCCTTTTATCCCTCTTCGAAGTCAAGAACCTATCATACTGTTTTTGAACCGCGCTTGGCTCCATCGAGTTTAAGCATTCCACCAGAAAATATTTATTTTTGAACCTGATCTTTAAGGTGATTCTTTTTTCTCCATCCATCTTTCTCTCGCAAGCTTCTATTGCATTGTCCAAAATATTGCCGATAAGAATGGTAATATCAATATCCTCAAGCTCCAACTCTTTGTCTATGACTATGTCTGCATCAAATTTAATATCTCTGCTTTCAGCCAACAGCTTTTTATTAAAGACGATAGATGACAGCACCGGACTTTCATCGTGAAGAACCTCGTCAAATCTTTTGATAGGGTCATACAAGTCCCCAAGATATTTCTTAACTTTATCGTAATCCCTGTTTTCTATGTATCCACTCAGCGCGCTGACATGATTTTGTATGTCGTGGCGGATCTCTTTCATATTTTTCATATTTACAAGGATCTCTCTATTGTACTTGCCTTCCATCTTATTCTGTTGCAAAAGCAGCTTAAGCTTCGTTTGATTTTCGGATTCATTGAGTACATTTTCGTATATGCTTATCGTTAGGATACACACTCCTGCAAATCCTATTATCATAAAGTAAAAATTAGACTCTGCGAATCTGCTGCTGTAATGCATCTGTATCATGTTTATCATTATCCCTATGATCAAAACAACCTGGGCAATAAGCTTTAGAGACAATTTTAGATTTATGTCTACTGAATAAGTATTTCTGTTTTTATTTTCCAAATAGTAAACCACAAATAAAAAGACCATCATCTTCGATATTATTGTAGCCACCAACCTGTATCGGTTGTAATCCAACAGCTCTGTCAAAGTTAAACCTGTCACAAAAATCATGACAAACATCACCAGGCTTTCAACTGCTAGATTAAGCATGAAAAAGACCCCAAAGGAGATTGCCTTTGAAAACAGATCCCCATCAAATATGAATACAATCGATATAAAAATAAGGCTGTATAGAATCGTCACAACCCACAAATTCTCCATGCCGATAATGTTCGCCGTATTTGTAAAAGCCGCCAGCGTCAAGACTGATATCAGGTTTATTCTCCAGTTAAACTTAGTTTCCAGGGTGCCGG
>CAZOTE010000019.1:0-34070 GCA_964582705.1 uncultured Eubacteriaceae bacterium | reverse complement strand
GTCAAGGGAACAGGGTTTGGAGGAAAGATCACTAAAGATGACCTTGTAGCAAAACAAGCGCCAGTCGAGGAAGCTGCTTCTGCTAAGGAAGAAATGCCTGCACAAGCTAAGGAAAGAAAACTAATTCCTATGGTAGGAATGAGAAAGATCATAGCAGAGCGGATGCTGGAAAGCGTTAAGAAGGCTGCAACAGTGGGTCTTGATATCGAAATAGATATGACCGCTGCCATCAAGCTTAGAAGTGCTCTTAAGGATAGGATACTAAAAGAAACAGAAAAGAAAATCACATATACCGACCTTATAATAATGGCTGTGACTAAGGCGTTGGTGAAATACCCAATCGTAAATTCCACGCTTACAGATGAAGGAATACTGCTTAACGACGATGTGAATATGGGTCTGGCAGTGGGACTTGACAACGGATTGATGGTACCGGTAATAAAGGGCACCGATAAAATGTCCCTTACAGAAATAGTTGAAAAGAGAACGGATACGGTCACAAGAACCGTCAAAGGGAAAATAAAGCCTGATGAGCTTCAAGGAAGCACGTTTACCATAAGCAACCTTGGAATGTTCGAAACCGTTAAATTTACATCTATCATAAATCAGCCAAACAGCGCTATTTTAAGCGTAGGAGCAATACTTGAAAGAATGAGAGTCGTGGACGGGGAGCCGAAGGTCAGAAGCGTAATGAACATGACCCTTACAATGGATCACAGGATAATGGATGGGGTTGACGGAGCGAAGTTCCTACAGTACCTGAAAGACCTGATGGAAGATCCAACCTTGATGCTGCTGTAGGGCAACGGAAAGCAGAAAAACGAAGGAGTTGATAAAATGGCAACCGAAATCATCATGCCTAAAGCAGGCATGGACATGGAGGAAGGAACTATCGTAAAGTGGCTTGTATCCGAGGGAGATAAGGTAGACACCGGAGACCCCATACTTGAGATATTAACCGACAAGGTAAACATGGAAGTAGAAGCGGAAACATCGGGAACCATCCTTAAGATAGCGGCAAAAGAAGGAGACGTTCTTCCTGTATTTACCGTCATAGGATATATAGGAAAAGAAGGGGAACAGCCGCCGGAAGGCGTAGTGCCTGCGGCTCCTGCAAAGGAAGAAAAACCTGCCGAAGAGGCAAAAGCAGCTCCCGTAAAGGAAGAGCCGTCAAATCAGGCTCAAAAGGAAAAAGACGAATATGACGTGGTTGTTCTAGGCGCCGGTCCGGGTGGATACGTAGCGGCAATAAGAGCTGCCCAGCTGGGAGCAAAAACTGCTATAGTAGAAGCCCAATACTTCGGAGGAACATGTCTTAATGTAGGATGCATACCTACGAAAACTCTTGTTAAAAATGCAGAGATACTTCATCAAATCGAGCATGCTGGATCAAGAGGAATAATCGTGGGGAAACCTGAGATAGACATGAAAAAGGTAAAACAGAACAAAGACAGCGTGGTCAAAAAGCTGACTGGAGGAATAGGCGCCCTTCTTAAATCCAATGGTATAACCATAATCAACGGTGTTGGAAGTGCAGGCAATGACAACACAGTGAAGATCGTTGAGGGCAAGGATGAAGGAAAAACTGTCAAGTATGACAAACTGATAATCGCTACAGGGTCTGTTCCCCTGGTGCCTCCGATACCGGGATTAGATCTTCCGGGAATCATGACCAGTACGGAGATTTTGGACCTTGAGGAAATCCCGAAGGAGCTTGTGATAATAGGCGGAGGCGTAATAGGCTGTGAATTTGCAACTATCTACAATTCCTTTGGAACAAAAGTAACAATAGTGGAGATGATGCCAAAGCTGATTCCGAACATGGACGCCGAAGTATCTGAAGAGCTTGAAAAGCAGCTTAAAAAAGCTGGAATAAATGTTATGACCGACTCCAAGGTGGAAAAAGTAGAAACCGCAGCGGAAGGGTTTTCGGTTACAGTAAGCGGCAAGAATGAAACCTCCATCAAGGCGGAAAAGGTTCTTGTATCCATCGGCAGAAAAGCAAACTTGAAGGGTCTTGAAGATCTTGATATCAAAAAAGACAGAACCATAGCTGTTGATGACTACCTAAGAACTTCAAAGGAAAACGTATATGCTGTAGGAGATATAACAGGAAAGATTCAGCTGGCTCACTGGGCATCTGCACAGGGAATGAAGGCAGCAGAAAATGCTATGGGAGCAAGCAAGAAGATGGATTGCAGGTTCGTGCCAAGTTGCATCTACACGATACCTGAAATTGGATCTGTAGGGCTTACGGAAGAAGAAGCGCGACAGAAATATGACGTCGCAATAGGAAGGTTCCCGATGATGGTCAGCGGAAAGGCAATCGCCATGGGAGAGACCGAGGGATTCGTAAAGATCATAACAGACAAGAAATACGGAGAAATCCTAGGTGTCCACATAGTTGGACCCAATGCCACTGAGCTTGTGGCAGAGGTCACTGCCGTTATGAAGCTTGAAGGAACTATCGAGGAGCTTGGGGACATAATACACCCCCACCCGACAATTTCCGAATCCATAATGGAAGCAGCCCATGCCGTTCATGGAGAATGCATTCACCTACCAAAAAAATAATAGAAAATTTCACTTAAAAGCCGCAGGAGTCTTACTTGCGGCTTTTAAACTTGATAAATCAGTCAATAAGATATAAAATATCATAGATAATGATTTGCAGAAGGGATGTAAATATATGAATTATAAAATGTTGGCTGTAGATATGGACGGTACGCTGCTTGACAGCAACAAGTTGATACCGGATGAAAACATCGATGCGTTGTTCAAGTTGCAGAAAAATGGGGTTAAAGTGGTCTTTTCCACTGGAAGGGTCATCGAATCGGCGATGTCATATGCGATGGCTATCGACTTCGAGGCAGACTACGTTGGGAGCAACGGAGCATCAATGGCTTATGAGGACAATTTAGAAACCCTGCAAATAAACACGGACAGGGTAATTGAGTTTGCCCATCTGTGTCAGAAAATGAATATTGACTACAATATAATAACGGATAGCCACAATTACTATTATCAAAACCTAAATTTCTACAATATTTACTACTTTGACAATGATATGGTAAAAAACAGCAATATACTATCTAAAAGCCTCTTTTGTGACATTAACGAAATCGAAGCAGATCTTAGGAACGAAAAGATAATTAAGATGGACATGTACGAAACGGGAGACAACAGGCTTTCGGAAATCTGGGAAAAGCTCGATCATGAGGAGTTTACAATAATAAGACCGGAAGCCAACTACGTCGAAATAATGAACCCGACGGCCAGCAAAGGAAACGGAGTAAACAAGATAGCAAACCACTACGGAATAGACAAAAGCCAGATAATCACGATGGGAGACAGCGGCAATGATCTGAGCATGTTCGAACAATGCGGTCTTAGCATCGCCATGGGAAACGCTCATGGAGATATAAAAAAATTGACAAAAATGACCACTGATACTAATGATAATTGCGGGGTCGCAAAAGCGCTCAGAAACCTTCAGCTAATATAACTATTAAAAAGGAGAGTGTCTAATGTCAAGCTCAAAGATGGATGCGTACTTGTTTTGCATACACTGTGATGAAGAAACGGACCACACGATAGAATATAGAAACAATCATATCCACAAGATACAGTGCAACAACTGTGGAGTGGAGATAAAGATAGATCAGGACTACGTTAAAAAACATTTCAAGGAAGAGTTCGTGGCAAGGGTATTGAGCAAGCCTTCCAGGATGACAAAGGAAATGGAAAAAGATATTACAGGCTTTTTAAAGAGCCTGCCTTTTAGGGTGGTAACAAAACCTTTTAGGGTATACAAGGAATTTCACGACAACAAGTAAAGAAATGGAGAAATTAAATGCGTATTGGACACGGATACGACGTGCATAGGTTGATAAAAGGAAGAAAGCTGATTCTAGGCGGGGTAGATGTTCCCCATGAAAAAGGCCTGTTGGGACATTCGGATGCAGATGTATTGGTGCATGCAATAATGGATTCCATCCTGGGAGCTTTGGGCAAAGGCGATATAGGAGGAGCGTTTCCGGACACGGATCAGGCATATGCAGGAATCGACAGCTTGATTTTGCTAAGCAGGGTTTACGATGTTTTAGAGGAAACAGGCTATAAGATAGGAAACATAGACGCCACTGTCATAGCTCAAAAGCCAAAACTGGCACCCTATATACCTGACATGAGAAGAAAGATTGCAGATGTGCTGAGAACCGAAAGGGAAAATGTAAATATCAAAGCGACAACGGAAGAAAAGCTAGGACTTACAGGAAGAGAAGAAGGGATAAGCGCCCACAGCGTCGTACTTCTTGTAACCAAAAAGGACGAAAGGAAGTGATGGCTTGAAGCTGTACAATACTTTGACAAACAAGAAGGACACGTTTGTGCCTATCGAAGAGGGAAAAGTCAAGATGTATGTTTGCGGACCTACAGTCTACAACTATTTTCATATAGGGAACGCAAGGCCGTTTATCATATTCGACGTCCTAAGAAGGTATTTCGAATACTGCGGCTACCAGGTTGATTATATTCAAAACTTCACAGATGTGGACGATAAAATAATAAAAAAAGCAAATGAAGAATCATCATCCTCCCAAGAAGTGGCGGATAGGTACATCGCTGAGTATTTTAAGGATGCAGATGCCCTGGGAGTCAGGAGAGCTTCTGTTCATCCCAAAGTAAGCGAGAACATAGAGGCGATCATAGATTTGATAAAAAGCCTTGAAAAAAAGGGGCTTGCATACAACATCGACGGCAACGTGTACTTCAGCGTTAAAAAATTTAATGGATACGGCAAGCTGAGCAAGCAGCCGTTGGATGAACTTGAATCCGGAGCGAGGGTAGAGATCTGCGGGGAAAAGAAAGATCCTCTAGACTTTGCTCTTTGGAAAAAGCATAGGCCAGGGGAGCCCCATTGGGATAGTCCTTGGGGTCCAGGGAGACCTGGATGGCATATTGAGTGTTCTGCCATGTCATGCAGGTATCTTGGTGAGACAATAGACATACACGGGGGAGGACAGGACCTGATATTTCCTCACCACGAAAATGAAATAGCCCAATCTGAAGGAGCTCACGGAAAACAGTTTGCAAATTACTGGATCCATAACGGATACATAAACATAAACAACGAAAAGATGTCTAAATCCAAGGGAAATTTCTTTACTGTCAGGGATATCGCGAAGGAAGTTGATCTTGAAGTGGTAAGGCTTTTCATGCTTTCAGCTCACTATCGAAGTCCTGTAAATTTCAGCAGGGATTTTTTGATGCAGTCAAAAGCAGCGCTGGAAAGACTGTACAATGCAAGAAGCAATATGACATATTTGATTGAAAAGGCAGAGGAAGCCCAAGGGTTAAGTGACAAATGGATTGAGGCACTGGGCAAGTTTAGGGAAGATTTCAAATCGGCTATGGATGATGATATCAACACCGCAGAGGCGCTGGCTGTAATATTCGATCTCGTCAGGGAATCAAATACCAAGCTGGACCGGAACTCTTCCAAAGAGGACATAGAGGCTGCACTTGCGGTTTTTGACGAGCTGACTGACGTTATGGGAATTGTTAGAAAAGAAGAAGAGCTTTTGGAAGAGGATATAGAAAAGCTTATTCAAAAGAGACAGGACGCCAGGAAGAACAAAGACTTTGAGCTTGCTGATGAAATTCGGGATGAACTCAAGGAAAAGGGTATTGTACTTGAGGATACTAGAGAAGGTGTCAAATGGAAAAAGGTCAATTAAAGGAAAAAATCAAGGATTTTTATCCTAAAAACATATCCAGGTTGGAGGGGAAGGCATTTAACCCAGTCAACCTGGCTTTTATGGGTGATGCCATATACGAAAGTCATGTGAGAAGATACGTGGTATTGAATCACCCCAAAATGAAGGTCAGCGACCTTCACAGGCTCTGCATCAGATACGTCAAGGCAACTTCTCAGTCCAAAGCAGTGGGCGTTCTTCATGAAGGATTAACTGAGGATGAAAAGTTCATCTTCAGAAGAGGCAGAAACGCCGCAACAGCGACTGCTCCTAAAAACACATCTATCGTTGAGTATAAGAGAGCCACGGGCTTTGAAGCTGTGATTGGCTACCTTTTTTTAACGGGAGCGGTAAATAGGATGGAAGACTTGATAGAAAAGGCCGTCAGGATATTAGAGGCAGAAACGTCCTAATAATAGATAATATTTTAAGTTTCAGTGATTTCAATAAAATTAAGGAGAAAAATTAATGGAAATAGGAATCGTAGGGCTGCCTAACGTAGGCAAAAGCACCCTTTTTAATGCTATAACACAGGCGGGAGCGGAGTCTGCAAACTACCCCTTCTGTACTATTGAACCAAACGTGGGAGTAGTTGCAGTGCCGGATGAAAGGCTTGAGAAGCTTGCATCTCTTTACAATTCAGAAAAGGTAATACCCACAGCAATCGAATTTGTAGATATTGCCGGCCTGGTTAAGGGAGCCAGCAAAGGAGAAGGCCTGGGCAACAAGTTTTTATCTCATATTCGTGAAGTAGATGCCATAGCCCATGTGGTAAGATGCTTCGAAGACGACAATGTGGTGCATGTAGAAGGCAGCGTAGGACCTCTTAGAGATATCGAGACAATAAATATCGAGCTGATCTTTGCTGATTTGGATGTTGTCGAAAAGAGACTCTTGAAAAGCAAAAAGCTAGTTAAATCCGGCACAAAAGAGCAGCTTTTAGAGATTGAAGTATTAAACAAGGTAAAAGAGCTCTTGGAGGATAACAAGCTGGTAAGGCCTATCCACTTTACAGATGAGGAATGGGACATCGTAAAGAGCTTTCAGCTTCTTACGTCAAAGCCCATGCTTTATGTCGCTAATGTATCGGAGGACGACCTTGCAGAAGAAGACAACGAACTTGTAAAAGAGCTTAAGGCTTATGCTGATGAAGAAGGCAGCCAGGTGATTAAGGTATGCGCCAGAATCGAAGAGGAGATTTCCCAGCTGCCACCAGAGGAAAAGGGAGAATTTTTGGAGGAACTAGGCTTAAAGGAATCGGGCCTGGACAAGATCATAAAAGCGGGATATAAGCTTCTAGGGCTAATAACCTATCTCACCGCAGGTCCTAAGGAAGTGAGAGCGTGGACTATAACCGAAGGCACAAAGGCTCCGGGAGCGGCAGGAAAGATCCACACCGACTTCGAAAAAGGTTTCATTCGGGCAGAGGTGACCGCTTTTGACAAGCTGATGGAAGCGGGATCGGACGTCAAGTCTAAGGAAATGGGATGGACCCGTTCGGAGGGCAAGGAATACGTCGTAAAAGACGGAGATGTGATATTGTTTAGATTTAACGTTTAGATGGAGCTGATAAAGTGGAAAATATAAGACAATTGGTAAAAAATTATCCCATAATACCCGCGTGTAGGACCAAGGAACAATTTGACGATGCGGTTGAAAGTCAGGCAAAGATCATTTTTATTTTGGAATCAGATATATACGATTTTAAGGATAAAATAAACCGGGTAAAAGACAATGGCAAATACGCTTTCATCCACTTCGATTTAATTGCAGGTCTGGCCCAGGATGACAATGCATTGGAATATGTCAAGGACATGGCAGATCCTACCGGCATAATAACCACCAGGAAGAACTTGATCGCAAAAGCGAAAAAATTAGGCATGAGCACCATACAGAGGATGTTTTTAATCGACACTACATCTATAGCATCAGCCATCAACATGGCGAGGCAGACCAAGCCGGATGCCATCGAGATAATGCCGGGGATAGCACCTAAGGTGATAAAGGCTATAAAAAGCAGGATAGATACGCCTATAATAACCGGTGGACTGATGACAGAAGAAATAGAAATAAAAATGGCCCTAAAGGCTGGAGCTGTAGCTGCTTCACTTTCCAAAAAGAAGCTTTGGGAATTCAATTGCGAGGAGGATTAGGATGTATCCACTAAAATTCAAGCCCATATATCAAGAAAAGCCTTGGGGAAACCAACAGTTAAAAACATTTAGAGACGACCTGCCTGCAGGGAAAATAGGAGAAACATGGGATTTGTCCTGCAGAAAAGACGCCATGAGCATTGTGGAAAACGGAGAAGACAAGGGTAAGACGTTTCAGGAAATGATAGACATATATGGAGAAAAACTTCTGGGAACTAAAATGGTTGGCAAGGACTTTCCCCTTCTTGTGAAGATACTAAGTGTTTCCCAGAAACTTTCAGTACAGGTCCATCCCGATGACGAATACGCTCAAAAACAAGGAGAGCAATACGGCAAGGAAGAAATCTGGTACATAATGGACGCTGAGCCTGGGGCAAAGCTTATTCTCGGCACAAACGGATGCACCAAGGAGGAATTCGAAGAGGCGATCCGCCAAGGGAAGGCTGAGGACATGATGAACAAAATCCATATACAAAAAGGAGAGATATATCATGTCAAGTCAGGCCTTATTCACACTGTGGACGGGGAGGTCATGGTTTCGGAGATACAGCAAAACAGCGACACTACCTACAGGGTATATGATTACAACAGGGGAAGGGAGCTGCACATCGACCATGCGCTGAACACCATCAGGTTTGATCTGGAAGGAAAGAAAAGCCATGGCGTAACTGCTGTATTTCCTGAATATACTAAGACCTGGTATGCACTAAGCAAGAACTTTTCTTTGGAGCACTACGATATCGTGGAATGCGTAAATGAGAAATCAGACTCTGAAAGGTTCTTTATATTCACCTGTGTGGTAGGAAGCGGAGAGATTTTCTACAACGGTGGAAGCCTTCCTATAAATAAAGGAGATACTGTGCTGATACCCGCGGATTTGGGAGAGTACACTTTAGTGGGACATATGGAAGTGTTAAAAACCTATGTGCCTGATTTTAAGAAAGTCCAAGAAGAGATCATGTATATAGTCGAAAATTAAGTAAAGGCCTGCAGATGTGGCGCAAAAACCATATCTGCAGGCCTTTTGTTTAACTTGCGTTTTCCTCTTCCTGGTAAACATTGCGTATAACCACATTTGTCTTTTTCATCAGGTCAAGCTCGGTGAAAGATACCTCTTCTCCAACTCTTTCAACCAGGTTGACTACTGGACGCAGCACGTATTCGTGGTTGAGTTTTTTTATTACGGCAAGCCTGTTGTTGCTTAGCTCTACCAACGTACCTACAGGATATGGAACAATCCTGTTTATGAAAGCCTTTACTATGTCTAAATCGAAATCATCCCCACAGGATCCCATAATGAGCTCGAGAGCTTCATTGGGAGACATGGCTTTTCTGTATGGTCTGTCGGAAGCCAATGCGTCGTAAACATCGCATACCGCCGCCATCTTTGCAAAGGGGGATATCCTGCTTGTATTTATGCTGCCCGGGTAGCCGGCCCCGTTTGCTTTTTCATGGTGTTCCAAAATGATAGACAGAGATATGTTGTTCACCGCAGTATTGTTCTTCAGGTAATCATATCCTAATGCAGGGTGCTCTTTTATATGTTTAAGCTCGGAATCTGTAAGCCTGCCCGGCTTTAAAAGAAGTTCCTTTGGTATGAAAACCTTGCCAAAATCATGTAGAAGGGCACCAACTGCAATTGATTCCAGCACTTTTTTATCGTATCTCAGCTCTACACCCAGGACGATGGCAAGAATCGCTACGTTGACGCAGTGTTGGTAGGTGTAATCATCCATTGTCTTAATGTCCACCAGATTTATAATGACGTCCTTCTTCGAGAGGATGTCGTCCACGAACTGTTTTGCGATGACCGATACTTCGTTTAAGGCGGAATCTATTTTTGGGGTTTTTCGAAATTTGTGGTTTCCCGAGTACAAGGCGTCCTTGTAGATGCTTGAGAAACTGCCCTTTAATGTGTGTATGGCTTTTTGCCTTAAATCTGGGCTGATAATATCTTCTATTATCTCATTGCTGTACTTGTCATGTATGTACAGTGAATAAACGCCGTTATTAAGGGCCCTGTCGATTAATTTGCGGTTGAGGGGATAGCCTTCTCTTAGAAGGGGAATGCCGCTGCCATTATAGATTGTCTTTGCTAAAACGCTTCCCTCTTTTATTGAGTTAACAGGTACTAGACGCATATGACCACTGCCTTTCAAAGGAATTCACTTAATCATTATATATAAACAGCAAAGATAAATTCAATAAAATTCGAAAATATTATTAAACTAATGCTAAAACCGTCGATATATAAGGTATCAAAATTTTTAGGGGGTCACCTTAAATGAAACAGGTTATTATATTCAACAATTGCAATCAGAGCTTTGCCCTTGAAATTTCCAAGATAGAAAGGATCGTAGAATTTGTCGATCCGAAAAAAGTTCCGGAAACTAAGGATTTCTTGATGGGAGTCATAAAATATAACGGCAAGGTTTTGCCGATCATAGATTTGAATATGCGCCTTTACGGCAGAGAAGGAAGCTATAAGGAGTCTTCAAAAATCATCGTGATAATTTGGAACGGCACTCAGATAGGGCTGGTGGTTGATGAAATCGTGGGCATAAAAAGCATAGATGACGATAGCTTTGAAGATGCATCAGTAGGAGACGGCAGCATATCCAAGGAATATGTTAAGGGATTTATAAAAAACGACGAGGATATAATAATACTGCTTGAAACCAACGAGCTCTTTGATTTTGTTCAGAGCAGGGAGCTTTTAGCTGTTGAATAGTCATGGTGAAAAATACAATATAGCGAGTTTGGTGGTTGATAAATGGAAAATCATATAAAAGTCGGTATAGCGGACTATAAGATAACCACACAGCCTAAAAGCCTTATAACGCTGGGTCTTGGGAGTTGCGTGGGTATTGCCATATACGACAGGACAAGAAAAATCGGTGGGTTGAGCCATATAATGCTGCCGGACAGCACTGCATTTACAAGAGATATAAAGCCTGAAAAATTTGCCGATCTAGCCATCCCCAAAATGATAAAGGAAATTAACGGAGGAGCACTCAAAAATAAGAGCCTCGTCGCTAAAATCGCAGGAGGAGCGAGTATGTTCAACTTTCCTGATAGGAAGCTCACTTCGGACATAGGCAAAAGAAATGTGGAATCCGTGGAAAGAATATTAGATGAGCTTGAGATACCTATCTTAGGCAGCCATACCGGAGGCAGCATAGGCAGAACAATGGTGGTGGATTTAAAGGATTTTTCCGTAGACATCAAGACTGCCAGCAAGAGCATAACAACACTTTGAACGGAGGATAGAGGATGCCCATAAGATTGATGATAGTGGATGATTCTGCTTTTATGAGAAAAATCATTGGAGATGCGGCATCTCAAGTGGAAGGGGTACAAGTCGTAGGCATAGCCAGAAACGGCCTGGATGCAATTGAAGCCCTACCAAGGCTTAAACCGGACATCATAACCCTAGATATTGAAATGCCGAAACTTAACGGAATAGAAACGCTTAAGATAATCAAAAAGGAATTTGGGATTCCTGTGGTGATGTTAAGCGCTTATTCTAAGGCGGGAAGTGATATTACCATGGAAGCGTTGAATCTTGGAGCTTTGGATTTCATAGAGAAAACCAATGATATGGGATCTGCGGCAATAGAGCACCTGAAAAATGAGCTGGAGATAAAGCTTAAGGCGGCAAAAGCCTCAAAATCCGGTCCAAGAGAGAAAGACCATGTGGCAAGGCAGCCTATTGTTGAGCCGGTGCCTAAAACCGAAGATGAAAAACGGGTTTGGGACTGGAAGAATGTGGAGGCCATAGCAATTGGAGCTTCAACAGGAGGCCCGAAGATTCTCTTTGAAATAATAAGCAGGCTTCCGAGAAGCCTGGATGTGCCTGTTTTCATTGTCCAGCACATGCCCAAGGGATTTACCAGCTCCTTTGCAGAAAGATTGAACAATGAATGCCAGCTGGAAGTAGTAGAGGCCAAGGATAATATGCTCATTCAAAGAGGGGTAGTTTACGTAGCCCCGGGAGATTGGCATATGACGATTGAAAACAATAAGATCAGACTCGATGACAGGCCGAAGTTTCACGGGGTAAGGCCTGCAGTGGATTATATGTTCGAGACAGCAGCCCTGAGGTACGGCAAAAATATATTGGGAATCATACTCACCGGCATGGGAAAAGATGGAACAATTGGCATGACAAAGATACATAAAAGCGGTGGATATAACCTTGCACAGGATGCTAAAAGCTGCGTTGTAAACGGCATGCCTGGAAGCGCACGTGCCGCAGGAGTAGTGGATGAAGTGCTGACTCCGGAGAAGATAGTTGAAAATATAAAAAATATCGTCAGGGTGAAGAGATGGAATTAGAATTCGATTATTTCAAGAAATGGGTTAAGGACAAGCTAAGAGTAGACCTTAATTCCTATAAGGAAAAGCAGCTTCACAGAAGAATAGGAACTGTCATGAACAGCACGGGAGCAAAGAATCTCAGGGAGTACGCTGAGCTGATACAAAAAGATGAGAATGTAAAACGAATGTTTTTAGACTATATAACAATAAATGTCACAGAATTTTATCGCAACAAGGAGATTTTCGACGAGTTTGAGGATGCGATAAAAAGCGTGTTGGTTCCCAGGTTCAAAAACTTGAACATCTGGAGCGCAGCCTGTTCAATAGGAGCAGAGCCATACACAGTCGCTCTTATTATGGAAAAGAACAACATAAAGGAACATAAGATATTGGCAACTGACATAGACGATACAATACTTGGACGGGCAAGGGAAGGGAAGTTCAAGGAAAATGAAATCAAGAATGTGCCCAAGCCGGAGATAGAAAAGCATTTTCTGATAAAAGAGGGACAGTACCACATCTCAGAGAACATCAAGAAAAAAGTGCATTTCAAGAAGCATGATTTGATACTTGATGATTATGACAAAAACTTCCATGCAGTTATCTGCAGGAACGTAACCATATATTTTAAAAACGAGACAAAAAATGAAATCTATAAAAAAATAAACAATTCATTGGAAAAAGGCGGGATATTCTTCACAGGAGCGACAGAGAGCATCTACAATCCTTCCAGCTTCGGATTTAAAAAGCTATCCACCTTTTTATATGAAAAAGTTTGACCAGGAGGGATAATTGATGGACGATTCACAAAAGTACAGGGATCTGTTTTTTGAGGAGACAGATGAATACCTTCAAAGTCTTAACGACAATCTTTTGCAGCTTGAAAAAGATACCGAAAACCCGGGAATCATAGATGAAATCTTTAGATCCGCCCATACCTTAAAAGGCATGGCTGCCACCATGGGCTATACAACCATGGCGGAACTTACTCATAGGATGGAGAATGTATTAGAGCTTTTCAGGAATGGGACTCTTTCTGTCACATCAGATGTAGTCAGCGTAATATTCAAATGCCTTGACATGCTTTCGGAGATCGTTGAGGATTTAAGAAGAGAAAACTACCCTGAGTATGATATCAGCGAGCTTCTAAGTGAACTTGACGGATTGTCCAACCCAGAAGAAGAAAAAGCAAAATCTGCGCAAGGAATTGACTTTTCAATAGATCTTGATGAGCTCAGCGAGATTGATGCAAGCGTGGTTCAAAGTGCTATAGAAAAGAACTTCAATGCCTTTTCCATTGGGGTGAAGATAGTTGAAAACTGTCTTCTCAAGGGAGCAAGGGCATATTTGGTCGTCAACAAGATGGAGCAGGAAGGGGATATCATTCAAACTTCTCCTGGAGTTGAAGACCTGGAGGATGGAAATTTTGACAGGGTGTTTAAACTTGTCTACATAACTAAGCAGAATAGACAACAGGTGCTTGATGCGATTGAAAACGTATCTGAAATTGAAGAAGTCATAATAAACCAGATAACTGATGAGGATATCCCTGGAAGGTACTCTTTTGGGGATGATTTACAAGATGTCAAAAACGAAGCCGAAAAAGAGGCAGACCTGCTTCTGGCTGCAAACACGCTTAAGGCGGCAGAGACGATTAAGTCCGAAGAAAAAACTTCCTCGGCTCCATCAAACCAGTCCATAAGAGTGGATTTAAGCAGGCTGGATAATTTCATGAACCTTGTAAGCGAGCTTGTGATATACAGAACGAGGCTGGAAGAGCTTAGTACAAGGTACAGGGCTACCGAAATAAACGAGCCGTTGGAGCAGGTAGCAAGGATCACCTCAGACCTTCAGGATCTGGTTTTGAAAATCAGGATGCAGCCTGTAAGCGTTGTATTCAATAGGTTCCCCAGGATGATAAGGGATTTGTCCCAGGAACTCGACAAGGAAATTGATCTTGTGATAGAAGGCGAAGAGACAGAGCTTGACAGGACCGTAGTCTCAGAAATCGGAGAGCCTTTGGTCCACTTGATGAGAAATGCCGCAGATCATGGCATTGAATCTGCTCAAGAGAGACTGACCAGAGGAAAGGATAAAAAAGGAACCATCGAATTGACGGCATACCAGGAAGGCAACAAGGTAGTCATCAGGGTAAGTGATGACGGCAAGGGGATAGATCCACAGAAAATCAAGGAAAGCGCGATTAGAAAAGGCATAGCCGCAGAGGGTCTGGATGACAACGACCTTATACAACTGATTTTCAACCAAGGGTTTTCTACAAATACAGAGGTTACCAACATTTCTGGAAGAGGCGTGGGAATGGACGTGGTCAGGCAGAAGATATCCTCTCTGGGAGGCAGCATAGATGTTACCAGCGAAGTGGACAAAGGGACTACATTTGTTGTAAAATTACCCCTGACGCTTTCAATTATCCAGGCACTCATGGTTCATGTGGGCACAGAAACATTTGCACTTCCCCTTGGGATAATCGAAAAGGTGGTAAATGCAAAACCGGGAGATATCAGACAATCTCACAACGAAGAGGTATATATATACAGAGGCAAGGTTATTCCTGTCGTCAGGGTCAATGAAAAGCTGGGCATAGAATCAGAAGGGCTCAACCAGCATATAATTCTAATCATGCTGGGCGGAAAGCATTACGGCCTGTTGGTAGACGATCTTATCGGACAACAGGAGATAGTAATCAAAAAGCTGAGCGGAACCCTTAGCAATATGAAGGAATATCTAGGGGCTACCATATTAGGCAACGGAGATATAACTCTTATACTCGACGTAGGAAATCTGTGCAGCGGAAAGGGGGAGGGATTTGAATAAAAACGAATACTCGCCCATTCAACTTGATGTAATAAAAGAGCTGGCAAACGTAGGGGGCGGAAATGCCGCCACGTCGATATCCCAGCTGGTGGACAAGTTCATAAACATGAGCGTGCCAACTATAGAGATACTTGATTACAATGAGGTTTTCACTGAGATAATGGCCGAAGATCAGATGGTAATAGCAGTTACACTTCGGATGATTGGAGATGCCAACGGCAACTTCCTTTTCGTTTGCACTGAGGAAAACGCTGAAAAACTGGTGAGCATGATGCTTCCCCAGGAGATGGAAATGAGCGCAGAGGTTGAATATTCAGCAGTTAGCGAGCTTGTGAACATCCTGGTGACATCCTACTTGAATGCAATTTCTAAGATGCTTGATATCAACTTGATATCATCGGTTCCGGCCCTTGCCCTGGACATGTTCGGTGCCATCCTCAGCAGCGCATACATGGATAGCGAGCAGTTTGACGAAAACGTGATGATAATCAAAAATGAGTTTATTTATGAGGGTGACAAGGTAGATTCGTCGCTTTACTTTATACCAAGACCGGGAGTCTTGGATAACCTTTTTAAGTTAATCGGAGTATAATCTGAAGGGAGATATATAAATGTCAAAAAGAGTTATGATTGTGGATGATGCAATTTTTATGAGAATGAAGCTTAAGGATATATTGGAGAAAAACGGTTACGAGGTCGTTGCAGAAGCTCAAAACGGTGCAGAAGCTATCGATAAGTTCAAAACTGAGAAGCCGGAGATAGTAACTATGGACATTACCATGCCAGAAATGGATGGCATAGCAGCTCTTAAGGGAATCAAGCAGATAGATCCGGGAGCGAAGGTAATAATGTGCAGCGCTATGGGACAGCAAGCCATGGTCATGGAGGCTATACAATCCGGAGCGGTGGATTTTATAGTCAAGCCTTTCGAGACGGACAGAGTCTTGGATTCCCTTGGAAAAGCAAGTAAATAGGGAGGTGATGGCATGCAAATTATAGTATTTACCCTTGGAGAGAAATACTATGCGGTCAATTCTGAAAAGGTTGAGGAGATAAGCAAGATGATAGATTCCACATTTGTACCCAATGCCCCCCACTGGATAGAGGGACTTATAAACTTAAGAGGCAATGTGGTTTCTCTTGTGAACTTGTGCAAGCTTTTGCAACAGGATGACGATCAGTGTTATAATAACATAGTTATAACCAATGGACAGGAAGAAAAGGTTGGCATTATGGTAAACGAGGTTAAGGAAGTATTAAAGGTCAGCGAAGAAAATATTGAAAGGGTTTCCACTGAATCCTCTAATGGAGTTTCTGGAATTATTCAAATTGAGGGGCAACTGGTAAACTATATCGATTTAGACCTTATCATGTGATAAAAATGAGGGGATAATTTGAAACAGGTACTGTCACAACAGGAAATAGACTCTTTGTTAAACGCTTTGAACACAGGAGAAATAGATCCCACTGAGATAAAAGAGGAAGAAGAAAAAAACAAGGTCAGGTCCTATGACTTTAGAAGGCCGATAAAGCTGTCCAAGGAGTATATCAACACCTTGCACATGATATTTGAGAACTTTGCAAAGATTTCTTCAAATATCCTGTCAACTCAGGTGAGAACAAATATAAACCTTGGGCTGGGGGCCGTGGAACAAATAAGCTTTGACGAGTTCGTGCATTCCATACCTAATCCCACGATAATGGGGATTTTTCACTGCGAGCCTCTTAACGGAAATCAGATACTTGAAATCAACCCTCATTTCGCCATACAGGTAATAGAGCTGCTGTGCGGGGGAGCTGAATCCAAGGACGGCAAGAGCATTAAAAAGGAGAGGTTCACTGACATCGAGCTGGGAATAATCGAGGATTTGGTAGTTAATCTTCTGAAAGCATTCAAATCAGCCTGGAACGAGATTTTGGATCTAGATCCGGTGCTGGATAACCTTGAGACAAATCCTCAGCTTGTGCAAACCATGTCCCCCAACGAGCCGGTGATTTTAATAAGCTTCGGAGTGGAGATTTTTGATAACAAGAGCTTCATCAATATTTGCATTCCATACGTTTCCTTTGAGAACATTACTGACAAGCTCAGCATAAAAAGCTGGTTTGATATGGGTAAAACCAATGATGAGAGCAAATACAAGGAGCAGATAACTGAAAGACTTGTGACTACAGAGGTGGACCTGACTGTCGAGATGGGCAAGACCATAATAACAGTGGATGATTTTTTGCATTTGGAAACCGGTGACATAGTCCATCTTGACATGAAAACTGACAAACCGATGAAAATGTACGTTGAAGATAAGGTTCACTACCTCGTTCAACCAGGTCGATACAAGGACAAGCTGGCGGTTCAAGTCTTACAATACGTGGAAGAGGATGTTGATATATGAAAGATAACTTTTTATCTCAGGCGGAAGTGGACGCCCTGTTAAGGAAAAAGGATGCGGTGGAAGATATAAACCTTAAAGACACCGACAAGGACGTAATAGGCGAGGTAGGCAATATAACCATGTCTACTGCAGCTACGACCCTTTCTTCCATAATAAATCATAGGGTGACCATAACAACACCAAGAGTTCATTACATACCATTTGAAGATATAATCGAAGACTGCGAGATACCTAAGGTCGTCTCAAGGATAGAATTTAAAGAAGGTCTCATAGGCAATAACCTATTGATGATGGACGTAAAGGATTCTGCGATTATCGCAGATTTGATGATGGGTGGGGATGGTTCAAACGCAAACCAAGAGCTTACCGAGCTTGAACTGAGCGCTGTGGCCGAGGCCATGAACCAGATGATAGGATCCGCTTCGACCTCCATGGCCCAGATGCTAGGCAAGAATATAGACATTCTCCCTCCAGATGTGAGTGTATGGGACAAAAGGGAAAACATCGATTATAAAAAATTCATTAATGAAAAATACATATGCAAGATATCCTTCCACCTTTCAGTGGAAGGTTTAATAGAAAGTGATATTATGCAGCTATATACACTTGATACCGTCAAGGAGATCGTGGGCATCATGATGGGTGATTCGGTGAACGAAAAAGTCCAAGAGCCCAAGGACTCTCCCCAAGTCAAGGCAGAGATTGAAACCCAGCCGGTATACGACCAGGCTGCGCCAATTGTGCCGCAAGAGCAGATTAAGGTTGAAAAGCCGGTATTTCCACCCCTTGAGGATACTTCGAGCAAGAGCCAGCAGCGCAACTTAGATCTGATCATGGATGTGCCTCTAGAGTTCAGCGTGGTGCTTGGAAAGACAAAAAAGACCATCCAGGATATCCTTGCCCTAGGAGCGGGATCCGTAGTGGAGCTTAATAAGCTGGCGGATGAGGCACTAGAGGTTTACGTAAACGGAAAGCTCATAGCCCATGGAGAAGTGGTCGTGATAAACGAAAATTTCGGTATCAGGATAACCCAGATATTAAGCAGGGAACAGAGGGTCAAGGGGCTTAAATGACAGGCTTAAGATGTAAGTTATAAGATGTAAGTTATAAGATGTAAGTTATAAGATGTAAGTTATAAGATGCAAGTTGTAAGATACAAAAAGGGGACGGATCTTAAGCTGTTTTTGGAGCGAAGGACTTGTCCTCTGTTATTTTTAATTCTTGCCACCTAAATTATTAATTTAATTATCCCAGCCCCTTAACAAATTCCGTTTACTTACGATATTATATATAAAGGATATTAAATCGAGGTGAAAACCATGAAAATCGACAAATTTCACAGCAATTACATTAGCAATATGTACAAAACCAAGGATGAGCAGAAAAAGGGCCATGTCCAGGGGCCCACCACCAAAAAATCTTCAGTTGAGATTTCAACCCAGGCAAAAGATCTTGTTAAGAAAATCAGCGAATCTGAAGAGTCAAATTTTTCTGAGAAGGTTGAAAAGATCAGAAGATCCATTCAACAGGGAACCTACAAGGTGGATTCGGAAAAAATAGCAGAAAAGATTTTGGAAAAAATCGATTTTGAAAGGCATGAATCTAAATGAAAGAGATAAAAAAACTGGAGATAATGCTGAAGGATTTGATCAAGGTACTTGAAAATGAAAAGGCCGTGCTCATCAAAGGAGACGGAGAGGCTTTGATTTCAATAACAGAGAAAAAGATGGAATTCATTGAAAAGATGAAGTCATATAATCAGCTAGACGACCTTAAGGATGAGACGACCAAGGATCTTGTCGGAAAAATCGATGTCCTTCAAAAGACAAACTACCTTTTGACCTTGCAGGCAATTAGCTTTCAGGATCAGATATTAAAGGCTCTTTCAAAAAACAACACTTCAAAATACAATACATATACCTCCAATGGCAATATCAACTGCCCTAAAGAGATCAGTATCGTAGACCAATCAGTATAGGGGTGACTTATGGCAGGATTATTCAATACTTTCAACACGGCGGTAAAGGGGCTTAACGCTCAACAGACAGCTCTGCATACTACAGGACACAATATCTCAAACGCAAATACCGAAGGGTTTTCAAGGCAAAGGGTGGAGCTAAAGGCGGATACCGCATTCAATTACGCAGGAGTAGGACAGCTGGGCACAGGAGTTAAGCTGGAGAGCGTGGTCAGAATGGTGGATGAGTTTGTAGACTACCAGATCCGAAATGAAAATAGTACGTTAAATAGATATATTGCAAAAAACGACGTCATGTCGCAGATAGAGATGGTCTTTAACGAGCCTTCAAATACAGGACTAAACTTTGCAATGGGAGAAATGTTCAACGCCTGGCAGGAGCTGAGCAAAAATCCCGAGAGTCTCAATGCCCAAAGCATAGTAGCAGAAAAATCTAAGACATTTGCAGACACTGTAAACCATATGGCAAACCAAATCGATGAGCTTAAGTCAGATACGGTGGGCAACATAGAAAAAAACGCTTATGACGTAAACTCAATAATAACTCAGCTTAACACAGTCAACGACCAAATATTTAATATAACCGTTAAAGGACATAGTCCCAACGATCTTTTGGATGAAAGGGATCTTTTGATGAAAAAGCTTTCGGGACTCGCAGATCTTACGGAAAGCTACGACAAGTGGGGGCGGGCATCTATAAGCATAGGCGGAGTGGAAGTTACCGGAGCTGCTGCTGAGAAGCTGAGCGTAGTCAGTGAAATCCAGGAAATCGACAGCGATAATGTTTCACTGCTTATCTCCGTAGGAGGGGATGCCACGAATCAGAGATTTCTGACAATGAACGCAGAAGATGCAGCGAAGTACAAAGCGGGAAGTCCCATATTTTATGATGAATCATCAGATACAATCAGCCTAGCAAATATTGGCTCAGGAAAAATCGGTGGGAACTTAGAGGCATTAAACGAAATCGAATCAAGAAGAGCAGAACTAGACATATTTGCCATAGGAACTGCAAAAATGGTAAATGTCGTGCATAATCACGATGGAGCCGGAAATGACTTCTTTGTTTTTGGTTCAGGGGGAGAAAACGCTCTGAATTTCAAGGTGAATGAGGCCATACTTGCAAATGAGGGCCTTGTGGCGACAGGCAGGACGGAGGATTCTCCTGAGGGAGATGGGTCCAGAGCTTTAGCTATAGCAAATCTTAGAAACACCAAGATAAGCTTCAAGGATTTAAGCAGCATTGAATACGATCCGGATACGATGAAAATCAAAGACGTCCCCGGAGGAGTGACTATGGAAGGCAGTTACAGGGATGTGGTGATCAAGGTGGGCATATCTACCGAGCATGCCGAGAATATGGTAAACAATCAAGAATCACTTATGGCCCAGCTTAACAACAGACGAGAATCCGTTTCAGGAGTATCGATAGATGAAGAGGTCACGAACCTCATTAAATTCCAAAGAAGCTTCGATGCCAATGCAAAAGTTATCTCCGCTTTGTCGGAAATGCTGGATACTCTGATCAATAGAACTGGCGTATAAAAAGGAGTCTCACATGAGGATTACAAACAATACACTTACAGGAAATTATCTTAGAAATCTAAATAGAAACTTAAAGCAGATGCAAAAATACCAAAACCAGCTATCTTCAGGTAAAGAAGTAAGCAAGCCGTCGGATAACCCTATGTTGGTGTCCAGGATAATGAATCTAGACAATTCCATAAGGGAGAACGAGCAGTTTAAAAAAAATATCGACGATTCCCTGGGATGGGCTAAAACTGCAGACGGCTCATTAAGCGAGGTTTCAGCCACATTGCTCAGAGCCAGGGACCTTATAGTGTATGGCGCCAACGGAACGTTGTCGGATACAGACAGATCGGCATTGGTAGATGAGATATCAATGTTGGCAGAGCAACTGACTCAGCTTTTTAATACGAATTTTGACGGAAGGTACATATTCGGAGGTCAAAAGACAACTGAGCCCCCATTTAGCGTCGTAGATGGGCTAATGACCTACAACGGGGATAATAACAATATTTCCCGGGAAATCGCTCCAAAAGTGGGAATAGACCTGTTAAGCGACGGCAGCTTGTTTACAAAGACACAAGGCACTCACGATCCTGATAGGGAGGACTTGGGAGTAATGATCCTAAGTTTGAAAAAAGCCCTTGAGGAAGGTGATGCCCAGGCTCTTTCAGGGGACCTGCTGGGGGATATGGACAAGCATATCGACAATGTCATAAGGTTTAGATCCAAGATGGGTGCAACCTATAACCGCTTGGAAGCTGCGCAGCAGAGGAATGAAGCTGAAAACCTCAACATGACGGAGCTTTTATCAAAGAGCGAGGATATCGACATAGCTGAAAAGATGATGCAATTTAGCGTTATGTCTACAGTTTACCAGGCTTCATTGGCTACAGGGGCTAAGATACTCCAGCCTAGCCTGCTTGATTATATAAGATAGCCATAAACTAATTGTACGAGGAGAATGCAAATGAAGATCCAGACGAAATTTCTAGGTGAAGTTGAGATAAACGAGGATTCAATCTTAAAATTTCCCGAAGGGCTTTTAGGCTTTGAAAGCAGTAAAAGATTCGCTCTTTTGGACATACCCCAAAATGAGGTTTTCAAAGTCATGCAGGACATAGACAGAGATTATGTTTCCTTTGTAGTTGCAGATCCCTGGTATTTTGTTTGTGATTACGAAATTGACATACCTGATGAAGAGCTGTTGAAGATAGACATATCGAAAAAAGAGGACCTTGCCGTGATAAATATCGTCACCCTGTCAGACGATACCCAAAAGAGCACGATTAATCTCTTGGCCCCGGTGGTGATGAATATCTCATTAAGAAAAGGAAGGCAATTTGTGTTAAACGAGGTGAAGTACTCTGTTAAGCACAAGCTGTATTCAGAAGACGAGGCAAAAAGATGCTGATCCTCAACAGGAAGATAGGCGAGAGCATAATCATCGATGACAGGATCGAAGTCAAAGTGCTTGAAACGAGCGACGGTAAGATAAAGATAGGCATAGATGCTCCTAAAAATATCACTATACTAAGAAAAGAAGTTTATGAAGATATAAAAAACGAGAATACCCAGGCAGCAAACATTTCAATAGGTAGCTTTACAAAGCTTAAAAACCTTTAACCGCCCAAGGCGGTTTTTTTGTGTAGCCATCTTTATTTAGGGTAATAATCAAGTGTATAAATTTTTTGAAAGAGGGGTACTGACAAATGAATAAAAAAATGCAATCAATTAATGCTCTGAGGATGCTTGGAGTTGATATGGTAAATAAGGCCAATAGCGGACACCCAGGAATAGTGCTGGGTTCAGCGCCCATGATGTATACCCTGTTTACAAAACACCTTTTATATAATCCGGAAAAACCTGACTGGTTCAATCGGGATAGGTTCGTGCTATCCGCAGGACACGGCTCCGCATTGATTTATGCTACTCTGCACTTGGCAGGCTATAACATTACAATGGATGACCTTAAGAGTTTCAGGCAGTGGGGATCTAAAACGCCGGGGCATCCTGAATATGGTCACGCAGAAGGCATAGAGGCTACTACCGGGCCTTTAGGCCAGGGGATATCTAATGCAGTGGGCATGGCGATAGGAGAAAGGTATCTGGCTGCTCAGCTTAATAAAGAAGGATTTCCTGTGGTGAATCACTACACATATGTACTGTGCGGTGATGGAGACCTGCAGGAAGGAGTAGCCATGGAATCTGCGTCCCTTGCGGGACATCTGGGATTAGACAAGCTGATAGTCTTATTTGACTCAAATGATATTCAGTTGGACGGACCTGTAGACATGGCGACCAGCGAAAATATACAAGCCAAATTTGAGGCTATGAATTGGAGCTATTTAAAAGTAGATGACGGTGAGATGATTGAGGATATCTCAAGGGCGTTGGAAAAAGCAAAAAACATGCAGGGACCTACTTTGATAGAGGTAAAGACAATAATTGGGCATGGATCTCCTCAACAAGGCCAAAGCGCCACCCATGGAGCTCCTCTGGGAGAAGAAAACACAAATGTAACGAGACAAAACCTGGGCTGGCACCATCCACCATTTGAAATACCTGAGGAAGTATATGAAGATTTTAGTGAATCAAACGACTTAAAGGGAATGAATGGCTACAACGTGTGGGTTTCCATGGTTGATAGGTACAAGGACAAATACCCCATAGAGGGGAAAATCGTAGAGGCTTTGATCAATGGTGAGAATCTGGGGATTGACTACGACTGTGTATTGGAAGATTACAAGCCAAAAGATTTATTGGCAACAAGAGCCTCATCGGGAGACATGCTCAAAATATTGCAGGAAAAAAACCCGCTAATGATTGGAGGTAGCGCAGATCTTTCCTCATCCACCAAGGTTAGAGGAATAGGCGGAGATTTTGGAAGAGACAACCATTTGGGCAGAAATATCAATTTTGGGGTTAGAGAACACGCAATGGCTGCAATAGTAAACGGTCTGGTACTCCATGGTCTTAAAGGCTTTGCCGGAGGGTTCTTCATTTTCAGCGACTACATGAGACCTTCAATGAGACTTGCCTCGCTAATGGGCATACCTTCCATATTTGCGTTCACCCATGACTCAGTTGCAGTGGGAGAAGATGGACCTACTCATGAACCTGTTGAACAGCTGGCAGGTCTTAGGGCCATGCCGAATATGGATGTGATCAGACCTGCAGATGCAAATGAGACTAAAGCTGCTTGGATATTGGCTCTTGAGTCGAAAGACCACCCAACATCAATCCTGCTTACCAGACAGAATGTGCCTACCCTGGATAATGCAAGTTTCAAAGGGGTAGAGAAGGGAGCCTACGTGATATCTCCAGAGAAAAAAGAAGCCAAGGCTATAATCATAGCGACAGGAAGTGAAGTGGCACTGGCACTGGAGGCACAAAAGAAATTGAAAGAAGACAAGATAGACGTAAGGGTCGTATCCATGCCTTCCATGTTCAGGTTCAAGAAACAAAGCGATAAATACAAGGAGTCAGTGTTGCCGAAAGACATCAAAAAAAGGGTCTCAGTTGAGATGGGATCAACTTTTGGCTGGGCTGAGTTTACAGGGAAAAATGGCAGAAACCTTGGGATAGATAAATTTGGAGCCAGCGCAAAAGGTGAGGAGATAATCCACAATTATGGATTCAATGTGGACAACTTGGTTAGTATAGTCAAGGAAATGCTGTAAATACAATTGATTTATCAACAAAAGGTGATTTGCGCTGCAAATCGCCTTTTATATGGTATAATTGACACTGAATAAATCATAAGAGGAATAATTATATGAAAATAGTACTTACCAGTCTCAACTCAAAATATATCCATACCAATCTGGCTATCAGGTCGATAAAGTCATATCTGGATTTTAATGAAGGAGAAGTAATTCTCAAGGAGTTCACCATAAATGATAACTTGGAAAGCATCTTAAGCAAGCTTGCGGAGGAAAATGCTGATGTATATGCATTTTCGGTTTATATCTGGAATGGTGATGAGACGGCAAAGCTTGCAAGGAATTTAAAAAAAATCATGCCGGATTCCTTGATAATCGCAGGAGGTCCGGAGGTATCATACGATTCTGAAGGACAGCTTGAACATTACAGCGCAGACATTATAGTGCGAGGTGAAGGGGAAGCTGCTTTCAAAAGGCTGATAGAGGCAATTGACAAAGGCTTGGACATTAAGGAGATACCTGCTCTGACCTACAGAGACGGGGGCAATATAGTATCCACAAAAGATGGATTTGATCTCATGGATATGGATTTTCTTAAGGATGCCTATCCGGATGATGAGCTCGCGAGCATGGGCGGAAGGATCATATACTATGAGGGAAGCAGAGGTTGCCCCTTTGCTTGTGCCTACTGCATGTCTTCAGTGGAAAAAAGCATGCGGTTCAAATCAGTGGAAAAAGTGAAAGTTGATATCAAAAGATTTATCGATTTGGGAGTAGATCAGGTCAAGTTCGTAGATAGAACTTTCAACTGCAACAAGAAAAGAAGCAAGGAATTACTGGAATTTATCGTGGACAACAACTCAAACACGAATTTCCATTTTGAAATAGCAGCAGATCTTTTGGATGAAGATACTATCAAAATTCTGTCTAGAAGCTCTCCAGGGCTAATACAGCTTGAGGTTGGGGTTCAGACGGTGAATGAAAGAACACTTAAGGAGATCAACAGAGTTACAGACATATATAAAATAAAGGAAAACACCCTTAAGATATTAAGGCTTGAAAACATACATCTGCACCTTGATTTGATAGCAGGGCTTCCCTTTGAGACTATTGATGACTTTGCTTCATCTTTTGATGAAATAATAGAGCTGAGGCCCCATATGCTGCAGCTGGGATTTTTGAAGATATTAAAGGGATCTCCTATGACAGAGCTTCTTGACAGGCACGGCTACAAGTACAGGCACTACCCGCCATATCAAGTGCTTGAAAACAGCTATATGACCTACTCCGATATGAGCTTGCTCGAGAAGGTGGAACATGTGGTCGACAAGTACTACAACAACGGTGGATTCAAATTTGCGCTGGATATGGTTTTTGACACGGAGATGGAGACCATGTTTGAATTTTTCAAGCAATTGGCATCTTACTGGGACAAAAGAGGGTATTTCGACAACGGAGTATCAAAAGACAAGACTTATGAGATTCTAAAGGAATTTCTCATTGAAAAAGGCTTTGACGAGTTGATGACTTTGAATGTAATGAAGATGGATTACCTGCTTTCGAACAAATGGCCACTTCCCGTATTTTTACCCCACGCCGGTCCCACTAAAGAGGAATCCTTTGAAATGTTCAAAAGCCAAGAGTTCTTGCAAAAGCATCTGCCCTCATATAGCGGAGTTCCTGCCAAAGAAATATACAAAAAGGTGCATCTTGAGACTTTCTTGACTCCCAGGGGACAGAAGAGGACCGGGCTGTTTTACAAGCCCAAAGATTTGCAGGTGAAAAGTCTAAATGCCATGATTTGGATTCAAGAGGATTTTGAAGCTTGATTTGGCAGTTGATTGTTGGTAGAATTGTTAAATAACAAGTGCAAGAGGAGACGAATTTATGAAGTCATTTAAAGGTGTATTTTTATATTGCGTCATTTTGGTATTTTTATTGTCTTTGTCAGCTTCTTTCGAAGGGATGAACATCATTGAAAACAGGCTTACGGGTCTTAGTTTGTCAAGCGACCAGATGAAGTTGGCTTTTTACGACAGATATTCTTTAATGGAACAGCTTGGAGACGATAGCAGAAGCGGCAATTCCGTTATTGGCTCGGACATAGAGGAGGGCGTGGAGTATTCCATTGGATCATCTGCAGACCAGGTTTACGAATTTCAACTGACCCTTTACTATTTGGACTACCTAGACGAGTTTCCTAACGGCAATTTCCAGGAAACTACCAAAGATGCAGTGAGTGCTTATCAGAGGGACAAAGGATTCGAAGGGACGGGAATTTTGGATTTTGATACTATGACAGCCTTGCAGAATGAAGAAATAATATATTCCCTGGGAAAAGAAGGGGAAGAAATTCTAAGATATCAGATGATTCTGTACTATATGGATTATTTGATTCAGTATCCAAATGGCTCCTTCGGGGAGGAAACGGCCTCATCGGTGCAAAGGTATCAAAGGGATAAAGGACTTGAAGTTAACGGTGAGCTTGACAAAGTGACAAGAGACAGCCTTTTTGCAGAATCTATAACCTACAAGATAGGCAAAAGAGGAGATGCAATCAAGGTACTACAAGAAAAGCTGATCAGCCTGGGATATCTCGACGGTCAGGCAGACGGTCAATATGGAAATATGACGGCTCAAGGGGTAATGAGGTTTCAGCAGGAAAATGATTTAGAGGAAACGGGGAACCTTGATCCTGAAACTATAGCACGAATAAACCAGTTGAGTGAATAAAAACGCTTAAATGTATTAGATGAGAATCAAAGGTGGTTTGAGAGCTTTCAGACCGCTTTTTTTTCTTGAAAAATTCTTAAATCGGTTTTTATATAACAGCTATTCTGATATAATGACTAAAGAGTTACACAATCGTTACAAGTGTAACTTAATAATTCGGAGGTAATAAAGTTTGATAACGTTTGAAAATGTCAATAAGACTTATGATAAAACGAAGCATCTAGCTTTGTCGGATGTAAATCTTAACATCTGTAAAGGAGATTTTGTCTTCGTAGTTGGAAAAAGCGGGGCGGGCAAGACTACCCTGATTAAAATGATGCTCAAGGAACTAGATCCCAGTGAAGGAAAGATATTTGTAGATGGGGAAGACATTACGGGAATCAAAAGAAGGAAGATTCCTTTTTATAGAAGAAAAGTAGGAGTAGTTTTTCAGGATTACAGGTTATTGTCGGATAAAACAGTATATGAAAATGTAGCCTATGCAATGGAGATCATAGAAAAAAAGCATAAAGACATTAAGGAAAAGGTGCCTGAAGCGCTTAAAATGGTCGGACTATCCCACAGGGAAAAATATTATCCTGATCAGCTATCAGGAGGAGAGCAGCAAAGGGTATCCATAGCCAGGGCAATAATAAACGATCCTAAAATAATAATTTGCGATGAGCCTACGGGTAATCTTGACCCAAAGACTTCAGTAGGGATAATGAAGCTATTGAAGGATATCAATGACAGAGGCACGACGATTATCATGGCTACCCATGACAGGGAAATTGTAAATAGGATGCAATCTAGGGTAATTACCTTGCACGGAGGCAAGGTGATAGGTGACAAGAAAGGCGGGTACGACTGTGAAGATTCATACATTTAAGTACTTGATCCGTGACACCGCCAGAAGCATCAAGCGAAACACTCTTATGAGCATCGCTTCGGTGGTATCCGTTATAGCCGCTCTAGTGATACTGGGCATATTTCTGGTTATTGCCCTAAATATTCAACACATGACTAGCGATATTGAGAGCCAGCTTGAGCTTAAAGTGTTTGTTGAAAAGGAAGTCACACAAGAGCAGAAGAGTCAGTTGGAAGAGCTTTTCATTGCAGACTCCAGGATATCAGAGGTTAGGTTCGAGTCAAAGGAAGAAGCTCTTGAGAAAATGTCGGAAAACCTGGAGCAGTATCAAGGGATTTTACAAGGTCTGGAAGGCGACAATCCCCTTCCTGAATCATTCATTTTGAGAGTTACCGATTCTTCCCGTATAAAGGAAGTCAACGACAGCATATCTGAGCTTGAGGGAGTAGATTATATCAATTACGGACAAGGCTATGTGGATGCATTGATAAGATTCAATGATTTCACCAACCTTTTAAGCCTGGCGGTACTGGTTATTTTGACTGGAATATCAGTCTTTATCATCTACAACACCATAAAGCTTACAGTGTTTTCCAGAAGGAAAGAGATAAGCATAATGAAATATGTAGGAGCTACTAACTGGTATATAAGAGTTCCTTTCATCATAGAAGGTGGAGTTTTAGGGTTTACAGGAGCTTTCTTGGCAATATTGGTGGTCAGAAACATCTACTATTATCTGTTGGGAGCTATGGCAGGGCAGTCTGCGCTGATCATGGGAGTTACATTTGCTCCTCCGGAGGCTGTTTTGCCCTCAGTTACCTTTTACTTCATGATTTATGGGCTGATAGTAGGGGCGACTGGAAGCTTATTTTCCATAACTAAATTTTTGGACGTTTAAAGGGGGAATGATCATTGAAAAAGAAAATATTGTCGCTTGGTCTGGTCTTGTTAATGACTATGTCCTTTTTGTCTACAGGTGTGTCTGCCCAATCTGTAGATGATCTGAAAAACGATTTGGAGTCCATAGAGCAAAAGCAAGCTGAAACTCAAAAGAAAATCGATACAACAAAAGCCACTATAAGCGAGGTTATGGAAGAAGTCCAAAGGCTGGACGGAGAGATAACTAAAATCGAAGGAATAATATCAAACCTTCAAAGAGATGTAGATGCCACGGAAGCAAAGCTTGTCAAAATAAGGGAAGAGCTTAAAAAAGCTGAAGAGGAACGCAAAGAGTACAAAGAAGTTCTTGATGAACGCTTAAGGGTGATGTACATGTTCGGCGAGAGCAGCTACCTGGAAATATTGTTCAGTGCCGATGACTTCGGAGATCTTATTTCAAAGATAGATATGATAAGAACCGTAATAGAGTACGATCAGGAGATATTTGCAAAGCTTGAAGCTGTCGAGAAGGAAATAGAGTCTAAAAAAGAAGAAATCGAAGTTGAAAAAAATAACATAATCGCCAAGCAAAATGAGGCGAGGAGACAAAGAAGCAGCCTAAGCCAAGTTCGGGTGAGCCGTGAAGGATATGTAAAGGAGCTTACCAGCAATGCCAGGCTGTTAGAACAAGAACAAAAGGCATTAGAAGCAGAATCCAATAAAATCAAAAACGAGATAATGGCGCGACAATCAATAAATGAAAAAGTCAACAGCAGATATTTGTGGCCTACTCCGGGGTATGCCCGCATCACCTCCCCTTATGGGAACCGAATCCATCCGATACTTGGGTATCAAAGGTTTCACTCGGGTATTGATATAAGCGTAGGGGGCAGAAGAGGTGTAAATACTATTGCCGTAGGATTTGGAGAAGTCATTGGATCCACATATTCAGGAGGATACGGAAATGTGGTTACCATAGACTTAGGTCTTGACGACAATGGAAACAGGGTTTCGGCAGTATATGCTCATCTTGCAAGAAGATATGTAAGCGTAGGAGATAAGGTAAGCCCAGGAACTCCAATCGGAGAAGTGGGCACCACGGGAATGTCTACCGGAATACATCTGCATTTTGAAATACGTATCAATGGAAATACTGTAAATCCGCTGAGCTATGTATCGCCATAGAGCAAAAAAATCGGGAGATCCTCCCGATTTTTTATATTTCTGATTTCATTTTAATGAAATCTAAAGCTTATGTGTTACAATGAAGCGTAAGCCAATTTATACTCAAGGAGACCCATATGAATAAGAATAATAGCAATAACAAAAAATGGTATGTGCTTGTTTTTATCGCCGTACTTATAGTTTCAAATATTGCCACCTTCGTGTTTACCAATCTGATAACCATTGCAGTTGGGGACAAGGTGATCGTACAGGCAAAAGATGCCCATACTGCGGATTTTATAACCAAGATGCTGAATCTGAAAAATGAGATTCAAACCTCATACTATAAGGATGTGGATGAACAGGCTCTATTTGACGGGGCGCTGGCCGGAATGTTCGATGCAGTGGGAGATCCCTACACCGCATATTATAACGAAGATCAGTTTTCCACTTATCTGGAGCAGCTGGAAGGCAGCTATGTAGGCATAGGCGTCGTAGTTACCATGAGCGATGACGACAGAGTAACCATAGTATCTCCCATAGATGGATCCCCGGGACAAAAGGCGGGCCTAGCTTCGGGAGATATAATCATGGCAGTTGACGGTGAGGAGATAAAAGGGCTGAACCTTGAAGAGGTTGTAGCTCTAATAAAAGGCGAAGAAGGAACACCGGTTGAAATAACTGTCTTGAAGAGAAATTCCGGTGAAGAAATAAATATGAGCATAGTCCGTGAAGAGATCGTCATGACCAGCGTATCAAGCCAAGTATACGAAAACATAGGATATATGACCATATCTCAATTTGAGCCCTACACATTTGAAGAGTTTGAAAGACAGTTAGATGAACTTATAGCTCAGGGGGTAGAAGGAATAGTATTCGACCTTAGAGATAATCCGGGGGGAATGATGAATGCAGTCGTGGATATGCTGGATAGAATAATGGGGGAATCTGTAATAGTCTATACCCAGGACAAGCAGGGGAATAGGGAATATGAAAGGTCTACGGACAGACAAAAACTCGAATTGCCTATGGCAGTCATAATAAATGAAGGCTCGGCAAGTGCAGCGGAGATTTTCGCAGGAGCCCTCCAGGATACCGGAGAAGGCGTAATCGTCGGCACTACGTCATTTGGAAAGGGCATCGTACAGCGCATGAGCGACTATAGGGATGGAACAGGCTACAAGATAACCATATCCGAGTATTTTACTCCTAATGGACGAAATATACATGGTATCGGAATAGAACCGGATATTATCGTGGAAATCGATGAAGAGCTGTTGTATTCACAGGAATACAGACTGGAAGACGATGAACAATTCTTAAAAGCAGTTGAAGCAGTAAGAGAATAAGCAAATAAAACGCCGGGAGAAGACCTATGTCTTGCTCCCGGTGAGTATTTCGTAATCCAGGCTTATTGTCTGGATTTTTTTTAATTTTTCTTTTTCAGCAGATGCCAGACTCCTGTCAACCAGCAAAGGCGTCATCTCGATAAGGTTATGAAGCTGAAGCTCATCCGGTGAAAATGAATACTGCATCTTTTGTGATTTGAAGTTGGAGAGGTTTTTTTTAAACAAGTCCTTTACATTTTGATTCGAATAAGATGCTCTCGACGTACTTGAAAATAATATATTTCTGAACTCTCTCAGATAGCCGGGTCCGGGAACTACTTTTATCATAGTGGAATTTTTCTTCATTACTCTGAAAAACTCAGAGTAGTTGGAGGGTGAAAGCACGTTTAGTATCACGTCGAAGGCCTCGTTTTTATAAGGGAGGTTTGAAAGGTCGCCTACGCTCCATAGGATGGGGAGGCCACAGTTTCCGGCGATAGATATCCCTTCCTTGGAGATGTCGATTCCGTGGAATTCAATATCACGGGCACCAAGCCTTTTATATATGCCGGCGCTTATGCTCCCCTCTCCGCATCCCGCATCCAAGATGCTTATGCTTTCCTTGCCGCAAAGTCTATTGATGCTTTCTGCCACCGCATCCATCAATATGTGGAACACCATTGCATCTGCGGTCTTTTGACGGGCTTGGAAAAGACTTTTACTATATATCGAATCATGAGGGGCGAGCAAAAGGTTGACATAGCCTTTTTTTGATATGTCAAATGAGTGGTTTGATTCACATATAAGATTCTTGTTAATCAGAGCCATCGAAGACCTGCATTTGGGACACTGAAAGGTGTGTTGATATTTAAATGCGGATGCAAGAAATGCATCCATCTTGCTTAGTTTGTTCATAAATGTCTCCATTTCATAGTGTTTGCAACTCGTGTAAATGTAATTATAAATCAAGATCGATGTCTTTACAACGAAAAAAGGGCATCCCGTTATGACTCGGGTGCCCCTATGGATCAGATAAGCTCTCTTATGGAGTCTGCTATGTCCTCTGGCTCCACCCAGGAATCAAATCTTTTTACCACATTTCCATTTTTGTCTATGAGAAATTTGGTGAAATTCCACTTGACGCTTTCATCTTCAGCAAATTCCGGGCTTCGGTCCACATTAATTCCATGGAACTTCTTTTGGACTTCATCGGATAGATCCCAGCCTTGAAAGGGAGCCTTTTCAGTTAGATATGCATAAATTGGATGGACATTTTCTCCCCTTACGTCAACTTTGTCAAATAAGGGGAATGTGACTCCGTAATTCAATTGGCAGAAACTCTTGATTTCGACATTGCTCCCGGGCTCTTCTTTAAACTGATTGCTGGGAAAGGCGAGAATTTCAAAATCCTTGTTTCCGAGGCTCTGGTACAGAGCCTCCAAACCTTCGTATTGAGGAGTAAAGCCGCACTTGCTTGCAGTGTTTACCACTAAAAGAACCTTGCCTCTGTACTTTTCAAGAGTAGTCTCTTCTCCGTCTATCGTCTTGACCTTGATATCGTATATGCTCACATTTACCATCCTTTCGTTTCTTTATTGGTTTTTATAGCCCGATGTTTTAATAAAGGGACTTCATATATATCTTATTACCCATAAGAATATTTTAAAAACACGGAGATTCCCACAGCTCAATATTTCATAGTTGCACAAATGTTCAAAAAGTGATATAATCGTTTACAGGAGGTTGATGAATTATGAGATTTTACTTGGATACTGCAAATATCGATGACATTGAAAAAGCAGCAAAGCTTGGGATAATCGAAGGGGTCACGACAAATCCCAGCCTGATCGCCAAAGAAGGCATGGATTTTGAAGAGGTTATCAAGACTATCAATGCCTTGGTAGATGGATTTGTTTTTGCCGAAGTCACCGCTTTAGATCCGGAAGAAATGGTGGAAGAAGGATTAAAGTTAAATGAATTAAGCGACAAGATGATAATCAAGCTGCCATGTAACTGGGCAGGTATACAGGCTTGCAAGATTCTAAGCAATAGAGGTGTCAAGGTTGCAGTGACACTGGTGTTTTCTGCAAACCAGGCTCTGATAGCTGCACGGGCTGGTGCGTATTTTGTAGCTCCATTTGTAGGTCGACTAAATGATATCAGCCAGGACGGAGTTGGTACCCTTATTAAGGACATAAGGGAAATATTTATGGTAAATAAAATTGAAACCAAGATCGTCGCGGCCAGTCTCAGGAATCAAATGGACGTGTTAAACTGTGCCAAAGCAGGCGTAGACGTTGCAACGATCCCTTATCAGACGCTTTTAGGGCTTTTGAATCATCCACTCACAGATGCAGGTCTTGCCAAGTTCATGAAGGACTGGGATGCAATGAAAAACAAATAAGCACAAGACCTTGCAGATGGCTGGCATTTGTGATATAATCCTGTCTTTGACACTTGTAAGATACAAAAAGCTTGGAAACCCTTGTAGA
>CAZOTE010000018.1:4962-34307 GCA_964582705.1 uncultured Eubacteriaceae bacterium | reverse complement strand
TTGTATTGGCTTTCGACGCCCAGTTGGGGGCTTTTACAGGGAGTAAAGGGGGATGGGGCGATCCGCAATGGCATGCGGGCGTAGACCCTGCTCCCGCGGAGACCCGGGAAACCGGGAGAAACCTGCGGAAGTGTCGCAAGATATGGAAGCAGCGTAGCCTGCCTTGAGTGAGGTAGGGAGATGATAAGATCAGTCCGGCTGACTTTTGAGCTCAAAGTCGTCGGGTATTGCTTTTCGAAACCTATCTTGCAAAAGAGGCTAGGAAGCGATGTGACTGTCGAGGAAAACTCCTAGACTGTTCCTCTGGAAGCACTTCGAGGATTACAGTGTGTACTAAGTGGTAATCCAGCCTCGTCTCTGGCGACAAGACGAAAAAAGGGCAAGGGAAACCGCCGGTTTGGCGACGAATCGGTCTCTTTTTGGGAAAACCTGCTGGACCTATGGCGCAAAGTTTACTTGAAGTGCTGCCACCATATTTCAATAATTCCATACGGAGGAAATCTTGAAAGACAATAGCAACAATTTAAAGCGAAATAGAAAGTCAAATAAGGAAATAAAAATTGAAAAACAAAGAAGATGGTTGGTATTTATAACAATATGGACCTTTTTTCTTTCTATCGGCATAAACCTCGTTTCCGAGCTGTTTATTAACAATTCGGATATTTTGGTTTCTTTTTTTATCCTGGTAATTATCGTATCGATCGGGATATTTTTTGACATGGTCGGAATTGCCGTAGCGTCGGCCAACATTACTCCATTTAATTCAATGGCTGCAAACAGGGTCAGGGGTTCTAAGGAGGCAGTGGATATAGTTAAGAATGCCAGTCAGGTTTCAAACTTTTGCAATGACGTAGTAGGAGACATATGTGGGATTGTAAGTGGAGCTACTGCCATAAGCATCGTTTTTCAGATAGGAAGCAGCTTTGATTTTTTAGAGACCACTATATTGGCAGTAATTCTAAATGGCTTGCTGGCGGCGGTTACAGTGGGAGGCAAGGCCATAGGCAAGAATATCGCCATGGAGCACAGCACTCAGATCGTGTACCGGTTCGGTCATGTGATATCTTTTGTAAAAAGTCCTTTTGGAAAGATGAAAGGCGGTAGGGAAAATGGTTAGATTGGATGTTTATCTCCATGATAATGGATTTTTTGAAAGCAGGGAACAAGCCAAGAGGAATATAATGGCGGGGAATGTGAGCATCAATGGTCATACTGCAGACAAGGCTGGCACTTCAGTCAAAGAAGGGGACCAAATACAGGTTAAGCAAAAGGATTGCCCATATGTCAGCAGGGGCGGACTTAAGCTTGAAAAGGCAATAGGAGTTTTTGGATTGGATCTCCAGGGGAAAACGGCAATGGATGTAGGTGCCTCAACAGGAGGATTCACAGATTGCATGCTTGCAAATGGAGCTAAAAAGGTATTTGCAATAGACGTAGGTTACGGTCAGTTGGATTGGAAACTAAGAACTGACTCCAGGGTGGTGTCTTTGGAGAGGAAAAATTTCAGGCATATGGAATTTGAAGAAATTGGAGAAAAAGTAGATTTCATGGTCATGGATGTTTCATTCATATCGGTTACAAAGCTGGTTGATAAAATCAAGCTTTTCTTAAAGCCCCAGGGTCAGGGCGTGGTACTGATCAAACCTCAGTTTGAAGCGGGTAAGGATAAAGTCGGCAGAAACGGCATAGTAAAAGACCCAGGGACACATAAGGAGGTAATCGAAAGAATAACAGGTTATTTTTCCCATAACGGATTAACTCCGAAAGGCATTGATTATTCGCCAATCAAAGGAGCGAAAGGAAACATAGAGTACCTTTTATGGGTAGAGCATATGGGGATGCCTGAGGAAAAAAATCAAGATTATGCGGATAAAGCGATACAAAATGCATTTAATAATTTATAATAATTATATGTAATATAATAAATATGCAGTATTGGCGGGATAGAAATGAAAAACATTGGATTGTACATAAACACCGGTAAAAGCGACTGTTTTCGCAATGCCAGGTATATTATAGATTTTCTCAATAAAAACGACATCACTGTTTTTGGAGCTGAGAACACAAAAGGAATGATCGATCATCCGGGACTTGTCATCGACGAAGAGCGGATGTTCAATTCTACAGATTGCATCATAGTGCTTGGTGGCGACGGAACCATTTTGGAAGCCGTAAGAAAAACAGGAAAGAACGACATACCGATGTTTGGAATCAATTACGGGAAGCTAGGTTTTTTAGCAGAGGTAGAGGAAAAAGACGTAAACATGTGTCTTGAATGCCTGTTGCGTGGGTGCTTCGACATAGAAGAAAGAATGATGATCGATATGAGTATCGAAGACTTGCCTGCTGACAAGAAATTTGTAGCTTTAAACGATATAGTGGTGAGCAGGGGTGCAAATACTAGGCTTATAGACATAAAAATATACGGTAATGAAAACCTTATAGAGGAGTACAGAGCAGATGGGCTGATCATATCTACTCCTACCGGTTCGACTGCTTATTCCCTTTCAGCCGGAGGGCCGATAATTGAGCCATCCAACGACAGCCTGTTCATAATAACTCCAATATGTCCCCATTCCCTTCATAACAGAAGCATTGTGCTGGATGCTAAGAAGACGATCAGGGTGGAAACGGAATCAAAAGACAAAAATGTAGTGGTAGCAGTTGATGGGCAGAGGTTTTTAGATATAAACCAAAACTCTATTTATTTAAAAAAATCTGATAAAAAAGTGAAGCTGATAAAATTCAAAGGAAACAACTTCTTTGAAATATTAAGGAGAAAGCTATCTGAACGCATATAAAGAATAATGTGAGGAGCGTATTTTATGAAAGTTGCCAGACAAGCAAAAATTTTGGAGCTTATTGAGAATGAGGAAATCGAAACACAGGATGAACTCGCCAAGCAGCTTAAGGAATCCGGGTTTCACGTCACACAAGCAACGGTATCAAGGGATATAAAGGACATGAGGCTCATTAAAATAATGAGCAAGAGCGGTAGGCACAGGTATGCGCCCTTTAGAGATGCCGGTGGAAACCAATTGAGCGAAAGGATAGTAAACGTATTTAGGGAGTCTGTGGTAAGTATCGACTACAGCGGCAACCTTGTTGTGATAAAAACCTTTTCAGGGGGAGCGATGGCTGCCTCAGTAGCGATAGATTCAATGGAGTGGTCCGATGTAGTAGGATGCTTGGCAGGGGACGACACCATATTTGTCGCAATCAGAAATCAAGACAAGGTAGTGGATGTTGTTGAAAAGTTTAAGAAGCTTATGAAATGACGATTAAGGGAGGTCTGTTATGCTAGCTGAACTCAACATAAAAAATTTTGCATTGATTGAAAACGTAATGATAGAGTTCTATCCCGGCTTCAACGTTATAACAGGTGAAACCGGAGCAGGAAAATCCATAATCTTAAATGCATTAATGCTTTCTTTGGGGGCTAGAGGAAACAAGGACATGATACGAAAGGGCAAGGATAGGCTGCTGGTGCAGGCTATGTTCGTCTTTGAAAAGCTTCCCGGAGAAATAGCGGTGCTTCTTGATGAAATGGGCGGTGACGAAAATGGCCAGCTGATATTATCTAGGGAGCTTCATTCAAACGGAAGAAACGTATGCAGGGTTAATGGCATTTTGGTAAATGTAAATGACCTAAAAAAGATTGGCGACAGACTTGTAGACATTCACAGCCAGAGAGACCATAATCTGCTGCTAAACAGAGATGAGCATGTAAAGATCCTTGATGCTTATGGAAGAGAGAGGATAAAAGATCAAAAAAAACGAGTTTCCAATTTGTACGAAGAGTGGAGTGGCCTAAAAAGGCAGAGAGAAGAGCTTTTGAAATCCATATCAAATATCGAAAGGGAATTGGATATCTTAAAGTTTCAATTAAATGAGATATCAGAAATGGATTTCCATGAAGGAGAAGATGAAGAGCTTGAAAAAAGAATCAAAGTCCTTGAAAATGCTGAAATTCTCTTCAATCAGTCAAATCAAGCATATGAGTGGCTCTATAGCGGCGACGCTTCCGTCATGGACCAGCTGGGAAAGTCAAAAAAAAGCCTTGAAGACATGGGGAAAGTGGATATATCAGTTAGAGAACTTTCTGACAGACTCGGTGATGCTATGGCAAATCTGGAAGACATAGCTTATTCCATTAGAGATTACAAGGAAAAAGTGGTTTTTGACGATTCTGAACTTAACGATCTGCAGGCAAAGTTGAATAAACTCATCTCATTAAAGAGAAAATATGGTCCTGAACTTAATGATGTTGCTGATTACAAAATCGAATTGATGGAAAAAATAGATCAAATAGAAAAACGAGATGTCTTTATAGATGAGTTGGATAAAGGACTAGAAACCTTGAAAGGTATGTATTTGGAACAAGCCTTAGTTTTAAGCGATATGAGGAAGGAAGCAGGCAGGGATTTCTCCATGGGAATAAATGCTCATTTAGGAGAGCTGGCTATGGAGAATGCCAGGTTCAAAGTGGTTACCCAAACATGCACAGAGGAAAAGTGCTTTACCCGTCAGGGAATAGATGACCTTGAATTCCATGTAAGGACAAATGTAGGAGATGAAGATAAGCCCTTAATCAAAATTGCTTCGGGAGGAGAAGTTTCCAGATTGATGCTGGCTGTAAAAAGTGCGATAAGCACTGAATATAGCACTTCAACTCTGATATTCGACGAGATAGATACAGGCATAAGTGGCAGTGCAGCAGGGTACGTAGGAAAAAAGCTAAAAGAGCTTGGAATGAAGCACCAGATAATAAGCATCACACATCTGCCCCAGATAGCCTCCATGGCCGCTGCGCACTTTGAGGTGGTGAAAAAAGTGGAGGGAAGCAAAACCAAAACATTGTTCAATCTTTTGGATGAAAAAAACCGGATCAGGGCTATAGCGACCATGATTGACGGCAGTCAGTCTCAAAAAAGTCTTGATCACGCACAAGAAATCCTAGTGAGAAATAGCTCGGAAAAGTAAAAAACATGAAAAAACATCAAAGGATTACTTTGTAATGCTTATGGTGTGTGATAAAATATTCTAAGGAAAAGTCATATGGAGGCGTATATAATGAAAAAACTTGTACCAATAGCTATGTCAAACAGACATATTCACTTATCGCAAAAAGATTTGGAAGTTTTATTCGGGGAAGGACATGAATTAACTAAGTTTAAAGATCTTTCTCAACCTGGGCAATTTGCTTGTGAAGAGAAAGTGGACATAACAGGACCTAAAGGAACTATTAAAGGTGTCAGAATTCTTGGACCGGTAAGACCTGATACTCAGCTGGAAATTTCAGTAGCAGACAGCTTTGTTCTTGGAGTGAAGCCGCCAGTTAGAGATTCTGGAGATATCAAGGAGTCTCCAGGAGTTGTCTTGACAGGACCTAAAGGCCAGGTAGAAATTCCTGAAGGGGCTATTATCGCGTCTAGACATATTCATATGCATACTTCAGATGCAGAAAATTTTGGATTGAAGGACAAAGATGAAGTTCAAGTGAAAGTCAATGGGAAACGAGGATTGATTTTTGACAATGTTCTTGTCAGAGTAAGTGACAAATATGCCTTGGAGATGCACGTAGATGTGGAAGAAGGCAATGCTGCAGGCGTAAAAAATGGACAAATGGTAGAAATAGTGTAAACTTAAGCCAAGCTTAAAAGCCCTTGTAAAAAGGGCTTTTTTATTGCCTGAAATCATGTATGGGAATATAATGATATTATGACAAAAAAACAAGGAGTGATAGCAATGCCTGATCCAATAGCCTTCAGTTTATTCGGCTTGGAAGTTAGATGGTATGGAATATTGATTTCATCGGCGATATTGATCGGAATCCTTATCGCAACCCATAGAGGCAAGAAACAGGGAATTATAAGTGATGATATACTGGATATTGTGCTGGTGAGCATTCCTGCCGCAATGATCGGGGCAAGATTGTACTACGTCGCATTCAAGCTGGATTATTATCTTGCCAATCCCAAAGAAATTTTTATGATATGGGAAGGAGGACTTGCCATACATGGAGGTTTGATTGGAGCCTTTTTAGCCGGTTATGTGGTCTGCCGTATTAAAAAACTGAAATTTACGAAAGTCATAGACGTTTTTGCACCTGCGTTTCCTTTGGGACAAAGCATAGGAAGATGGGGCAATTATTTCAATCAGGAGGCATACGGAGCTGAAACGGATTTGCCATGGGCTATAACCGTCATGGATCCTGTAAAGGGTCTTATACAAGTGCACCCCACGTTTTTGTATGAATCCATTTGGAATCTACTGGTTCTGGGAATAATTCTTTTTTATGAAAAGACCAAGAAAAAGTTTGACGGAGAACTAATACTTATATATGGCATATATTACTCAGCGGGTAGGTTTTTCATTGAAGGGCTTCGAACGGATAGCCTGATGTTCATGAACATGCGAGTTGCCCAGCTTATAAGCTTTGCAGTGATAATGATCTGTACCTTGTGCCTAAAGAAAATAAGAAGTCAAAGCCCTATAAAATAAGAAGACAAGCCTGGATTTAAGGGCTTGTTTTTTTATTTGTAAAAAAACATTCAGAAACCCAAATAATCTTGTACAAAGTGGGGGATAGTGGTATAATATGGCTAATAGTGGGGAATCGGGGTGTCGGAATGTTCATTGGTGAATATCAACACAACATCGATATAAAAGGAAGACTAATAATTCCTTCAAAATTCAGAGAACAACTCGGAGTAAAGTTTATCGTTACCAAAGGCTTAGATAAATGTCTTTTTGTATTTCCCATGGATGAATGGTCAAAATTCGAAGAAAAAATAAGAACTCTCCCAATATCAAGCAAGGACGCAAGAGCGTTTTCTAGATTCTTCTTTGCCGGAGCGGCAGAATGCGAACTGGATAAGCAAGGCAGAATCATGATTCCTTCAAATCTGAGAGAATATGCAGGCATAGACAAGGAAACCTTCATAATAGGAGTTTCCGCGAGACTAGAGATATGGAATGAGAACACTTGGAACGACTACAATGGAGAAGATGACTTAAGCTACGATGCCATAGCAGAAAAAATGGCAATGCTTGGGATATGACGGGAGAGATAGCATGGAACTTAAACACGAAAGCGTAATGCTTGAAGAATGCATAGAAAATCTAAATATTAAAGAAGACGGAATTTACGTCGACTGTACCCTTGGAGGAGCTGGACATAGCTATGAAATATGCAAAAGGCTAAGCGAAAAGGGTACGCTCATAGGCATAGACCAGGATGACTACGCACTTGGCAGGGCTAAAGAAAGACTGGAGAACTTTTCTTGTAGGAGGCTATATGCAAGAAGCAACTTCAGCGACATCAAGCATGTGCTTGATACTCTAAACATCCACAAGGTAAACGGGATACTTATGGATCTGGGGGTATCGTCCTTCCAGCTGGATGACACAGAAAGAGGTTTTTCCTACAATTCCGATGCAAGGCTGGATATGAGGATGGACAAGAGAAACCCCATAACCGCCTGGGAAATTGTAAACGAGTACCCTCAAGAAAAAATATTTAAGATAATTAAGAATTACGGAGAAGAAAAGTTTGCGAAAAGAATCGCTACTTTGATAGTGTCAAGAAGGAAAGAAAAGTCGATAGATACGACATTTCAGCTTTCTGAAATCATAAAATCTTCAATACCTGCAAAATTCAGAAGAGAAGGACCACATCCTGCACGAAGAACTTTTCAAGCCATCAGGATAGAGGTGAACGACGAGCTGGGGATATTGAACGATTCAATTGAAGACAGCGTAGGATGCCTAGACACAGGAGGCAGGATTGCGATAATCACATTTCATTCTCTTGAAGATAGAATAGTAAAGCAAAAGTATAGGGAAATGAATGATCCGTGCACTTGTCCTCCGGATTTTCCCATATGCCAATGCGGCAAAATTCCAAAAATCAAGATAATAACCAAAAAACCTATATATCCGTCAGAAGAAGAAATAAATAGTAATGCGAGATCCAGAAGCGCCAAGCTGCGGGTCGCTGAAAAAATTTAATTTAAAGGAGTGTTTGTTGTGGTAATCTCTGAAAAAAAGCTTTATAATTATTATCTAGAAGACGACGATATCGCTATTGCAAGAATCAGAGACAAATACGAGAAAAAGAGACGTATCAAAGGTAGCACCAAAATCAAATGTCTTTTAATCGTAGCCACTCTTTTTCTTTTAGGTATGGGAATACTATTCCAGCACTCGAGAATAAATAATGTTAATAAGTATATCGTTCAATTCGAAAAAGATTTAAAAGAAATTCAGATGATCAACGATACAAAAGAGGGTCAGCTGCTTTCAAGCTTGGATTTGAATTACATAGAAAACTATGCAAAAGATGAGCTTGGCATGGTTGAGCCTGACGGCGAGCAATTTACGTACATGGTGCTGTCCAACGGTGCACAGCTTGTTCAAACCAGGATGGAAACAGAAAGCGCCCAAAAGGATGAAAGTAAATTAGTTTCATGGATCGTTAACTTGATCAACTGATATGGAGGCCTCAAATGTCCTTATATCACTTAAGAAGAAAAAAAAGGCTGATATTTGCTTTTTTTGTATTTTCGATACTTTTCATAGTGCTTGCTGCAAAACTAACCTATATTCAAGCGTATAATTCTATAAATCTTACTGATGCCCAAATCAACCAGCTTATGGGCGAAATCCCTATAACTGCCACAAGAGGCGATATTTATGACAGAAATATGAACATATTGGCTCAAGATGCTTCCGCCAGCAGCATTTACGCAAGGCCTGGGAATATCGAAGATCCTCAAGAAGTCGGAGCATTCTTAAGCGAGGTGCTTGAACTTGACCTAGAGGAAACCATAAACAAACTCTCCAATGAGGAATCAACCATGGTTCTGATTGCCAGGAAGGTAGACAATGACAAGGCATTTAAAATCAACGATCAAGGATTCAGGGGCATCGAAATTTCAGAGGATAAAAAAAGGTACTACACCAATGGAAATTTTGCTTCATATATACTTGGCTTTACAGGCAGCGACCACCAGGGTTTGTATGGAATTGAAAGGATTTTCCAGGATGAGCTTGGCGGTGAAGACGGCGTGCTGGTCTATGAAAAAGACGGAAAGAACCAAAAGGTACCTTCAGGATACCAAATCACTATACCGGCGGTTCCTGGCGACCATGTAGTCCTTACAGTGGATTCGATTATTCAGCACTTTATCGAATCGGCTTTGGAGGGCAGCATGGAAACTTTAAATCCAAAACGTTTAATTGCAATTGCCATGGATCCCAAAACAGGAGAAGTATTGGGTATGTCTTCAAAGCCAGATTACGATCTAAACAATCCTCGTCTTATAAGTGAAGAAATTTCTTTAAGGCTCTCAGATGACTTGGAGGGAAAAAACTTTGGTGAACAGCAACAGATAATGTGGAACAACCCCGCCGTGAGCTTCAATTACGAGCCGGGCTCTACGTTTAAGATCATAACAGCAGCCGTCGCCCTTGAGGAAGGCGTAGTAAGGCCGGATACCGTGTTTTATGACGAAGGCTTTATTATGGTAGATGGAATAAGAATCCGATGCCATATATTCCCTGATAAACACGGTGAAGAGACTTTCCTGGAGGCGGTTACAAACTCCTGCAACCCAGTCATGGTGGAGACGATCATGAAAATGAACCCAGCGGTATTTTACAAATATCTCTATAATTTCGGTTTAGGTGATAGGACGGGAATTCAGCTAGATGGTGAGCAGTACGGAATAGTGCCTGTTAATACAAATGTCAAGAATGTGGATTATGCCACCAAGTCATTCGGTCAGGGCATAGGCGTGACGCCAATACAGTTGGTGACGGCCCTTGCAGCGGTGGTAAACGACGGAAAATATGTACAGCCAACCATAGTAAAAGAAATAAGGTCCAACGAGGACAACAAGATTATAAGAAGATTTGAGAACGATCCGATAAGGCAGATAGTATCCAAGGAAACATCTGCGGCAGTTAAAGAAGCTATGAAAAATGTTATAGACGAAAACAAGATGATGACGGATTTGGCGGAGGGCTTCAGTATCGGAGGCAAAACTGGGACAGCCCAAAAAATTGTAGACGGGAGATACGCTCACGGAACATATGTGACTTCATTTTTCGGATTCGCACCGGTGGAAGATCCTCAGATAGCCATACTGCTGTTGGTCGACGAACCTGAAAACAGCAGAGCTACAGGAAGCACCACAGCTGCGCCCATAGCGATAGAAATAATAAAAAACACTTTGAAATACTTGAATGTTCCTTCAGAAAATCAAGCTGACTTTGGAAATACGGATATAGTTCCTGATATTAGGAATCAGGATATGCAAACAGCGATAGAGGTTTTAGACAGGCTGGAAATCGACTATGAGGTGACTGGGGACACAGATGACGAAACAGCCATTGTAGTAGATCAAAGTCCGATGCCCGGCAACTTGATAGAAAAAGATACCAAGGTCAGGTTTACGGCGTCCTCATTGATAAATGAAGATAGGGAAATGGTAACCGTGCCTAATGTAATGGATATGAGCATCAACAACGCCATGGACGTACTCAGGCGAAGCGGGCTTGCTATTGACATTTTAGGGAAAGGTGGATTTTCAGTATCGCAGACGCCAAAAGCAGGTGAACTCGTAGAAAAGGGAACAGGGGTTGTGGTAGAATTTAAGCATCCCCAATAATATTTCAATATAATTCAAGAGGTGTGCCATGAAACTTTCAAAGATCCTTGAAAAAATAGATTGTCAGCTCATGTATGGAAGCGCTGATAAGGATATAACCGGACTGGAGTTTGACTCGAGAAAGTGCAAACCGGGGAATTTGTTTATTGCCATATCAGGTTTTGAGTCAGACGGCAATAACTATATTGATGAAGCTATATCTAAAGGTGCCGTTGCAGTCTTGTCAGAAAATGAACCCAAGAGCAGAGTCGTGGATCATGCTTATGTAAAGGTGCCAAACGCACGAAAGGCTATGTCGAAGGCTGCTGCGGCATTTAACGGAGATCCTTCTAAACGGCTGAAAGTAATAGGAATAACAGGCACCAACGGGAAAACAAGTACAGCTTACTTCTTAAAAAGCATACTCGAATACTGGGGAAAGACGACTGGAATCATAGGAACCTTGGGAAATTTTTGTAAGGGTTTGGAGTTGGAATCTGAACATACGACTCCTGAATCCGTAGAGATTCAAAGACTTTTACGGGCAATGGAAGAACAAGGGGCAGAGTATGTGGTAATGGAGGTTTCATCTCATGGTCTAGACCTATACCGAGTGGAGGATGTGTGCTTTTCCGGCGCTGTTTTCACAAATCTAACTCAGGACCATCTAGACTTTCACAAGACTATGGAAGGCTATTTCAATGCGAAAAAAAGATTATTCGATTTTGAAATTGGCTATGGGATTGTAAATACCGATGATGATTACGGACTCAGGCTTTACGAGGAGAAAAAAAATGAGAAGTACAAGGTTACAGGCTATGGGCTTAAGGCCGTTGCAGACGGGAAGATACTTGGGGTTTCGGCAGACGACAAGGGAACGACATTTGTAATTGACATAGACGGTAAGAGGCTTAACTGCATTACCAATCAGATAGGAGGATTCAACGTATACAATCTTTCAGCGGCAATACTTGCTGCCAGAAACGAAGGAATGCCTGAAGACAGGATATTAGAGTGCATCAAGAAGATAAAGGGAGTTCCGGGAAGGCTGGAACGGATAGATGTGGCAAGGGAATTCGAAGTAGTAATTGATTTTGCTCATACTCCTGATGGATTGGAGAACATTTTAAAAGTTTTGAAAAACACCACCAAGGGAAGGCTTATTACCGTTTTTGGATGTGGTGGAGACAGAGATGTGACAAAGAGACCTATCATGGGAGAGATATCTGGCAGGATAAGCGATTTTTCTATACTAACATCGGATAATCCAAGGTGGGAAAATCCCGATAGAATTATTGATGACATCGAAGAAGGAATAGTCAAAACCGGCGGCAGTTATATGCGAGTTGTGGATAGAAGAAAGGCTTTAGAAACTGCGCTGAAGATGGCAAAAAAAGGCGACATGGTTTTGCTTGCAGGCAAAGGACACGAGCTTTGGCAGGTCATAAACAGCGACAAGATTACATTTAACGAGAGAGAAATTATTAAGGAGATTCTTAAAGACAATGAAGCCAATCAAGATAAATGAAGCAGTGGATGCGGTAAGGGGAGAATTGATAAGCTCAGGATGCGGCTTAGAGATACGCGGAGTAAATATTGATACCCGGCAGCTTAGAAAAGGAGATCTTTTCATCGCCATAAAAGGTGAGAGGGTTGACGGACACGACTTGTTGGAAGAAGCCTCAAATAAGGGTGCAGTTGCCGCATTTGTTGAAAAAGATGTAAACCACAAGTCGGATATGGCTATAATAAAAGTGAATGATACCGTGCGGGCGCTGCAGGACCTGGCAGCAGCATATAGGAAACAGTTTACCTGTCCCGTAGTGGCAGTAACCGGCAGCAGCGGAAAGACGACCACGAAGGATTTAATAAAAGCTGTGCTGTCTAGCAAGTACGAAACAATAGCCACAAAGGGCAATAAAAATAATCACATAGGTCTTCCTCTGACGGTCTTTGATATGAACGGCAAAACTCAAAGCGCCGTACTTGAAATGGGAATGAGCGGACTTGGAGAAATAAGGGTTTTAGCTGAAATAGCCGATCCCGACATAGCTGTGATAACAAATATCGGAACGGCTCACCTTGAGCAGCTAAAAACCAGGGAAAACATCTTGAAAGCGAAAGCTGAGATATTTTCAACCCTGGATATGAAAAAGACAGGCATAATCAACGGAGATGACGACATGTTGGTTAAAATCAAGGCCGAGGGCTTTAAGCTTTATAAAGTAGGGGTAGACAGTAAGGATTTGGATTTAAAATGCATGAGTTACCATACAGATATGTATGGGATTAAGATGAGAGTCGTTGAAAAAGCAGTTTCTAAAATAGAGGAGTACAGATTCAGGCTGCCTGGAATTCACAATGTGTATAATTGCCTGGATGCTATAGCCGTGGGAAAGCTATTGGGACTGAACCAAAAGGAAATACAGCTTGGTCTTGACGAGTATTTGCCGGGTGAGAACAGGATGGATATAACATCTGTAAAAAACAGCGTAGTAATCAATGACAGCTACAATGCCAACCCTGGTTCAATGAAGAGCGCCCTCGACGTGTTGAAGCTATATAAAAAAGATGACAATATGCTTGTAGCTGTTTTGGGTGATATGTTCGAAATCGGACCTGATTCGGAGACTTACCATAGACAAGTGGGAGCTTATGCCAAGGAGTCTGGAGTGGAACTTATCCTGACTATAGGAGAAAAAAGCCGTTTTTACAATGAAGGTGCTGAAAAATCGGGCTTGGACCGGGAGCAGTCGATACACTTCGAAGATAAGCTGGACTTGTTGAACTATCTGAAGTCACTCGTCGAAAAAAAAGCGGTTATCTTGATAAAAGGCTCTAGAGGAATGAAAATGGAAGAATACATAAAAAGTCTTAACTAGGAAAGGAATACACTATGTTTGAAATAGCAGCAAGCCTCGTGGCAGGGCTTTTACTCTCTTTGGCATTATCGCCGATTGCGATACCTTTTTTAAAAAAATTGAAATTCGGTCAGACCATCAGGGATGAAGGACCTAAAAGCCACCAGGCAAAAAGCGGAACTCCGACAATGGGTGGAATAGTTATTATTGTCGCAGCCTTGTCTGCTTCAATAGTCTTTTCCCGGAGGAACAGCGAGTTTGCCATAATAGCCGCTTCTTTCCTGGGCTTTGGATTGATCGGGTTTTTGGATGATTATATAAAAGTCGTTCTGAAGAGGAACCTGGGGCTGAGAGCATGGCAGAAGATAGCTTTACAGCTGGGCCTTTCCTTGTTTTTGACCATATTCAGCATGAGATCTGTAGGTTCGGATGTATTGGTTCCATTTACAGGTGTTTTCATAGATCTGGGGTGGTTTTATGTTCCGTTTATGATATTTGTGGTTTTGGCCTTTGTGAATGCAGTGAATCTTACAGATGGTCTCGACGGGTTGGCATCAGGAGTTTCCATATTCAGCTTTGTAGTTTTCATAGCCATGGGCATGCTGTTTTCTCAAGAAACGGTTTCGATATTTGCCGCTGCCCTAACCGGAGCGCTAATTGGATTCTTAAAGGTAAACTATCATCCTGCCAAGGTTTTTATGGGTGATACAGGATCTATGGCACTGGGAGGTGCACTTTCTGCAATGATTTTGGTGACTCGCAGTCCCTTAGTGATGCTAATAGCAGGAGCTGTCTTCGTACTGGAATCTCTTTCTGTAGTTATGCAGGTGCTATATTTTAAAGCTACAAAGGGCAAGAGGATATTTAAGATGACGCCCATACATCATCATTTTGAGTTATCCGGTTGGGATGAAGTCAAAGTCGTACAAAGGTTCTGGATGGCTTCGGCTGTCTTTGCATTTGTAGGTATTTTGAGCATATTATAAGCAAGTGGGTGGCAATCGTGGATAAAAAGAAGATCATAATAGGTTTAGGTAAAAGTGGAGTTTCCAGCGCCAAATTTCTTTTGGGAAAAGGCTTTAGGATAATACTGTTTGACAATGATCCGAAAAGCGCACTGGAAAATTCTGATATAATCAATATATTGGAAATGCCTGGAGCAGAAGGCGTCTATGACAATCGAGGGGCTGATGAGTTGTTTTTTGATGCGGATGAGGCAATACTAAGTCCGGGCGTTCCCTTGGACAACGAAATAGTGCTAAAGGCTTTAAAGCATGGGATAAAGCTCATCGGAGAAGTGGAACTTGCCTACAGGTACTCTAAAGGAAGGTTTCTAGGCATAACAGGAACAAATGGAAAAACCACCACTACGACCTTGATATACGAAATATTCAAAAAAAGCAGATTCAATGCCTTTTTAGGAGGAAATATTGGCAATCCCATCGTGGATTTCATTGAAAAACCTGCCGAGGAGGATTATATAATTGCGGAGTTAAGCAGTTTTCAATTGGAAACGATAGATCGGTTCAGGTCGAATATAGCTGTTGTCCTAAACATTACTCCCGATCACATGGATAGACACAAGACGATGGAAGAGTACGTCAGAGCCAAAAAAAACATCTACAGAAATTCTCATGTTGACGACGTTTTGGTTTTAAATAAGGATGATGAGATTGTAAAAGCCATGTCTGAGGATTCAAGCTGCAGAGTCGTATATTTTAGCATAACAGATATGCTGGAAAACGGCGCCTATCTTCATGGAGATTGGTTAATGGCTGCCCAAAACGGTGAATCTGTTCGGATATTGGAAAGAAAAAGCCTGAAAATCCCGGGGCTTCACAATGTGAAGAATGCATTGGCAGCAATTGCCGCAGCATTTTTTGCCGGAGTGGAACCCAAAGTGATTGCCGAAGCTCTGAATGAATTCAAAGGAGTAGAGCACAGGCTGGAATTTGTGAGAAGCCTAAGTGGAATAGACTACTACAATGATTCGAAAGGGACGAATACGGATGCAGGTATAATTGCGTTGAATGCCATAGATGGACCAGTAGTGCTAATAGCAGGTGGATATGATAAGAAAGCCGATTTTTCAGAATGGGTGGAGGCTTTTGCAGGAAAAGCCAAGAAAGTATTCTTAATCGGAGAAACGGCGGATCAAATCATAGGCGCTGCCCGAAAAGCGGGTTACAATAGTGTAGAAAAGTGTTTGGATCTGAAAGATGCTGTGGTTAAAGCTAAGGAATTTGCCAAGCCAGGAGATACTGTCTTGCTTTCTCCGGCTTGTGCCAGTTGGGATATGTTTAAGAGCTACGAAGAAAGAGGACAGATTTTCAAAGATCTGGTAAACAAACTTTAAGAGGGATGGAGGACTTGGCATGAAAAAAATTTATCCTTCAGACTTTTGGATAACATTCAGCGTCATAGCATTGACTTGTGTGGGAGTGGTTATGGTATTTAGTGCAAGCATATACCAGTCCAGTGCGCTGTATGACGATCAATACGCCATATTTCGCAGACAGCTTATATATTCCATCTTAGGGATATTTATAATGTTGGTGGTGTCCAGAATAGATTATAAAATTTACAAAAGATTTGCTCTTCCGTTGCTGGGGTTATCATTCATACTGCTTGTGCTTGTGTTTGTGCCAGGCATAGGCTATTATGCCAAGGGCGCTTACAGGTGGATAAGAATCGGAGGGTTGACCCTTCAGACTTCTGAAGTGGCAAAGATTACAATAATAATATTCATGGCTGCATCCCTTTCCTGTATCAAGGATGATGTAAGGAAGTTTTTCAACGGATTTGTACCATATTTGATTCTCATGGGCGTATTTAGCGGCATTATATACCTCCAACCTAATCTTAGCACAGCAATAATAATCGCATGCCTTATACTGGGCATGCTGTTCGTAGCCGGAGGCAATATGTTGCACTTGGGTGGGCTGTTCGGCGGTGTGGTTTCAATCATTGTCTATTTGATTGCATCGGGATGGAGAAGAGATAGGCTGGAAGCATTTTTATCACCGGAAGCAAATATCACAGGCAGCGGCTGGCAGTCACGGCAGTCGATACTGGCTCTTGGATCTGGGGGCGTTTTCGGACAGGGTCTCGGGAACGGAAAGCAGAAGATGTTTTTTTTACCGGAACCTCAAAACGACTTCATATTTGCTCATATAGGTGAAGAGCTTGGTTTGATAGGAACCCTTTTGATTTTGGTGTTTTTCCTAGTGTTGATTTGGCGAGGAATTAACGTGGCAGTAAATGCACCGGATTCATTTTCATCTTTGTTGGCTTTTGGGTTGATACTTATGATAGGACTCCAGGTGGTGATAAACATTGCAGTCGTCGCTCAGTTGATACCTGTAACAGGCATACCGCTCCCCTTTATCAGTGCTGGAGGAACGTCAGTTGTGTTTTTAATGGGAGGAATGGGGATTTTGTTGAATATATCCAGGCATGTAACCCCAAAAAGGAGGCAAAAATGAAAGTGTTGATAGCGGCTGGCGGAACCGGAGGGCATATTTATCCGGGAATAGCAATAGCAAAGGCGATAAGCGAATACGAGGATGGCGTGGAGATCAGGTTTGTCGGAACTGATAGAGGCATGGAGAAGACGATAGTCCCTAATGCTGGCTACCAACTCGAAACAATAAGGGTCAAAGGATTTGCAAGGAAACTATCCATGGACACGTTAAAAAGTGCCAAGGAGCTTGTTATGGGCATGTTGGATGCCAAGAGGCTTATTAAAAACTACCATCCTGATGTAGTGATAGGCATGGGAGGATATGTATGCGGTCCGGTTCTATTGATTGCTTCCAGAATGAGAATACCTACGATTATTCACGAACAGAATGCTTTTCCTGGAGCTACCAACAAGCTTTTATCTAGATTTGTGGACAAGGTAGCTATTAGCTTCCCCGAAGCTAAAGAGTATTTTAGAGACAAAGACAAGGTCTTCCTGAGCGGAAATCCTGTGAGAAAAGAGTTTTTTGAGACTGATAAAAAGTTAGCTAGAGAAAAATTTGGTTTCAGTGAAGGTGATTTCGTAATCGTCTCGGCAGGAGGAAGCTTAGGAGCTGCTTCGATCAACAATGGGATGCTCGAATTGATTAAGGACAAAAAAGATGATGATAAGATTCGAATAATCCATATAACCGGCAAAGCCAACTATGAAAGCTTCTTGGAGATGCTTAAACAAAATTCCATCGATCCGGATTCATCACCTAGGATAAAAGTGCTTCCTTACAGCGACCACATCTACGAGATTTACGCATGTGCAGATTTAGTGGTTTCCAGGGCAGGGGCAATGAGCGTTGCGGAATTGTCTGCAACTGGAACCCCGGCGGTTTTGATTCCCTATCCTTATGCTACAGATAACCATCAGGAATTTAATGCTCGATCTTTGACAGATAATGGGGGAGGGGTTTTGATGCTGGACAGTGATTTGAAGCAAGATCCCGGTATTTTGAGAAGCACTGTCGATTTTCTCATGGAAAATCCGGAAAAGCTAAATAATATGAAGGCGGCAGCATCAAAAAAGGCTATTCCTCAGTCTGATGTACTTTTTTATAAAGAGATGAAAAAAATAATTCGATCAGGAAAAGACGGTAGATAATATGGGCAAAAGGAAGAAAAACAATCTTAAACTAAACTTAAGCAAGTTGTTTTTTGTATTGTTCGTTTCGGCTTGTATGGTATTATTAGCCTATATATGGTTTTTCACTGATTTTTTCAACATTGAAACAATCGAATACTTTGATTATGAGAAAATCGAAGAATCCGATTTAAGAGAAGCTTCAGGGCTTGTGGAGGGAGAAAATATATTTCTGGTCAAAACATCTGAAGCGGTAGATTCCATGAAAAAACTGGGTTATGTAAAAGAAGCCAGCATCATAAGGGTTTTTCCTGACAGGCTCAGAGTATACATTACAGAAAGGAAACCCGTTTGCATAGTTTCGGTAAGCGGTGGCTTTATATATCTTGATGAGCAGGGAGTGGTAGCAGAAGTCGCAGAGAAATTGACAAAATGGACAGTGCCGCTGATAACCGGGCTTGAGGATGCTGCTACTCTAAAGGGCGAAGCGCAGAAACTGGCAATCGAACCCGCTTGGGTTGGAAACAACGTGCTCGGGGTGCTGGGATTGCTTAGGGATTTTGAGTTGACTGGAAGAATATCGGAAATAAACGTAACAAAAGAAAAACATTTGCATATATATACAAATGGTGGTAGTATAATAAAAGTCAAGGACAAAGAAAACATACAGTCTAGAATCAATTTTTTATACACATTTTTAACTGAAAATGACGACAGGATGATCGTAGATTTAACCCATGGAGGAAATCCAACATATACTCCAAGGTAACAAGGAGAGAATATATTGAAAAAGTTTAAAGGAAGAGTGGAGATAGCTGCAATCTGCGTGATCATTGGAGTGATGATTGTCCTTCAGATGCAGACTATAGGAAACTTGGGGGGGCTGGTAAGCAGCCAAAGGGCAGATGATCTTTTGATCGAGCTAAATCAGCTTAAAAGAGAAAATGCCGAGCTTTCCCAAAGGGCTGGGGAGTTATCCAGCAGAGTAGCGGAATTTGAATCTCAAGCAGCGGATAACAGCAGGTATATCGAAAGATTGCTTCAAGACGTTAGCGACGCTAGGACTTATTCAGGTCAAACTGATCTTGAAGGTGAAGGGCTTCAGATAACCCTCGATTACGACAGCGTGGAGAACGACGGCTTTGATCCCTTTCTTTACAATTCAGAACTCTTGCTTTTACTGGTTAACGAACTTAATGCAGCCGGTGCAGAAGCGATTTCTATTAATGGAGAGAGGCTGGTCAGCATATCTGAAATCAGACTGGCAGGAAGCCATATAAACATTAACGGAGCCAGGCATTCCAGACCTTTTGTCTTTAAGGTCATAGGAGACCCTAAAACCTTGAAATCGGCGATACTCATAAGATCGGGCATAGCAGATATAATGAGGGCAAATTACATAAGCGTATCTATAGAAGAGATGGAAGAATTGACAGTTGAAAAATACGACAGAACGATAAACTTCAGATATGCCAAGCCGGTTGGTGAAGAATGATGGAAAGGCAGTTTAAGAAATCTGATTGGCAGGTGTTCGTTGTTTTTGCCATATCCGGGTTGATTATGGCTGTGTTCTTTCTTAATACTTCAAGAGGAACTGGAAGCTGGAACGGAATTATTACGGCAAAGACAATTTACAGCTATCAAAGTGAAATCAGTCAACTGAAAACAAGAAACGAAGATTTGTACCAAAGCATTTCAGAACTGGAAGAAAAGCTGGAATTTTACTCTGTCGATGATCCGGATTATGCAGTTTTGGAAAATGAACTGTACAATGAGCTGGCTAGATATGATATAATTACGGGAAAGGGCGACGTGGCAGGTCAAGGCCTGAGAATGGAGCTCTCCGATAGCACCAGGGAACTTCAGCCTGGGGAAAATATTAATAATTTCATTATCCACAACAGCGATGTTCTGGAAATCATTAATGAGCTCAAGTCAAACGGAGCTGAGGTGATAGCCATAAACGGCTACAGACTTTCCTGGGATTCCCAGATAGACTGTGCCGGGCCGGTTATTTATATTGACGATTTTGTAGCGGGAACGCCCTTTGTAATAGAAGCCATAGGAAACAAGGATCGCCTGTATGCCGGATTGGAAGCTCAAGACAGCATAGTGCAGCTCTTGAGACACTGGGAAATCAATGTATCTATCGAAGAAAAAGAACATGTTGTTATTAAAAGCAGGGACAACCTGTAATAGGTTGTTGGAAAGGTGATTTACGGATGATTTTAGCATTTGCAGGACTTGCATTGGGGATTTTTCTAGGATTTGTTTTGCCCTTGGATCTTCCTTCATCATACACGTCGTACATGTCCATAGCCTTGTTGGCGTCTTTGGATTCGGTATTTGGAGGGATTAGAGCTGAAATGGAAGGGCATTTCGATTCTCATATATTCATTTCTGGTTTCTTCGGCAATGTCACGATAGCTACATTTTTGGCGTATTTTGGCGATAGAGTAGGGATTCCCCTATATTATGCGGCCATATTCACATTCGGAACCAGGCTGTTCCAAAACTTTGCCATAATAAGAAGGATATTTTTAAACAAAATAGAACAAAAATATTATAAACACTAACAGCATTCAACACTGAATAAAAATAATTATTTCTCTAGGGGGTATTACTTTGCTTCAATTTGATATGGAATTTGAACAGTTCGCTTCGATAAAGGTAATAGGTGTTGGCGGTGGAGGAAACAACGCAGTCAACAGAATGATTGAGTCGGGACTAAAGGGAGTTAGCTTTGCTGTCGTAAATACTGACAATCAAGCTTTGTCTCTATCCTTAGCTCAAGAGAGGATTCAAATAGGCGAAAAAACGACTTCAGGATTAGGAGCCGGAGCGAATCCGGAAATTGGTCAAAAATCAGCCGAAGAAAGCGAAGATATACTGAGAGAGTCCATAAAAGGAGTGGATCTGCTTTTTGTAACAGCTGGCATGGGTGGAGGAACCGGAACGGGAGCCGCTCCCATAGTCGCGAAAGTCGCAAAGGAAATGGGAGTTCTTACTGTGGGGGTGGTAACAAAGCCGTTCTCATTTGAAGGAAAAGTTAGAATGAACAATGCAGACCTTGGGATAAGGCTTCTTAGCGATAGCGTAGATGCCCTTGTTACGATTCCCAATGATAGATTGCTGCAGCTTGCAGACAAGACTACCTCTTTGAGAGATGCTTTTAAGATGGCTGATAATGTTTTGTTGCAAGGGGTCAGAGGCATATCTGACCTTATAGCGATTCCGGGACTTGTAAGTTTGGACTTTGCAGACGTAAAGACTATTATGAAAGACACAGGACTTGCTCACATGGGAGTCGGGGTAGCAACTGGAGAAAACAAGGCAGCAGAAGCTGCTAAGCAAGCTATTCACAGTCCTTTGCTGGAAACTCAGATAGATGGAGCTACCGGAGTGCTTTTAAACATCACAGGAGGATCAAACCTTACCCTTTTCGAGGTAGACCAGGCAGCAGAAATCGCGAGAGAAGCTGCAGATCCGGATGCGAATGTTATATTTGGTGCGGCTATAGACGAGAGCATGGAGGACGAAATCAAGATCACTGTAATAGCGACAGGGTTTTCCAATAAGACAGCTCCTGTTCAGCAGGCACATCAGCAAAAAGCCCAGCCATCAAACCCAATGGATCAATTCGATATCCCAAGCTTTTTGAAAAGAAGCAAATAAATAGTATTATATGGCGACCTAATGGTCGTCTTTTTTGCTGAAAGCGAGTGTCTGCGTCAATCTTTAAACATTCTTATTGTGGACATAAAAAAAATGATGGGTTATAATAGTCTTAGTTTTTATTTAGGGGGAGATCGTTTGAAATGTCCATTTTGCAGTCATATGGAAAGCAAAGTAGTTGATTCCAGGCCAACTGAGGAAGGAAATGTAATAAGAAGGCGACGGGAATGCTTCAATTGCGCAAAGAGATTCACAACATACGAAAAAATCGAGGACATACCGTTGATGGTTGTGAAAAAAGGTGGACATCGGGAACAGTTCGACAGAAATAAAATTATGAACGGAATATTGAGAGCTTGTGAAAAACGGCCGATCTCAATTAAACAAATAGAGTCTATCGTGGACGATATCGAAAAAGAAGTATATCAGACATTGGAAAGAGAAGTTTCTTCAGACGCTATAGGCGAAATGATCATGGAGAATCTCAAAAACCTTGACGAGGTCGCTTATGTAAGATTTGCTTCCGTTTACAGACAATTTAAAGATTTGAATACATTTATTGACGAACTAAATAAACTTTTAAAAGAAAATAACCCTGTTTAAGCAGGGTTTTTGCAATGGAGGGGATAATCATGTTTTATGAAAAAACTATAAATTCCAAGGAAATATACAAGGGAAGAATAATAGATTTAAGGGTGGAGGATGTGGAGCTGACCAACGGAACAAAATCTGTTAGGGAGATTATCACCCATGGAGGAGCAAGTGCGGTTCTTGCAAACTACAATGGGAAAGTAATTTTGGTCAGGCAATTCAGAAAACCCATCGACAAAGTTCTTCTTGAGATGCCAGCTGGAAAGATAGATCCAGGAGAGGACCCGACGGTGTGCGCCTTAAGAGAGTTGGAAGAAGAGACCGGCATGAAGGCGACTGATATAACGAAAATTGGCGAAATACATACTACACCTGGTTTCTCTAATGAGCTGATCCACATATATTATACTGAAAATCTAGTTGAAGGAAAGCTGAACAGGGACGAAGACGAAATGATGGATATCGTCATGGTTGGATTGAATGAGCTGGATGGCATGATTGAAAGAGGAGACATAACAGATGGAAAGACGCTGGCAGCGATTGCCATGTGCAGAAAATATTTGTTTAAATAGTTTTAGTTATAGGTATCGATGTAGTATACTTATAAAATTTTAGGTAGGTGATTAAAGTGGCGGCAAGAGTCATATGGTTAGTGATAGACAGCGTAGGCATCGGCGAAATGCCTGATGCAGGAGATTACGGAGATGAAGGAAGCAATACTTTGGAAAACCTATATAGGGAAAATCCCAGACTGAAGCTTCCGAATCTTGAAAAAATGGGTTTGGGTCTGATAGAGGGGGTAAGTGTTATTCCCCGGGCAGAGAATCCTGTGGCAGCTCACGGCAAAGCGGCACAGATGTCTCCCGGCAAAGACACAACTACCGGCCATTGGGAGATGGCAGGAATAGTTTTGGAAAAGCCGTTTCCATTATTCCCCGATGGATTTCCACCAGAGTTAATAAAAAAATTTGAAAGCAAAATAGGAAGAAAGACCTTGGGTAATTACCCTGCATCAGGTACTGAGATAATCAATGTATTGGGAGATGAGCACGTTAAGACCGGCTCTCCCATAGTTTATACATCAGGTGACAGCGTGTTTCAGATAGCAGCCCATGAGGATGTAATTTTTCTTGAAGAATTATACAGGATGTGTGAGACAGCCCGTGAGATGCTGTCTGGAGATTTGGCTGTAGGAAGGGTTATTGCAAGACCTTTCACAGGGAAGGGAAATGGAAATTATGCGAGGACCAGAAACAGGCATGATTACTCTCTAAGCCCGTATCATGATACCGTGCTTAACATGGTTGAAAGAAAAGGGATTGGGGTATATGGAGTAGGCAAGATATTCGACATATTTGCAGGCAGCGGAATTACTAAAAGCATAAAGATGAAAGACAACAAACAGGGAATGGAAATTACCATGTCACTGATGAAAGAGGTGGATAGAGGTCTGATATTTGTAAATTTGGTGGACTTTGACATGATATATGGGCATCGAAACGATGTGGAAGGTTACAGTAATGCCCTTATGGATTTCGATGAGCAACTTGGCAAGTTGATAGGCAAAATGGATAGGGAAGATGTTTTAGTAATAAATGCAGACCATGGATGCGATCCTACTACCGAGAGCACCAACCATTCAAGAGAGTATGTTCCTGTTTTGGTATATGGGGACTCCGTAAATCCTGTCAACATAGGAGTGAGAAAGAGCTTTTCGGATATAGGACAGACGATAGCTGAGTTTTTACAAACAGAATCTATTGCCAATGGGGAGAGCTTTGCAAGGGAAGTCTTGAAAAAAACTTAAATATCAATATATAAAGGCTGTAGTTATTCTGCAGCCTTTTTTTTATTTTGCATTAATGTTATAATATTTTTCTAAGCTTAAATGAAAAATAGAGAAGCTTAGAAAAATTTTGGAGGTAGATTTAATTGGATAACTTTATTTTTTCAAATCACGATACTGTGGAGCTGGCAAAAAAATACGGAACCCCTCTTTATGTGTTGAGTGAAGATATAATCGAAGAAAATGCCGAAACGATGAAAACGGCATTTGAAAAATGCAATATTGATTACGAGATAAACTATGCAGGCAAAGCATTTTTAACAATAGTCATGTGCAAAATTGTTGAAAATGCAGGACTCTCACTAGATGTAGTTTCAGGAGGAGAGCTCTACACTGCAATAAAGGCAGGCTTCCCCATGGAAAAAGTCTGTTTTCACGGATCTAACAAGTCCATTGCTGAAATAGAGATGGCATTTGATAACAAGGTGGGAAAGATTGTCGCTGACAGTGAATATGAGCTTGAAATCCTTGACAGAATCGCAGCAGAAAAGAATCATAAGCCAAAGGTAATGGTGAGAGTGTCTCCGGGGATAGAAGCCCACACACACGAGTACGTACAGACCGGAAGGATAGACTCTAAATTTGGCGTGCCCCTTAAGCTTGTGGATAAAGTGCTTTCGGATTCTAAGAAATTCATCCATCTAAACATAATAGGGCTCCACTGCCATATTGGATCTCAGATTTACGACGAGAAACCGTTTTTATTAGCTGCCGAAACGATGTTGAAGCTGATGAAGAAAATCGAAGGTTATGGGTTTGAGATGAAAGAGCTGAACCTTGGGGGAGGCTTCGGAATCCCATACCTAAAGGATGATTCCGTATTCGACGTAGACACTTACGTTCAAAGGCTTGTTTACTTTACAAAGAATAAATGCGATGAAATAGGCTTGAAGTTTCCGAAACTTCTCGTTGAGCCGGGACGGTTTATCGTAGGAACAGCGGGCATTACTCTTTATGAAGTGGGCACTGTAAAGGAAATTCCGCATACCAGGAAATACATAAGCGTGGACGGAGGCATGGCGGACAACCCTAGACCAGCCTTGTATGATGCGCTTTACCATGCGGTCGTAGCAAACAAGATGGTATTTTCGGATGATGAAGAGGAGCTGGTGACTATAAGCGGAAGGTGCTGCGAGACTGATACCTTGATTACCGACGTTTTGCTTCCAAAATGCGAGCCCGGAGATATACTGGCCGTTTTGAATACCGGTGCGTATAATTATTCCATGGCAAGCAATTACAACAGGCTTCCAAAACCAGCGGTAGTTCTGCTCAAGGAGGATAAGGATCAAATAATAGTAGAAAGGGAAACTTACGAAGACATTATACTAAAAGATAGGCTTCCAGATTGGTATAAATAATGAATGGAATTCTTGATAGGTTTGATAGCTTTATATACATGCTTCCGGCATTGTTGATTTCCATCACATTCCACGAGCTAGCTCATGGATTTGCAGCTTACAAGCTAGGGGATCCAACAGCAAAGCAGATGGGGAGACTTACATTGAATCCCATCAAACACATAGACCCAACGGGGCTGATGATGTTGTTTTTTTTCAGATTCGGTTGGGCAAAGCCAATACCATACAACCCCAATTATTTTACAAACAGAAAACAGGGAACTTTGCTTGTTGCATTGGCCGGTCCTGTGATGAATCTGATGATAGCACTATTATCAGTGATTTGGATAATGCTAACAAACGGCATGGGAATCGAATTTTTTGCTATGCTGCTGCAGTTCAATATCATATTTGCCATATTTAACATGATACCCCTTCCACCGCTGGACGGATCAAAAGTAATCGCCAGCTTGCTGCCGGATAAGCTGGAAGCTTATTTTTGGAAGTATGAAAGGTTTGGATATCCCGTCATCTTGGTATTGGCGGTCACTGGGATGATATCCAGGATAATAATTCCGGCCTACAACGTAGTTTCATACGGGCTTATATATTTAGTGCAAATATTTTTGTGATTGAGGTGTGCATATGAACTATGAAATTAAGCTGGAAGAATTTCAGGGACCTTTTGATCTGCTGTTGCATCTGGTAAACAAGAATGAGATCGATATATTCGACATACCCATCGCATCTATCACAAGTCAGTACCTGGAATACATCGATAAAATGAAAGAAAAAAACCTGGAGCTTACCAGCGAGTTCATTCTAATGGCATCCAGGCTTATAGAGATAAAGTCCAAGATGCTTCTGCCTGTGGAGGAAGATGACGAGGGGGAAGAGATAGACCCCAGGGAAGAACTCGCTCAAAGACTCTATGAATACAAGATATTCAAGGAAATCAGTGCATTCATGAAGGAAAAGGAAGTCATGTACATGAAGACTTACTTCAAGGATCCTGAATACATACCCTTTAGCGGTGAGGTTGAGACGCCGGTAGACGTTCAGGAGCTCTTAAGGTCGCTGCGCAACGTGCTGGCGGCAAATAGCCTTATTCTCGAAGGAGAAGATAAGGATATCCACACCATACAAAAAGAGGTGGTAAGGATAGAAGATAAAATCAGGGACTTGGAAGTCCTGCTTAGCGAAAGCCCGACCATCAAGTTTTCAATGGCTTTCAAGGGCGCGAAATCTGTCCAGGCAGTGGTCGTAACCTTCCTCGCGTTGCTGCAGCTTGTAAAAAACAACATGGTTAAATTTCGACAAGACAAGAACTTTGATGAAATAATAATCAGTAGAATGTGAGCAGGTGCAATATGAACGAAAAAGATAAAAAATCAATAATCGAGAGCATATTATTTGCAATGGGAGAACCCGTATCGCTTGGTGAGCTGTCCCAGGCATTGGAAGAGGACAGCACATCGGTTAAAAAGACGATCCAGGAGCTTATGGACGAGTATAAAGACGCAGGCAGGGGAGTTCGAATCAAACAGATGAACAACCGATACCAGATGTGTACAGATCCACAAAACTATGAATTTATACACAAGCTGCTTTATGAAAAAAACAAGGCCTCCCTATCACAGGCGTCCTTGGAAACCTTGGCGATTATTGCCTACAAGCAGCCTGTAACCCGAGTTGAAATAGAGGCCTTGAGGGGAGTTAAATCCAGCAGCTCCATACAAACCCTTTTAGACAGAAATCTCATAAAGGAGGGGGGAAGGCTGGATGCGCCTGGCAAGCCCATGCTTTTTGAAACTACAGTAGAGTTTTTAAAATACTCCAACATAACAAACATTAAGGAACTTCCATCATATGATGAATTTGTCAACGGAATACAGGAAAAAATAGTTGAAAAATGAGCTTCGGCTCTTTTTTTGTGTATCGACTGCTGTATTAAATCCATTGATTATGTTACTTAATTAAGATAAAATATTAAAGGCTAATCCAGTAAAGGTGGGATTGAATTGAGGCTTCAAAAATATTTGGCCCAGTGCGGAGTTGCCTCCAGGCGTAAAGCCGAAGAGCTAATACTCCAAGGGAGAGTAAAGGTAAACGGCAAGGTCGTAGTTGCCATGGGATGTTTGGTTGATCCGGATAATGACCTTGTTGAATTTGACTCAAGACCAGTGGGTATAAAGGACAGCAAAATATACATAATGCTCAACAAACCTACAGGGGTGATCACTTCGGCAAAGGACGAAAAAGGGCGAAAGACCGTTTTGGATATTGTAAATCTACCGGAAAGGCTTTATCCTGTTGGAAGACTTGATTTCATGACGGAAGGACTTGTAATCTTGACAAACGATGGAGATTTTTCTTATCTGATGACTCATCCTAAACATAAAATATACAAAAAGTATTTGGCATTTGTGAAAGGCAGCGTATCTGAAGCTGGGCTGAGAGCCTTGAAAAACGGAATCGAAATCGAAGGTCGAATTACTGCTCCAGCGAGAGTTGAGATCATAAAAAGAAAAAAAGAATCCTCTCTCATACAGATAGAGATTCACGAAGGAAGAAACCGTCAGGTTAGGAAAATGTGCGAAGCCATAGGCCATCCGGTAACAAGCCTTAAAAGAGTGTCCGTAGGCTTGCTGGAGTTAGGTGAACTGAAAAAGGGACAATGGCGCCACCTCTTGCCAAAAGAGGTAAAACAGCTTAAGGAGATGTGTTCCAGTGATTGAAATCGTTGTGGAGAAGCTAAATGCTAAAAACAAAGATATCTTTAAAATTGACGATATAACCCATGTATGTACCGTAGTTGAAGAAGAACGTCTGCTGGCCGCTTTGGCCATAGAGGCAACCCGAGACAAGGTGATATTAAAAAATGTCCTATTGCTCAGCGAAGATGCCAGGGATCTAGACGGCATGATAAAGACATCTATCAATTACTTTCATCTGGAGGGAGTCTTTGTAGCTTGCTATGATTGCGGCAATGAAATGCTTTCCGGATATTTTAAAAAAATCAATAACGAAACATATATATCAAAGGGATATGCATGTTTCCGGTCTCAGGATTTTATTGAAAGTACAAGGTGCAGAAGGTGAGCCAAATTAAAAAATATCTTATCACTGAGCTTGCCCGAAACTGTGCCAGGGAAAACACAATGCTTGGAGATTCGGTATTGGATGCAACTATGGGAAACGGCAATGATACCCTTATGCTCGCTGAGTTAGTGGGGAAAGAGGGAAAAGTATATGCATTTGACGTTCAAGAGGCTGCAGTTAAAAATACCAAGCAGCTTCTGAATAATTGTTTGGCTACCACCGAGCTTATCTTGGATTCTCATGATAAAATTGATGAGTACATAGAAGAAGAGCTCAGTTTCGCAATGTACAACCTGGGATATCTGCCAGGTGGGGACAAAAAAATATCTACGGAGAAAAAATGTTCTTTGGAATCAATAAAAAAATGCCTTGGGTTGCTAAAAACAGGAGGCATGGTCACAATATGCCTTTATCCAGGTCATGAGGCAGGCAAGGCGGAGGCAGTTGCAATCGAGGATTACCTTGGAGAGACTTCAAACAAGGATTACTTTGTTCTTAAAGCTGCAAATATAAATGTCAAAGACAGCCCCTATTTGATAATGATAAAAAAATTGAGATAAACAGGAGAGTTTTAAAAATATAAGTCAGGCATGATGTTATGGATTTATAAAATCAAAGGCCGCAATAAAGGAGAAGCGAATGTATAAAGTTGTAGTAATTGGCGGTGGGCCGGCGGGAATG
>CAZOTE010000018.1:0-4952 GCA_964582705.1 uncultured Eubacteriaceae bacterium | reverse complement strand
ATGATGGCCGCAGGCAAAGCGGCCTCCCAGGGAAATGATGTGGTTCTTTTGGACAAGAATGAAAAGCTAGGCAAAAAGCTTTTTATAACTGGTAAAGGCAGGTGCAACTTTACCAATGACTGTGATGTGGAGGAACTTTTTGAAAACGTGATAACGAACAAGAAGTTTTTATACAGCGCATTTTATTCCTTCACCAACATGGATACCATTGCCTTTTTCAACCAAATGGGATTGAAGGAAAAAGTCGAAAGAGGAGGAAGGGTCTTTCCCGCGAGCGACAAATCAAGCGATGTCATAAAAGCTATGGAAAGATATCTAATTCATAACAATGTCAAAGTGATGCTGAACACAGGCGTCAAAGATTTGCTGATAAAGAACGGCAAGGCAGCGGGAGTTATCCTTGACAATGGGGAGGAGCTTTTAGCAGACAAGGTGATATTGGCAACGGGAGGAGTTACATATCCCCAGACCGGATCAACAGGAGATGGACTGGATTTTGCAAAAAAAACTGGTCATAGTGTTAAAAAAGCTCACGGAGCTCTAATACCCTTGGTTTCTGAAGATCCTTTCATTAAGGAACTCCAGGGTCTTTCCCTAAGGAATATAAAGGCAACGCTCTTTGAATCGGGAAAGAAAAAAAGAGATCTGTTTGGAGAGATGATATTCACCCATTTCGGCATATCTGGACCCGTTATACTGTCTCTTAGTTCTTATGTTAAGGAAGGGAAAAAGTATTTTGTAGTAATAGACTTAAAACCTGCACTCGATATAAAGACTTTGGACAGAAGGCTCCAGAGGGATTTTGAAAAGTACAGCAATAAACAATTTAAAAACAGCCTGGACGATCTGCTCCCACAGCGATTGATACCAATTGTGATAAAAATGTCAGGGATTGATGAGCAAAAAAGGGCAAATCAAATTTCCAAGGAAGAAAGGCTTGAACTGGCAAGTGTTTTAAAAGGATTTAAAATATCAGTTAAATCAAAAGCAGACATAAAACTCGGCATCGTGACATCTGGAGGAATCGAAACCAAAGATATAGATCCCAGCACAATGGAGTCTAAAAAAATATCGGGATTGTACTTCGCCGGAGAAGTCATTGATGTAGATGCAATGACCGGAGGGTTTAATCTTCAAATAGCATTTTCAACAGGATACATTGCGGGACTGTTGGAGAGTAGGGAGGATAAAAAGTGAAAATTGCGGTAGACGGACCTGCTGGTGCAGGCAAAAGTACCATATCGAAGATATTGGCTAAAAAATTGGGTATAAATTACCTAGACACAGGAGCCATGTACAGGGCTGCAACTTATAAAACAATAAAAGAAAGCATTGATCCGGAAAATGAGGAAGCAGTTGTGAAGGCGGTTGAGAATTCCGACATATATTTTAAGGACAATGAGATATATCTAGATGGAGAGAATGTAAAAATACAAATCAGAAGCCCACAGGTCAACAGGTTGGTATCCGTGATCAGCAAAATCGACGAAATAAGAAAGATCATGGTTGCCAAGCAAAAGAAAATATCAGAGTCTTCCGATGTAATAATGGATGGAAGAGACATCGGCACAGTCGTTATGCCGGATGCGGATTATAAGTTCTACTTAGATGCCTCTATCGAAATCAGGGCAAAGAGGAGATTTAAGGAGATGGATGATAAATCGGCAATGATGTCTTTTGAAAGCCTTAAAAAGGAAATCGCCAAAAGGGACGAGGAAGATAAAAACAGGAAAACAGGGCCTTTGAGGGTGGCAAAGGATGCTGTCGTCATCGATACCTCGGGACTGGAAATAGATCAGGTAGTGGAATTGATGGCAAAGAAAATCAAGGGAGAATGAATATGTTCTACGATGTGGCTAAATTTTTAGTTAATATTTTTTTAAGCATATATTATAAATTCGACATAAGAGGAAAAGAAAACATTCCCGAGGGGGTTCCGCTTATAATAAGCTCAAATCATATTCATTGGGCAGATCCCGTCATAGTAGCCTGCAGGACCGGAAAAAGGCACATAAGCTTCCTAGGAAAGCGGGAGCTTTTCAAGAACAAGGTTTTTTCATGGGTTTTGCACAAGCTGACTGTCATACCTGTAAGAAGGGGAGAAGCGGATGTAAATGCAATAAAAAGCGCTTTAAGGGTACTTAAAAACGACGAGGTTCTGGGGATATTTCCAGAGGGAACGAGAGTCAAGGAAGGCGTGGAGAGAAATCCGCAATCCGGTCTCGCAGTTCTGGCTCTAAAATCAAAATGCGATGTTATACCTGTAGGTTTGAGGGGTAACTATAAATTCAGGAGCACTATTCACATTAACATAGGCGAGCCCATCAGCTTGAAGGAGTATTACGGCGTGAAAAACGACAAGGAAAAACTCAAGGAGATAAGTTTGATGATAATGGAAAGAATCAAAGAGCTTGCTAAGGATTGAAGGTGGAGACATGAAAATAATCTTGGCTAAAAGCGCCGGTTACTGCTTTGGAGTAAACCAGGCGATGAAAAAGGTGGAAGACGCTCTTGAAAAGGGCGAGGATAATATATTTACTTTGGGACCTTTGATACACAACAGGCAAGTTACTGACAAGCTGGAGCAACAGGGGGTAAAGATTATTAGCGATGTTGGATCTGCCAAGGGTGGCATCATCACAGTAAGGTCTCATGGGGTGGGTGCGGACATAATTGAAGAAATTGCCGAGACCGGAGTCGAGTTGATAGATGCAACTTGTCCCTACGTCAAAAAAATACATAATAAAGTCAAGGAATATTATCAAAAAGATTACAAAATATTCATAGTAGGAGATAGCACACATCCGGAAGTCATTGGAATAAACGGCTGGTGTGATTATAAGGCAGAAGTAATCAATGATAAAAATAGTGTGCCAATTGACCAAAAATATGATAAAATATGCGTTGTAGCGCAAACTACCATGAATCGCGGGACTTTCGAAGAAATATCTGAGGAGATAAAGAAATCATACCCTGAAGCAATTATTCTTAATACTATTTGCAATGCCACAAAAACCAGGCAGGAGGAGACGGCGCAGATTGCTAAGGAGTCCGACTGTATGATAATCGTTGGAGGGCGACATAGCTCTAATACAAAAAAGCTTGCCGACATCGGAAGGAAGCATTGCAAAAAAACAGTTCACATCGAAACAGCTGATGAATTGGATATTGATATTTTGAAAGGCTGCGAAACAGTAGGCATTACAGCAGGAGCATCAACACCCCATTGGATTATTAAGGAGGTTATCAATAAGATGACAAAATCATTTGAAGAAATGTTGAAAGATTCAGAAATGGAAGCATCCTACGAGGAGACTTTTAGAAGACTTGGAAAGGGAAGCATCGTGACTGGAAAGGTGATAGGAGTAAATAAGAATGAAATTTACTTAAATATCAACTACAAGGCTGATGCGATTCTATCCAAGGATGAATATACTGACGAGGATATCGACCTTACTGAAGCGGTAAAAGTCGAAGACGAAATAGAAGTGATGGTCACAAATTTAAACGACGGAAACGGAAACGTGGAAGTATCTAAAAAGAAGGTCATGCAAAAGAAGGCTTCAGAGGAGCTATACAACGCATTCAACGAAAAGAGGCTTCTTGAAGGCTCTGTGATTAAAGCTGTCAAGGGTGGACTTATAGTTGATCTGGGCCTAGGGCAGGCATTCATGCCTGCATCACAATACCACATGAGATTCGTAAAGGACCTGGAAACCTTGGTTGGCAAGAGCGTAAAAGGTCTTATAATCGAATTTGACAAAAGAAAAAACAGAGTCATTTTTTCTCAAAAGGTCGTATTGGAACAAGAATACAAGGAAAAGAAGGAACAAGAGACCAAAGCGAAGGACGAATTCATTAATTCAGTAGAAATTGGGAATATCCTGGAAGGCCCTATAAAATCAATTACTAATTTCGGTATTTTTGTAAAAGTAGGTCCGATTGATGGGTTCGTGCACATAAGCGACTTGTCTTGGGCAAGGGTAAAACATCCTTCTGACATGTACAAGATTGGGGACGAAGTAAAAGCCGTTGTAACTGAGGTCAATAAAGAAGAATACAAGATCAAGATGAGCATTAAGGAACTTAGCGAAGAGCCTTGGACTGTATTTTCCAAGAAGTACAGCACAGGTGATGAAGTGGATGTTAAGATAACTAGAATCGCCCCTTTCGGAGCTTTTGCTGAGATAATGGAAGAGGTTGAAGGCTTGATTCACATCAGCGAACTGTCCCATGATAAGGTTGCAAAGGTAGAGGATGTATTGAATGCCGGCGATCAGGTTACGGCCAAGATAATAGGCATAAATGATGAGCAAAAGAAGATTTCCTTGAGCATCAAAGAGCTTGTTGCAGAGCCGGCAAAAGAAATCGAAGTAAATGAGACGGTTTATGAGGATGAGTCAGACAATTCCATAGGGAATATCCTAGGAGATATTTTTGATCAGCAAGATAAATAAGCGATATAGGGCGGTTGAAATCAACCGCCCTTTTTGCACAATTGATTTTTAGACACAATAAAAAAAGAACCGCATAGCGATTCTGAAAGTTTCTATGGAGCTGGTGATAGGAATCGAACCTACAACCTGCTGATTACAAGTCAGCTGCTCTACCGTTGAGCCACACCAGCACGAAAACATATATTTAACTCTTATTTCCTTATAAAAAATGGCGACCTGGAAGGGACATTTCCGCTTCGCGTAAAAACATCCTCGTAGAAAACCTTCACTCGGACCTTTCTCGCCTATTCAACATGCATTTAGCATCTTGAATTGCTTCGCACCACCTCGAAACCCACTCTGGGTTCGAGTCCCTTGTTTTTAGAACAAGTTTTCGATTATAAAAAGTACAACTCTTATTTCCTTATAAAAAATGGCGACCTGGAAGGGACTCGAACCCTCGACCTCCAGCGTGACAGGCTGGCATTCTAACCAACTGAACTACCAGGCCGCAAT
>CAZOTE010000017.1:16908-34959 GCA_964582705.1 uncultured Eubacteriaceae bacterium | reverse complement strand
ATAGCTAAAGCTTTTTTGAACCATACGCACAGCGTATGGTTTTCTCACACAAAAAACGCGCCTAAGTAAATTAAGGCGCGCATGGTTGCTGCTAATATAGCCAATAAAGCTGGTGAAGCCTCTATTAATACTCTTTCGCTTCATTTATTATGCTGTTTATTACTTTTTCTACCGTAGTAATTTCTGTTATCTTATCGACGTTGCTTCCACAAAACAAAAGACCGTTGTCTATATCTCCCTGAACTGCGGCAATCAATGCATCCGATATGCAATAAGGAGTTGTTTTTGGGTCGCAATGGTCAATGCATCTGTAGCATTTTTTAACCGGAACCTTGTCAAGCTCCAGTCTCTTGATCAATTTGTTCATAATAGCCCTTCCCGGCAATCCTACTGGGCTTTGAACGATTACTGCATCTTCTTTTCTTGCATTGACATAAGCCATTTTATAGTTCATGTGAGCATCGCACTCTTCTGTCCCAACGAACCTTGTAGACATTTGAACCCCGGCAGCGCCTTCACTTATGTATCTCGCAACATCTTTACCGTCAAAGATGCCTCCCGCCGCTATTACCGGTATTTTTTTGTTGTATTTTTCTTCAAATGGCTTTAGATTTTCAATGACATCCTTTAATAGATCCGATAGTGTCGGGGGATTCTCCCTAAGTTCATCAGCAGAAAACCCAAGATGTCCTCCCGCTTCAGGTCCCTCTACTATGACTGCATCTGGTATATAGTCATAGTTTCTTATCCAGAGCTTCGCCATAATCTTTGCAGCTTTTCCCGAAGAAACTATTGGTATGATTTTTGTTTTTGTTCCCTTAACGTATTTGGGAAGATCTTTAGGAAGTCCTGCCCCAGATATAATTACATCGATTTTTTCCTTAACGGCCGCTTCTACCAATTCCTTGTACTGAGTGGCGACTGTCAGTATATTGATGCCTATTATGCCCTTTGGAGAGATTTCTCTGGCTTTTCTTATTTCGTTTTGAATAGCTCTTATATTAGCAGCAAGGTTATTTGTCCGGAAATCCTCTTCGTTGAATCCGGTTTGTACCCCGCTAATTACGCCGATACCTCCCTGATTAGCAACGGCACCTGCCAATGATGACAAGGAAACACCAATGCCCATTCCTCCTTGGATTATCGGAAGCCTTGCTGTTAAATCTCCTATTTTAAGTTCAGGCAAATTCATTTTATCAACTCCATTAATAATAATTTGATTAGCAAATTGTTTGATAATCAAATGATATTCCATAACTTTTTTTTTGTCAATAACAATCCATCTTAAATTAATCTTGCAAATAAATTCCCTGGGTTATATAATTATGTTGTGTATTTTTATATTGTTAAAGTTTATCGTTTACATACCTGCTTTGCCGGTCATGTACTTCTGGAATAAATTTTTAATCAATATAAGAAAAAATATTTAGGAGGATCTAACATGACCAACGGAACAGTTAAATGGTTTAACGCAGACAAAGGCTATGGATTTATTACTTCAGAGGACGGAAAGGATGTTTTTGTTCACTATTCTCAAATCAACAAAAGCAACTTCAAAACTCTTGAAGAAGGTGAAAAAGTTACATTCGAGATAACTGATGGCGCCAAAGGACCTCAGGCCTCAAACGTAACTCCGATTTAATTGAAAAAGCCCTGCTATGAGGGCTTTTTTTATTTAGCTGAATCTTCAGTCTCATCCGCTGCAGTATTTTTCATGTATTCATCCATAGCATCTACCACCAGCTTCGAATAGTGGACTGCTTCAACTACAGTCTTCGCACCCTGTACTACGTCGCCTGAAGCAAAAACTCCTTTTCTTGTAGTTCTGCCGCATCCATCAGCAACCACCAGTCCTCTGTCGTTCACGTCTATTCCCTTTGTCGTAGACACGATTTGATTTCTAGGTCCTTGGCTTACTGAAATTATCGTCGAATCTGATGGATAAAACATCTTTTCTCCCGTGATGGTGTCCTTGAACCAAACTCCGTCATCTGTGATTTCCTCAGGAGTTCTATGGTATACAAATTCCACGCCCTCTATTGAAGCATAATCAAATTCTTTCTTGCTGGCAGAAATCCTGTCTCTTCTAGCAAATACGGTAACACTTCTGGCACCTTTTCTAAGGACTGTTCTAGCAACATCCATGGCCGCATTTCCTGCACCAATGACGTTAACCGTATCTCCCAGCCTATATACATCGGGATTGGTCAAGTAATTTATCGCATAATGAACATTTCCAAGGGTCTCGCCCTTTATGCCAAGTGCATTGGCCTTCCATACACCGGTTCCGATAAAAACCGACTTGTATCCATCTCTAAATAGACTGTCTATATCCATTTCATTGCCTATAGACGTATTTGGACGTATTTTGATGCCCATTGCTAGCATCTTATCGTAGAATTGGTCCAATATTTTTTTCGGCAACCTAAACTCAGGAATTCCGTAACGCAAAACCCCTCCTATCTTATCCTTCGATTCAAAAACAGTCACTTCATAACCTTTTTGAGCCAACAGGATTGCTATAGTTATCCCAGCTGGGCCTGATCCTATAATGGCAGTCTTTATGCCATTTGTTTCCGGGTGTTCAAGTTTAGTCTTGTCGAAATAATTGCCTGAAATAAAGTTCTCAATACTGCTGACGTGTATCGGCATGCCTTTCTTATTCAATATGCAGTGGCCCTCACACTGTCTTTCATGGTCGCAAATCAGTGAACAAACCAAAGTCATGGGATTGTTCTCAAAAAGCATTTGTCCAGATTCGGTTATTTGTTTATCCAGCAGTAGCTGGATCATCTGAGGTATGGGAGTGTTTACAGGACAACCCTGTCTGCACAAGGGCTTTTTGCATTGCAAACATCTCTTAGCCTCTTCTATTACATGAAACGGCATCTTGTTCCTCCTTGCAAAATATTAATTTTAAAGCTTAATACGTTTGAGTATAGCAATCTGTCATAATTTTGTAAACGCTAGTTTTATTATTAACGTTATCTTAAAAGCCTCCTTACATCATGTAAAGAGGCTTTTGCATTCTATTATAGCTCCGTTGCTATCTTTAATGAACTTTTTCATTTTTTTCCATGTTTTTCAATACACTTTCAAGAGCAGAAATGCTGCTGCTATGGTTTCTTATGATCGGTATATTTTCCTTCTTTGCCTTTTTAGTTGCAATCCAAACCATCTTGTGCGAGACCTTGTCAGTAAAAAGAACTATGGCATCGGGATGTCCAATGCTTTTTTCAAATCCTGCCGTCAACTGTGTGTAAACCTTAACCTTGTGTCCGTGCTTCGAGGCTACATTTTTATATTGAGAGTGCATTTTATCGTGCCCACCTACCAAAACTATACTCATCATACCCAACTCCTTTGTCGGTAAATCTTAGTCATTGATAATCATTATCATTTGTTATTTACTATCATACTCTATACCGACTTCTATGTCAATACATTTAATATTTATTATGGGATTATGACTGAAATTCCTCTTTTGACCATCCCTATTTCCAAAGGCATGCTAGGACCTTTCTCTCCATCCACATCTGTGATATTTTGGCAATACTCTCCCAAACATTCGATCTTTATATTATCGCTTTGAAAGTGAATTACATTTTTGCTGTTCTTGTAATTCCCCAATAGGATTTGCGCAAATAAAACTGAAAGCTCGTTCAGCTGACATTCTTTAATACCGATGAAGTCTAAAAGTCCATCCTGCATGGACGCATCTGAAGCAAGGCTTCTGAACCCGCCTACGCTCTTGCCATTAACCACCAGATATAAAAACAGGTTCTCGTTGTATACTTTTCCGTCAACCGCAATTCTAGTGTTCATAGCCTTGAAGTTGGGCAATTCGCTTATTCCTTTTAGGTAGTATGCCACTCTTCCCATTATGTTTTTAAGCTCCCTCTCAGTGGTGTGGGCGACCTCGATAAACAAGCCAGCTCCACATGAATTCATGAAGTACCTGTCGTTTACCTTTCCTATATCGAACCTCCCCGTCTTCATTTCTGAAAGAACCTTGATAGCCTTGGATATATCTTGGGGTATGCCAAGATTGTAGCTTATGTCATTGACAGTTCCTGCAGGTATTATTCCCAGGGGAATATCTGCTCCAATTTGAATCAGCTTATTAACTGCAATGCTTACAGATCCGTCTCCTCCTGCTATAAACAATGCACTGTACATATTCAAATTCTTTTTCTCGATGACATCCTTGAAATCATCTTCACTTCTGCTTCTAATCGGATGCACCTGATAACCTTGTTCTTGAAATGAATAAATAAAGTTATCCAAATAAGATGCAAAGCTCCTCGTTCCGGAGACTGGATTGTATATCAGTAGAATCGTCTTCTCCATATTTTTCATGATAACACCTGCCATCTGCTCTATTTTATTACGTTCTTTAATATATTATTCCCCAAAACAGCATCCTGACTCATTTTTTTGAATCGAGGTTTTAGTTTATGCGCAAACGCCTCCATTATGGTATAATGTATACAAATTTAATTGGAAGGACTGATTTCATGGCAATTGAATTGGTTGTTTTTGATTTGGACGGAACCCTGATAGCATCTTTGGAGGGCATCCAATACTCTATGAACAAAATACTGAATGAACATTCTCTCTCCCCCCACTCTTTAGAGGAATACAGGCTTTTTGTGGGCAAAGGACTCAAAAACTTGGTGTTCCAATCCTTGCCGGATAACAAACGAAGTGATGAGGATATCGATTATTTTTACAAAATAATGATGGAAACATATGATTCCAACTACGACAAATACATGCGCTTATACGATGGAGTCGCTGAATTGTTGGATTATCTGGTTGATAACAACTATAAAATAGCGGTTAACACGAATAAAAATCATTATATCACTCAAAAAATAGCAAAAGCCTACCTTAACGATTGGCCTTTCACCGCGATAATAGGTTCCGATTTCGGCTTTGAAAAAAAACCAGACCCTGCAGCCGCAATTCACATAGCCCGCCAGGCAGGAGTAGATTTAAAGCGATGTCTTTATGTAGGCGATACCGGCGTCGATATCCAAACAGCCCAGAATGCAGGCATGACTCCTGTTTCAGTCACTTGGGGCTTTCGAAAAAAGCAAGAGCTGGAGCCATTTAATCCTCCATATTGGATAGATAATCCCTCGGAACTTATAAACGTAATTAAATCACTTGAGCACTAGCGTTGATGACAAGCAATTTTTCGTGGTACAATATATAAAATCATAAATTTAATCGGAGTTGATCAAATGAAATACGTAATAATTCTCGTAGATGGAATGGCAGATTACAAAATAGAATCCCTCGGCATGAAAACTCCATTGGATGTAGCCGATATTCCAGCTATTACGGACCTTGCACAACAAGGAGAAATAGGAATGGTTAAGACAATTCCCGAAGCTATGTCTCCAGGCAGCGACATAGCCAATCTTTCAGTAATGGGTTATGACCCAAAGATATATCACAAAGGCAGATCTCCCCTGGAAGCGGCGAGCATGGGCGTAGACTTGACAGCCACAGACGTAACCTTCAGGTGCAATCTCGTTACGTTGGAGGGTGACGGCTCTTATGAATCAAAGACCATAACAGACCACTCGGCAGGCGACATTAGCACGGAAGAGGCCAAAATTCTTATAGATCATCTGGCTGCTGAGCTTGAAACTGATGATATCAAGTATTATCCCGGGGTAAGCTACAGACACTTGATCCTTTGGAAAAACGGACCTTACGATTACGATTTGACACCTCCCCACGATGTCCTCGGTCAAAACATAAAGCCACATCTGCCCAAAGGACCATACAAAGATATAATACTGGATATAATGAAAAAATCCTATGACATTCTTAAAGATCACCCTGTAAATCTTAATCGGATCGCAAAGGGTTTAAATCCTGCAAATTCTGCATGGATATGGGGTGAAGGTAAAAAACCTAGCCTCGATTCTTTCAAGGACAAGTACGGAGTAGGCGGATCCGTAATTTCAGCTGTTGATTTGATTCAGGGCATAGGCGTGCTGGCCGGCTTGAATCCAATTAAAGTCGAAGGCGCAACAGGAACCATTCATACCAACTTCGACGGGAAAGCTTTAGCAGCAGTAGAGGCTTTAAAAAACGGCGATGATTTTGTTTATATCCATCTTGAGGCTCCTGACGAATGCGGCCATCAAGGAGACTTAAATGGCAAAATCAAATCAATAGAGCTTATAGATGAGAAGGTTGTTGCACCTGTTTTCAAAGGTTTGAAGGCATTGGAAGAACCTTTTAGAATCCTGATACTTCCAGATCACAGAACCCCTGTTGCCCTTAGGACACATACAAGCGATCCGGTCCCTTACGTGCTGTTTGACAGCAACAAGATTTCAAGAAAAGAAAATCAGCGATTTACAGAAGATTCGGCTAGCGAATCCGGCAATTACTTCGACAGCGGAGTGGCCCTTGCCAATTATTTCTTCAAAAAATGAAATTAGTGATCGGATGAACCGATCACTAATTTCATTTTATCTTTTCTGGGCATTTTTTTTATCTGAGCTTCACGTTTTGACGCAGCAGATCTATCCTCTGACTTTTCCCAGTAAATTATTTCTACCGGCAACCTGGCTCTCGTGTATTTTGATGCTTTACCCGCATTGTGTCGCGCTATCCTTTTTTCAATATCCTTGGTTATTCCCGTATATATGGTTTCGTCCGCGCATCTCAGCATGTATACGAAGTACATATCATTCACGCTCTGTTTCGGTTATTAATCCAATTACCGTCGATACCTGGGTCATCGTTTCTCTGCTCAGGGCAAAGATGCATACTCTCGCTGCCATATCGGTAGTACCTATCTCAGGAACATATCTATCCATTTTCAATATCAATGTGCCGTTTTCCAGCACGGCCTTGTCTGCTTCAAGCACATTAGAGCCGCTAGGTTCGGACTTGACATAGGCATAAATGAGATTATCCATAAAGAATTCTTCATTAAATTTTAGCGTTAGCTCTTCAATTTCCAAATCCTGCTGAGGGTGGCCGCTCAAAAATATTTCAAAATTTGCATAGCTGTCTATTTCTATAGGCACATCATATTCATAGTCTTCGCTCCATTGAGCTCTATACTCTGCTGTATCTAAGCTCGCAACTGTTTCATCCGGTTCGTCTGGCGAGAAACACGCTGTGGATGATAAAAGCGTCGAAAGAATGATTATCGAAAGCATAAACTTTTTCACTGGGCACCTCCTTTGGACTCTGGCAACTTTCAGTCCTGTTCCCTTATTCTGCTCATAAGCATCTCATCAGCATATCTGCCGTTTCTTATCGCTGCTTTTTTCTTTACGCCTTCCACATTAAAGCCAAGCTTCTGATATAGATTTATGGCTTTTTCATTGTCTGCAAAAACTTCCAGTTCGATTCTAGTGAGCATAAGCCAGTTGTCGGCAACATCTAAGATGGCATTCATCAGCTGCTTTCCTATCCCCATGCCCTGATACTCTGTATGAACCATAATACCGATAGTTGCAGAGTGTCTCTTCCTAGGCAGTTCATTTAGGTGAAGTCCGGCTGTACCGACTATGACTTCATTGCTTCTATCTTTTTTAAGCACTGCTACAAATTGATGTCTCAAAGAGTCTTCCTTGGCGATGTATCCTTTGCTGTCCATAACGGTTTCTGATGGAAGTCCCATTATGTTTTCCATTATTCCTTCCATGCGCCTTAAATTATTGATTTCCTTCGCATCTTCAAGTTGAATCGGTCTGATATACAAATCCATTTCCAAGCCCCTTTCAAGTGATAAATTTATCTCTTACCAAAAGTATAATCCATTACTCATTCCCCTTCAACAAAAAAATAAAATCGCAATGGCGAGTAAGCGTGTAACATTTGCCAGGCGATTTTATCCGCGTTACTTTTTATTGTCTATCTCAAAAGGCAATCCTTCCCAGTTTCGCAATACTGCCTTTTCCTTACCTATGTATAGCAGATAATTCGGAAGAACAGGGGTTTTCCCAAGTCCTTTGCTACCATTTACTATGTATGTGGGTATGGCCAGACCTGAAGTTCTGCCTCTAAGGGTTTCCATTATTTCCAGCCCCTCTTCGAGGTTAACCCAGAAATGGGAGGTACCCTTTACCGTTTTGGGATGAAATATGTAGTAAGGCTTGACTCTTATTCTCAATAGACTTTGGTTTAGCTTTCTTACTGTATGAGGGTCGTTATTGACTCCATTTAGCAATACCATCTGATTGCCTAAAGGTATGCCTGCATTTGCAAGCAGCTCGCAAGCTTTCTTAGATTCTTCGGTAATTTCTCTTTGACTGTTAAAGTGAGTATTTACATATATCGGATGATACTTTTTTAGTATCTCAACCAGTTCAGGCGTGATTCTTTGAGGCAAAGTGACAGGGGTTCTTGTTCCAAAACGGATGATTTCCACATGTTCGATGCTTCTAAACTCTGATAAAAGCCAATCTATCATGCTGTCCGAGAGCATAAATGAATCTCCCCCAGTAACCAGTACGTCTCTGACTTCAGGATGATTCCTGACATAATCTATGGCTTTCTTTATCTTATCCTTTGGGGCATTCACATCATGCTCACCGATCATTCTTCGCCTTTGACAAAATCTGCAGTACATGCCGCACATATTTGTAACCTTAATGATTAGTCTGTCCGGGTATCGTCTTGTTACAAGCTCCTCCGGAGACCAGCCCGCTTCGTCCATAGGATCTAGCACCCCTAATTCATCCAATTCCTCTCCACAAGGAATGGATTGCTTTCTTACAGGGCAGTTTGGATCATCCGGATTGATGACGGACATATAATAGGGAGAAATAGCAAACCTGAATTTATCTCCAACGACTTTCATCTTTTCTTTTTCGTCGTCTGTCAAATTCAAAATGTCGCTGATGTCCTCTACGCTGTCAAACCTGTTATTAAGCTGCCATTTATAATCTTTCCAATCTTCTTCCGTCCCTCCCAGTTTTTTTAGTATTTTCTGTTTTTGAGCTTCAATTATCTCGAAATCTTCAATTCCGGTCTTTATAGATCCCTTTGCCATTTCATATGCTTTGATGCTTTTTTCCAGCTTTATAAAACGATCCTGTTCATCGCAGATGTTGTAATATTCTGTTGTCATGTTTCTGACCTCCTGTAAAATATTTATAGAAAAAAATAAACAGCTCCCACCATCTCGGTAAAAACTGCTTTGAAAGCAAAAATACATAGCTATTCCGCATTTTCCCTTCCAAGCTTCCGAGGTTAGCTGACGGATTCGGGCCGAAGGTAATCGCCCTATCGAATTATCGAATTCACCCCTGTTTTTGGTTCCCCCGTATTTTGCACAAGCAAAAATTCAGCAGCAGATTGCAATCACTATTTAAATTTTCTCAGTTTTATAATTATAACTTATTTGTGTGTTTATCGTCAAGCAAGGCTGTAAACGTTTTACGATGCCTGTACAGCTTCTTTTTATACTACTACATAATAATCGCAACGTATCCCAGCACTACAGTAAAGAACATAGCTATGGATAGGCAGACTCCGTTGAAACCCAGCTCAAAAGTATTTACTATAGTGAAGAAATTATTTTTTTTCAACACTCCAAAATAAATCAATGCTCCTGCCAGAAAAGACAGTATAAATATCAAAATCTTTATCCAATATGATAGCGGGTCTACTTCAAATGTCACATCAAACATGAACATGACAATCCATCTTCCAAGAATTCCCCCAACAAAGCACATGGCTCCCATAGTAAGTACTACCGCCTTTCTCAGGCCATCACAGTCTGACCTGCCGGGCTTGAGGGGTTTTCCGAATAAAATCTGAGAGTATTTCACAAAGGATAGTATTGTTCCGAGGTTTACCAATATTAACGCATACTCCACCCAGCTCCCTTTTGCTCCATATGAAATAAGGTATTTTGAAATGCTGCCATTAAAAAGCGGTGCGCCAGTAATACCCATTACTGCAAATAAAGTAGCATATCCTACCGCAGGCATGCGCTTCATGACCCCACTAATTTTGTAGATATTTCTCGTCTTATAATCATCTGTGATCATCCCCGCAGTCAAAAAGAGTGTGGATTTGAACACAGCGTGATTCATGATATGGTATACGCCGCCCCAGTAAGTATGGGTACCCTTCATATTTATCCCCATCATGATCAATCCAATCTGTGATACTGTATGATAAGCCAAAATCAGCTTGATATCATGTTGGGCAAGCGCCAGCACAAAACCCACTACAGCGGTTATGAACCCCATTAAAAGGAAGAAATCTGTAGTATCAACAACCGTAGCAAACGCGCTCTGTATCCTTATGAATAAATATACTCCATTTTTAACGTAGAGTCCTGAGAGTATCGCCGATATCGCTGACGGGGCACTGGGCGTCCCATGTGCTTTTGGAAGCCAACTAAACAGAGGCATCAAAGCCGACTTTAAGCTCACAGCGGTTATTATCAGAGCATAGGGAAGTATTACGATTCTGGGATTTCCCAATGTGGATACCGTTCTTTCTATCCCATATAAATCAATTACGCCTAGCTTTTTATACAACATACCCAAACCGAACAAGAAAAACGACATGCCCACTATATTGATGAGAAGGTATAATATGCCGTCATATATAGATCCACTGTCTTTTTTATACATTATCAATATACTGATCACAACTGTTGACACTTCAATAAGAACAAAGATATTAAAAAGATCATTTGAAAGAAATATTCCTACAATAAGGCCTTCCAGCGCCATAAATAAAAACAGATACAGGTTGTCTGCGTAATTTTTCCTAAGATTAAAAAGCACCATACCTAAAAACATGCCTGTGGTGAGCAACACCATCGCAGAAGCCAGGATATCCGCCCTTAAGGTAATTCCTATATAATCAGTCCATCCGCCTATATTTTGTACTACAGGTCCATTGGTGCGCACGTGGTAGAAGCTCGAAAAAGACAATGCAACCATTAATATTTGCAGCAAAACCATTACTTTCCTTGCAGTCCTTTGAGACAGCATTATGGAAAAGCTCCCTACGATTATCGGAAGCAGAATCAACCAGTACAGATCCACCATTTTCCTACCTACTTTCGCCTAATGAGTAATTCTTACATAAGCCAATGTGAAAATAAAAAATATCGCTATTGTAGTGCAAACGCCGTTAAAAGTGAGTTCATGTTTTTGTAAAAATTTTGCTATATTGATTTTTTTGATGAATCCGTAGTAAAGACCATACCCAAGAAATAGAGTCGCAATGAAGCTTGCTGTCTTTTGAATATAGGATGCGAATTCTACATCAAAGGATACATTGAACAGAAAAGATATTATTACTTGTCCAAATATTCCTCCCAGGAAGCAAAGAATCCCTAAAAAAACTATAACCCCTGTAGAATAAATGTCCACGGATGGTTTTTTTAAATCTGACTTTCCAAAAAATATTTCGGTAAATCTTACGAATATGGTAACCGTGCCCAAGTTGACGATTAAAATGCCCAATTCGCCGATAAACTCCGTCAATCCAAATGATATCAAATATTTTGATACGCTGCCATTGAAAAAAGGTGCTCCTATTATTCCAAGTATAGCAAAGATCGTGACTATGGAAATGACGGGCATCTGATCGTAGACTCCACGAATCTTGCATGCATCCCTCGTTTTGTAATGGTCCACGATTACCCCTGCCGAGAGAAAAAGCGTGGATTTGAAGACAGCATGGTTAAATACATGATAGAGCCCGCCCCAATACGCTCTTTCGTCACCTAGATTGACAGCCATCATTATCAATCCGATTTGGGAGACCGTGCTGTATGCCAATATGAGTTTTATATCATCCTGGACAACTGCCAGCAAGAAACCTATAACCGCTGTCAGTAGACCCATGTATATAAACATCGCTGAGGTATCAATCTGGCTCGCAAAAACATCTTGAATCCTAATAAAAAGATATATTCCATTTTTTACATAAAGCCCGGATAAAACAGCAGAAATAATCGATGGCGCGCTGGGCGTTCCGTGGGCTTTGGGAAGCCAGCTGAAAAGGGGCATCAGCGCTGCCTTCAGGCTTATTGCTGTTATCATAAATGTATATGGGAGAATCATGGACTCCGGTCCCGAAAGCAGAGCGATTTTCTCCTTAAGCCCATACAAGTCTATAACCCCGACAGTCTTATAAACCATTCCAACTCCAAATAGAAAAAACGCCATTGCCACTACATTTATCATTAGATACAAAATTCCGTCGTATATCGACCTAGAATCTCTTTTGTACATGATCAAGATACTTATTATAACAGTTGCCACCTCAATCAGCACAAAAATATTGAATAGATCATTTGAAAGAAAGATTCCAATTATAAGTCCTTCCAACGCTGTGAAGAGAAACAGAAACATATTGTCTGAAAAGTCCTTTTTAGTATTGAACAGTATCATTGACATGAATATTATGGTCGTCAACATCACCATCGATCCAGCCAAAAGGTCCGCCCTTAATGCCACTCCGATGTAATTCGGCCAATTTGCAACATTTTGAATCACCTCGCCGTTTTCCTTGATGTAAAGAAAATTCAAGACTGAGGCTGCAACCATAAATCCCTGGAAAATAGTTATGATTTTTTTTGCCGTATTAAATTTTATTAAAAGCAAAGGAATGCCCACCAATACCGGCAGCATCACCAACCAAATGTAGTTAATCATTTATTTCATCCTTTTTCTTTTAACTTTCAACCAGTTTGTAGAGCCGTATCTGTGGTACATATGGATGAACATCGTCAAGCTGGCAGCTGTTACGCCCATGCCAATGACTATATCCGTAATCATCAGAGCCTGTGGCAAAGGGTCTGCTACTGCAGCGGCTGATGACAGATCCCCGATAGGAGGCACGATTCCCGCTTCAGAATTTGCAGATATAAAATAAAGAATTATGGCAACTTGCAAAATCCCCAACGATATTATTGACTTTACTATGTTTCTTCTCGCAATAAGTCCGTATACTCCAACAAAAAACAAGACTATGCTGATGTTTTCTCCATTAATGAATTCCATTACTGACCACCTTCGTAAAAAACAAATCTAAAAAATATTATCGTAAGCCCGCTACAGACTTTCAATCCGATCAACATATTCATCGATACTAAATAAAACTGATTTGCCAGCTCATGGGTTCTGTAATTATTGGTAAACAAAAACAAAACCGGTATCATCACTATGCAGAAAAACAGTGCTTTCTCAGCCGATTGAAGTGATTTTATCCTTATTCCCTCATCCGGAGAAACCAAGTATCTGCTGATAAATACAGAAGCAAGAACTGCACCGCCTTGAAAACCTCCTCCTGGAGTAATGTGGCCGTTTAATATTATATAAAAACCGAACATGATTATGAATGGGAATAAAAGCCCGGTCATCCTGGCTATTATTTCTGAATTATTTTTCATTATCACGCCTCCAAGAAAAATTTATTACTGCGGTGACGCTCACTAAAAGTATCAACGTTTCAAAAATGCTGTCAAAAACTCTATAATTCAAATATATTGCTGCAACACCGTTTTGTGCAAATGTATCCTTGGCGAAATTGTTGATGTAATAATCTGCAACAAAAGAATCCGCCACAATCTTTGTATCGCTGTATAGATATAGCACAAACGCCGCAGCTGAAATGCAAAACAGCATAGCCAATGCTTTACGAATCAATTTGATCACCTGCTTCAAAACGGACAAATTCGACCGTCAGATTTTCATAGGGATTTTTCACAACGTAATCCTCCATCGCATCCACATGGTAATCTTCTCTGCACCCAAACATGATAACTGTATCGTAATCTTGATGTATGAGAAGATCAAAATTTTTGGTATCCAAAACATGTTCGCAATTTTCTGTGGTATAAATTATTTGAGGCTCCATCTCCCTCTTAAGAAAAAAGCGCTCTACATCCCTTAGAATCTGCGCTCTCCCTTTGATTATATAGCCATCGTGTATTTCATTATAATTTTCGTTCGTATAGTAAATTGTAAATACCTGGTATTTTTTGAGGGCCACCAAATACAAAACCGTGGACAGGGCACTTCCTATCACAGCTTCGGCTATGGCTACATCAGGCGCTCCGTATAATAGATAGACAAAAGAGCTTACCAATGAAAAAATACCCAAGTATATTACTGCCCGTCTCAATTTCACCGTATTGAGGGTGATGACAGCTAAAATCACCATTAGAACCAAAAATATTTTTTCTATCATCCCTCATTCTCCTTGCTGATTTTATATCCGCTTACCAGTGCCGACCTCGCCACCGCATGTGTAGACAAAGGATTCGTGACAATAACCACTAGGCAGATAAACATGATTTTCAAAGTGGAATAACCAAAGCCGTTTTTTAGCATGATTCCAGCCATAAGCGTTAAAAATCCCACCGTCTCAACTTTTGAGGATATTAAGATCCTTGAATAAAAATCTGTGAACCTAAATATTCCATAAACGCCGAAAAACATAAAGAGCAAGGACAATACTATTAATGTATTAGATATAGTCTCCACGATCATATCTCACCTCGCGTCTCTACAAATCTGGCTATGAGCACAGTTCCTATAAAACCTAAAAACGAATAGACCAATGCGATGTCCAAAAGAAAAGATCTGTCTGTAACTACCGAAAGTATGATGATGGACATTATTATTTTTGATGAAATCATATTTAGTCCAAGTAATCTATCCCAAATAGTAGGTCCTATGACCACTCTTATTAAAACCAGTGCCGCATAAACAGAAACCACGATTAAGACTGCATCTAGAAAGCTCATATCATATCTCCCTTAGAATTTTTTCAAACTGCTCAGAGGCTTTTCCGCCTTTTTCACCGCTGAACCCATCATCATCTTCAAAACATAAAACACTCAGCTGATTTTTTGACTTGTCTATGGTAACCGTTCCCGGAGTCAAAGTTATCGCATTTGCCAAAAGACACACTGCCAAATCGTTTTCAAGCCCTGATTCGTACTTGACAATTTTTACGGAGCTTTCTCCTTTGGAAATTTTAAATATGGCAGAGATGCCTGATTTGTAAATTTGAAAAACAAGATATATAAGATATTTACTCAGGGAGACAGGATTTAAGAAATAAGAATCGATGTAGCTATCATCTAACAGGTAGTAGTTTACGAAAAATATGGACGTGACAGAAAACCCTATGCCGGAAACAATCTGCAAAGGCCCGGCCTTCTCGTTGAGTATCACCCACATGGCCGTAAATACAAGTATCATTATGATATAGTTTGCCGTTCGTTTCATCGCACTCACCCTAATCAAGATTTAATCTAGTTTAAATTTATAGCCATAATCCAACTACAGGTTAATTCTAATAGAAATTTTGTGGTATTGTCAATGGTTTTTCAAAAAAACAAAAGAAGACAAAATTGTCTTCTTATTAATAGCTCCAAATTTAAAATTTAACACTGTTTCCTGTTTCCATATAAATTAGCCTTTCACATATGTTGGTTGCATGATCTGCTATTCTCTCCAAATATCTTCCTACAAATACCAAACCAATAATCTGGTCTTCTTCGTCGTCGACTTTTTTAATATACGATAGCAGCTCCCTATATATTTTTTCATACAACTGATCTATTTCTTCATCTTTTTCTGCTGTAACAAATGCAAGATCCACGTCCTGATCGAAGTAGGCCTTTAAGGAATCATCCAACATTACCTTTACCCTGCTCTCCATTTTTTTCAGGTCCTCTATTGGTTTTATAAGGTCGTATTTTCCCAAATCCATTACTATCTGCGCTATGTTGCAGCTATAATCCCCTATCCTTTCCAAATCCACGACCACCCTAAGAACCGTCATAAATCTTCTAAGATCGGATGCTACAGGGCTTTGAGTCGCAGCAAATGTAACGCAAAGATTTTCAATCTCCTGTTCGTAAGCGTTTATCACTTTGTCCTTCATTATAACGTCATTAGCCATCTTTTCATTTTGGCTTATAAATGCCATCATCGCCATTTCGATGCTTTTAGATGACAATTCGCTCATTTCACGAATTTTCCGATGTATTTCTTCTGTTTTTTCAATCATCATATCTCTCATGAAGTCCTCCTATCAACCGAATCTTCCTGTGATATAGTCTTCGGTCCTTTTATCAGCGGGATTTGCAAAGACGACCGATGTCCTATCAAATTCGATAAGCTCTCCCATCAGGAAAAACGCCGTCTTGTCAGAAATTCTGGCCGCCTGCTGCATGCTATGAGTTACTATGCTTATTGTATAATCCCTTTTGAGGCTGTCTATGAGCTCCTCGATTTTAAAGGTGGCTATGGGATCTAAAGCTGATGTGGGCTCATCCATTAGTATTACATCTGGTTGTACTGCCAGGCACCTTGCGATGCATAGCCTCTGTTGCTGACCACCTGAAAGGCCGTAAGCATTGTCGCTTAGCCTGTCTTTGACTTCATCCCACAGGGCCGCGCTCTTGAGGCTTGTCTCGGCGATCTCCATCAACAGGGCCTTGTCTTTTATTCCATGAATTCTTGGTCCGTACACCACGTTCTCAAATATCGACTTCGGAAAAGGATTAGGCTTCTGAAATACCATGCCTACCTTAGTTCTCAATTCCTCTACACGGACTGATTTGTCAAAGATATTTTGGCCGTGATAGAGGATTTCACCCGTGGTCCTTACAATTGGTATGTTTTCGATCATCCTGTTCATGGTCTTAATAAATGTTGACTTGCCACATCCCGAAGGCCCTATTATAGCAGTGACTTTATTCTTTTCTATTTCCAAGTTTATGTTTTTGAGAGCTTGGTCATCTCCATACCATAAATTGAGGTTTCTTACATCGTATACTATATCGTCATTGTTGCTTATAGCGTTAGTCAATTATATATCCTCCCTTAAAATCTTTTCTGAAACTTATTTCTAATTATTATAGCCACAGAGTTCAAAATAAACAATACAGCAAGCAGTACTACAATGGTCGCCGCAGCCAGGTTTGCATATTCAGGTGTTAATACCGTATCCAGCGTCCAATAGTATATCTGTATCGGCAAGGCTGTAAAATCATCCATTATGGATGATGGTATCTTTAAAATCAATGTAGGAATCCCAAGCACTACAAGAGGCGCTGTCTCTCCAATTGCTCTTGACATGGCAAGTATGGATCCTGTGAGTATCCCGGGAAGAGCTACCGGAAGAACGATTTTTCGCACCGTTGTCCATCTGTCCGCACCCATTGCATAGGATGCTTCTCTTAAAAATCCCGGCACTGCCCTAATGGCTTCCTGGCTTGCAACTACAACGATGGGAAGTACTAATAAAGACATCGTCAGACCTCCAGCCAAAATACTGGATCCCAAGTTCAGCATCCTTCCAAACACCGCAAGTCCCAATAGACCAAATATTACTGATGGCACGCTGGCAAGATTGGATATATTTATTTTAATAAAATCTTGGATTTTTCCTTTGGTCGCATATTCTTCAAGGTAGATAGCTGTAGATACCCCGAGGACTGTTGTTATAGGTATGACAATCAACATCAGTAAAACAGAACCGATTATCGCCCCGTATATGCCAGCTTTTTCAGGAAAAATCGACAGATTTCTAGTCAAAAATCCAGTATTCAGCCAGCCTATGCTGTCAGCCCCTATCCTATACAGCAATATAGCTAAGACCATTATCGCAAACAGGGTAGACAGGGAGAATATGTGCCTTAAAAAATTGTTTAGCTTCACCCTCCTTGCGATCCTGGCGCTGTTGACTTTAAAGTCCGGGAGCTTTTGATTGATGTCTTTCATCATCAGTCTGCTGTCTTTTCTAATATAATTCGTCTCTTGACTCATAATCAATACTCCTCCCTGTATTTCTTCGATATATGTTGGGCAATAAGGTTTATGCCCATTGTGAATACAAACAATAAAAGTCCCACTGCATAGAGACTGTAATATCCTGTCGTGCCGCTTGCTGCGTCTCCGCTTGTAAATTCAACTATATAGGCAGTCATCGTCTGCATGGACTGGGTTATATCAAGAGTAAACGCCTTCGAGCTTCCACTAGCTATGGTTACGATCATCGTCTCTCCGATGG
>CAZOTE010000017.1:5760-16898 GCA_964582705.1 uncultured Eubacteriaceae bacterium | reverse complement strand
GAAACAGCTAAGACTATAGAAGCCATTATGCCTGATATCGCTGCCGGGATTACCACCTTAAAGGTTACTTCAAGTTTCGTTGAACCAAGACCCAATGCTCCTTCCCTCATAATCTCAGGCACCGAATTCATAGCATCCTCCGACAATGAAGCAACCAGGGGTATTATCATTATCCCCATTACTATGCCAGGACTCAAAGCATTCTTGGCACCTAATGAGGGTATTATTCTCATCAACATCGGTGTTACAAATGAGTATGCAAAAAAACCATACACTATTGTTGGTATGCCAGCCAAAACTTCCATAATGGGTTTTAGTATTTTTCTCATTTTATCTGATGCGAACTGACTTAAAAAGATTGCCGCAGTCAATCCTACGGGAACTGCCACCATCATGGCTATCAACGTAGTCATTACAGTCCCGGTTATTAGCGGTAGTATTCCAAAGGAGGGATTTGCGTTTAAAGGGGCAAGCCTGGTGCTGAAAACCTCTGACAAGGGCACCACGGAAAAAAACTTGTAAGCATCTGTGACAAGCGTTGCTATAATACCAAAAGTAGTCGCCACGGATACAAAGGCCATCAAAAAAAAGAATCTAGGCATTATTTTGTCTGTTGTATTTTTCTTGTTTGCTATATTTTCTTGTATCATCTGTCTTATTTTTGTTCTACCATCCATATTTTCACCTCTTATGATTAAGTCAGTCTGCACAAAAAATTCCAAGATGAGAAGCTCAAAGACTTCCCATCCTGAAATTCATATGCCTTAACTTATCAGTTGATAGATTCCAGTGCAGAAAGATATTCCGCATACACTGATTCCGGAAGCGGTGCAAAGCCGTTATCCCCTGCGAGTTTAGCGGCACCCTCAGCTGACACTACGTATTTTGCGAAATCCAAAACCTGGGGCTTTTCCTTTGCGAAATCAAGATTTAAGTAAGTGTATACAAGTCTTGTAAAACCAGCATAATCCAAGTCTTCTCCAATTGTTTCAAGCTTTGGCTCAACAGGTCCGTTGCCAAAATCTACTTTTACCGCGGTCAGCTTGTCTGTATTCGTAACATAGTATCCAAATCCGAAAAATGCTATGGCATTTTTATCTTGAGAAACCAAGTCTACAAGCGTTGAGTACTCTTGCTGAAGATTTACAGTCGAAACCAAATCTTGCTTGTCTAGAATCACTTCGTAAAAGAACTCGTATGTGCCATGATTTTCATTAGGTCCGTAGAACTTAATCTCCTCTGCCGGCCATTCTGATCTGATATCAGACCACAATACTTTGTCATCGTCTTTGTGTGCCCCTGAAATATACATATTTACGATTTCCTCTTCAGTCATCTCAGTAGCCCAGTCGTTATCTTTGTTGATTACCATCGTAAGTCCATCGTAGGCTAGCTTTATCTCCATTACATTTTCGCCCATTTCCATTCCATTCGCTTTAAGCTCTTCAATTTCAGTATCCTTGATTATTCTTGAAGAATCTGAAAAATCTGTCTCGCCAGGTATGAATTTTTTAAATCCTGCGCTTGATCCTGCACGCCCAACCTGCACGCTTACACCGCTTTGTTCATTTGTCATGTAGTTTTCCGCTATGTGCGCCATCAAAGGATACACTGTTCCTGATCCGTCTATGATGACTGCTCCACTAAGCTGATCGCCTTGATCTTGACCATCGTCATCTGCCTGACCACATCCAACAGCGGAAATGAGTAGTCCAGCTACCAATAAAACTGCCAATAATTTTCTTTTCAACATTAAACAAATCCTCCCAAATCAATTGTTTTTGTCGTTCCCTTTTCTGCAAATGTTTTATTTCTCACTTGCTACAAACAGAGTATAGCACATAAATAAATCCGTAGTGTTTTCCAAACGTTAATTGAATATTAAATCCATGTTAAGTTATTTTGGCAAAAAAAGATGGACCGCATTATTAGCGATCCACTTCCAATATGGTCATTTATTGTCCACATTGACTATGTTCTTAATTGTTATGGATATGGTTCCATCTGCATTGTTTATAAATTCAACTATGCTTGAATCATTTAAATAGCTTGCGGGAATGCTTATTTCTATTCCCGTATCCGTCACCAGCTTTTGCTTTCTTAAAACTCTTTTTTCTGCATTATGACTTATTTTTATTCTGCTGTCCCTGAGCCCCGTCTTCTCTAGCTCTTCTTTGAACGCCTGCCGCCCGGATTCATCTTCAAAAGTGGACTCTGCTATATTGTCGATATTTATTTCCTGATTGTTTATGTAGTCTTCGGTTATGGTGTTCTTGAAAGCATTATACTTTGAGATGTCATTTTCATAGCTGTCTCTTACAATTTTTTTAACTGTTTTCTCAACCATATCAACAACGCCCTTTTCGGATATCGCCCCTTTAGACTTGAGTATTTCCCTGCTGATATAGAGGATCTTATCCCCTTTAACCTCATAAAACCGCTCTTTTAGCTTTATTGAATAATCATTTAGATTAACCAGTGCGAACTCCTCAAGCTTTTGCGTCTCAAGAGGAAGAGAGCAAGGTTGCCTTACTATGGTATTTCTTATTCCGTTCTCAGTTTCTACAAAATGTATATAACTTCTTTTGTAATTGAATTTCAGCACTCCTAAATAAGGAACGTGATCAATTGAAAATTCCACCACTACCAAGTCGGCAGAAGGTATTTCGCTCCCATCCTCCATTGCCGATATAAAGTCTTCAGCTATGTTTTTGCTTAATTCTAAAAAACCGCCATCTTTTATGTACGCCTTCACTCCCGCCAAAAAAGCATTTTCACCTTCAATGAATCTGGTGTTTTTTACATCAATATCCAAAAAGCACTTGTCTATATGTTTTGTAAGGTATTCCTCTATTTCCGCCGACAGGATTAGCTCCTTGTCCGACACAACCGACACTCCACCGGTGTTGTCCACGATATGCAGTACCGCTTTCTTAATTGTTATATTGGATTCCATCATTACGCTCCTCGCAAATTCTTAATCGGCCTTTGCATCACTGTTATAAAAAATCAAACCAAAAACCAACACCCCTAGTGATATAAGCAGGTACAACCCGATGCTAGGGTTGGTTATCCCTCCGTAAAGTATGATCAATGCCCCAAGCATGGCAAATGCAGGCTTTATGAACCTTTTACCAAAGCTCAAGTCTTTAAAATTACGCATATACCAAATGTAGAGCATAAAATACAATCCGTATACCATTACTATGGGTATTTCATCTAAGCCTATGAATCTTCCGAACAGCTCATTTAAGCTTGCGTACCATAGCCCTAGGTATAAAAACGATACCACTGCCGAAAACATTGCGGCTCTTAAAGGCATATGCACGGCTTCGTTCACCACGCTCAGCTTTCCAGGCAATGGGCCCTGGCCCCTGATGGCCAAGGAGTATGGCAGCCGGATATTTGATAGTACCAAACCATTTAAAGTCCCCAAGCAGGATATTACTACAAAGCCTGTTAAAATGCTGGCGGCCATCGTTCCAAAGAGCATAGTAGCTGCAATTGAAACCGCATTATCCCCTTCAGCAACTATCTGATCTGTAGGCAAAACTCCTGCTATTCCCATAAAATACATTATGTATACCAAAAATACAATGAAAGTCCCTACAGTCAAAGCCTTGGGAAGATTTTTTTTTGAATCTTTTATCTCGTTGTTTATGGTTATCGCTATTATCCATCCCTCGTATGCAAAAGCCGTAGCCACCACTGCCGAAGCTAAAGTCCCGCCTTTGCTGCCCACGGTCACAGCAGCAGTTGTGAAATTATCTATTGTCACGCCACTGAAAAATCCGCTGATTATTCCTACCAATCCAACTGCAAACAATGGGACTAGCTTTATCAAAGTGGTCCCTACTTGAAAGTCCCCCGCAATTTTAGGAGCAAAAGAATTAAGCACATAGGCTAAAAGCATATACGCAGCTGCAAGCATCCAGGTTGCTGTAGAATTTGCCGGATTGTCACTACCCATTAAAATCATGGTGTACATGGCAGAAACCCAGGCAAGTATGGCTGATAACGGTGAAAAATACAGTATCCAGTTGAACCATCCAACTAGATATCCCGCTCTCTTCCCATATGCGGCTTCAGTATAATCTACAATCCCGTTTGCCTTTTCTATCCGCTGAGCAAATTCGGCAAATACCAGCGCGCCGAAAATCATGGAAAAAGCTCCTGTTGCCCAAGCGACAAGAGCCAAAATCAAATTTCCGTCGGTCAGCGTCAAAACATCATCTGCCTTAAAAAAGACGCCAGATCCTATTACAACTCCCACAACCATTGCTATGGCTGTAAAAAGTCCGTATTTTTTCTCTAATCCATTCAAAGTTTTCCCCCCATAAAGTTATTGCAATGGATATTATACAATAAAATTACCTATAATAATAACTTTATTGAAATATTTTTATTTAAGCCGCTTGCCTATACCTGCTTATGTTTTCCTCTGTTAAAAATTCATAGGCCTCGTTTATCTTTTGAAACATTTTGGTGGCATTTTCACTTTTGTTTATATCCGGATGGTATTGCTTTGCTTTTTTCCTGTATGAGGATTTTATCTGGCTTGCATCTGCATCATAAGAAACCCCAAGCACATCACAGCTTTTCTCAAATCTGCTTTTAAAGTCAAAGGCTGTGCTCCCAAAGGACTGTCCACCATAACCTGAGTTTTGTCCATGACCTCCAAAGTTTCCATAGCTGCCACCATATTGCTGATATCCACCAAAGCCTTGCCACTGCTTAAACTGCTCTTCCCATTGTTTCTGCTGCTGTCTATGTCTTTCTTCTTGTTCTCTTCTTCTTTTTTCTTCCCATTCGTTTATATAGTCTTGACCATAGGCTGAAAAGCTTCTGTGCCTCCTGGATTTGCCTTTCGTTAAGGCATCAGAATAATCAAACAGGTATTCTGTTGCCATATATTTAAGGTAATTCAAATAGAAGAGAAGCTTCCTGCCGATTAAAGGAAAGAAGACCAAAAACAAAACCGTGGCCATCACGTTCGGATTAAACAGAATGTAAAGGCCGAATGGACCTGCCATCAAGAAAAAAAACATGCATCCTCCCATGCCCAGTATGGCCAAAAGGCTTTTTGCCAAGGAATCCACGATGCTTGTCATGAAACCGAATAATGCAATCAGTCCATTTAAAATAAATTCTATTGTTTTTCCCATATACAATAAAGTCTTACCGTAAACATTATCAATTAAATTCATTGCTATATCTATCCCCCTGATTTTTCTCCAGAACCGCTGTTTTTTATTTTAAGTTCGCTTTTCGAATTTCGCTGAACACTTGGGGCATGTCACCCTTATCTTTGATTTGCCCTTTGGTGCCCTCATCTGAGTTTTGCATGTCGGGCATTTAAAATACTTGTGAGTCTTTGAATTTTCAATTCTGTTTTTAAATTTCTGCACCCTCGAATACAAAGGGCTGACTGCAATTGCAAACTTGTAATTCTCAAGCCTTCTTTTATCTATATCCTTTGAAAACATCCTGTACATTACCAATATCAAGGGTATGTAGCTTAATGATGCGATCAGTCCTATAGAAGTCATCCTGCCAATTATCGTCATAGCGATGGATGCAATCAGAAGGAAAACTGAAAGTTGGTCTGAACCGTATCTTCCCGCCATGAATTTTTTTATTGTATTCATTCTACCACTCCACTTTATTTTTATTATTATTTAAACCAAATTAAAAATCATTGTACTTCATGAATCTAAAGTTTAACTTAATAAACTAAATATCTCTAAGTTCAATTACATACTTATTATGCAAAAGATATTTACTAAAAGTCAACATATAGTAAATTTTTCGCATTAGAATTGACATCAGGCCTTATTAATTATAGAATTTAATAGTTATTCTTAAAAAGCAAATCTATAATAAGGAAGATAATAAATGAACACAAAAAATTCAAATTTAATCAAAGAAGTAGACAGAAGGCGTACCTTTGCGATTATTTCTCATCCGGATGCCGGCAAAACCACATTGACAGAAAAACTGTTGCTCTTTGGAGGGGCGATACGCCTAGCAGGGTCCGTAAAATCTAGAAGGGCGCAAAACCATGCAGTGAGCGATTGGATGGAGATTGAAAAGCAAAGGGGAATATCTGTCACTTCCTCCGTATTGCAGTTCGAGTACAATAATTGCTGCATAAATATCCTGGATACTCCGGGACACCAAGATTTCAGTGAAGACACCTTCAGAACCCTCATGGCCGCTGATTCTGCCGTGATGGTAATAGACTGTGCCAAAGGCATCGAAGCCCAAACCAAAAAGCTTTTTCATGTCTGCAAAATGAGAGGCATACCAATATTTACATTTATAAACAAAATGGATAGGATGGGAAAAGATCCTTTTGAACTTATTGAAGAGCTAGAGCAGGTTTTAGATATCAAGTCCTACCCAATGAACTGGCCGATAGGCAACGGCAGAGATTTCAAAGGGGTTTATGACAGAGAAAAAAAACTTATTAACCTTTTCGGGGAAGGAAACCATGGGCAAAGCAAGACAAGAACAGAAAAATTAAACACTGAAGACTCTTCTTTATCCTCCCTCTTGGGTGATGAGCTTCACAGCCAGCTTAAAGAAGATATTGAGCTTTTAGACGTGGCCGGCGATTCCTTCGATTTAGATGAAGTATTAAAGGGCAATCTTACTCCTGTATTTTTCGGAAGCGCACTTACGAATTTCGGGGTGGAGCCTTTCTTAGAGTCATTTTTGGAACTCACCACACCTCCGACTCCAAGAGATAGCAATCTCGGGAAGGTAGATCCCAAAAAAGAAAACTTCACAGGATTTATCTTTAAAATACAAGCTAACATGAACCCTACCCACAGGGACAGGATTGCATTTTTGAGAATCTGCTCCGGAGAGTTCAAAAAAGGCATGAGCGTAAATCACGTACAAGAAAATAAAAAGATTAGGCTGTCCCAGCCCCAGCAGTTCCTTTCTCAGGAAAGAGTTGTGGTAGAGACCGCCTATCCTGGAGACATAATAGGAATTCATGATCCCGGCATATTCAAAATAGGCGACAGCTTGTGCGAAGACAACTCCAAGATTCAATACCACGGAATCCCCCTCTTTGCCCCTGAACACTTTTGTAAAGTATTCACAAAAAATGCTCTCAAGCGCAAGCAGTTTATTAAGGGAATCAACCAGCTTTCAGAAGAAGGCACTATCCAAGTATACAAGCAGCCCAACATCGGAGTTGAAGAGCTGATAATAGGCGTTGTCGGAGCCCTCCAGTTTGAAGTATTGGAATATAGGCTCAAAAATGAGTATGGGGTTGATATCATCATGGAAAGTCTTCCATACCAGTATATCCGTTGGATCAACGGCGAAAACTTCAACTCAGACAAGCTGAATCTTACAATGGACAGCCTCTTGGTTGAGGATCAGGATTTGAATCCCGTAGTTCTCTTCATCAACGAATGGTCCATATCCAGGGTTGCAGAACGAAATGAAAGCATAAGCTTAAAAGAAATATCGTTGAGAAACAAGGTTATAGCAGGTTGATGAAAAAATGCGAACTCCCATTGACACAGGTGTTCGCATTTTTTTATATTTCTTTATTCATATAGACTGATTTTTTGCCCTTTTCAAAGGAATCCTCGAAATCATTAACTACCTTGACAACTAAAGATACCATTCCCAGCAAAGCGATCAGGTTCGGTATAACCATGAGACCGTTAAAGGCATCTGCAAGCTCCCATACTATTTCAACTCTCATCACCGTGCCAATTACTATACACGCAAGAACTATTATCCTGTAAGGCATCAAGCCCTTTATACCAAACAGATACCGCACATTTGACTCTCCAAAATAATACCAACCTATAATCGTGGACAATGCGAAAAAGAAAAGACAGACTGCTATAAAGTAAGCTCCAAATCCACCAAATCCTTCAACAAATCCGGCTTGTGTCAAAGCCGCTCCCGACAACCCTGTTTCAAATACTCCCGTAGTAAGTATAACCATGGCAGTCAAGGTGCAAACCACACCTGTATCAATCACCACTCCCATCATCGCTACGAGTCCTTGCTGTCCGGGATGCTTAACTTTTGCAACTGCATGAGCATGAGGCGTGGAGCCCATACCGGCTTCATTTGAAAACAAACCTCTGGCTATTCCATATCTGAAAGCTTCCTTGACTGTAACGCCTATAATGCCTCCCGTTGCCGCCTGAGGATTAAAGGCACCATGGATGATCATTCTCAAGGAAGGCAAAATGCTATCCCAGTTTAAAGAAACTACTGCCAAGCTCCCTACAATGTATATAATCGCCATGAATGGTACTATTCTTTCTGTAAAGCTGGCTATCCTACCTATGCCCCCAATAATTATCATCCCTACGATAATAGCAACCACTATTCCGACTGCTAAGGAAGGTATTCCAAAGGCGACGCTGACGGCTTCACCTACTGAATTCGATTGAACCATGTTCCCCATAAACCCAAGGGCAAGTATTATAGCCACTGAAAAAAAAACTGCCAGATACTTATTCTTAAGACCATCTCTGATATAATATGCCGGTCCCCCTACTACAGTCCCACCTTCCCTCTTCTTGAAAACCTGAGCAAGTATGGCCTCTGCAAATATAGTTCCCATTCCGAAAAACCCACTGATCCACATCCAAAATATAGCACCGGGACCTCCTGCCGCTATTGCGGTGGCTACTCCCGCTAAGTTTCCCGTACCAACCTGAGCAGCTATGGCCGTTGATAGGGCCTGAAACGAGGACATACCGTCTTCATCTGCCTTGGATTTTTTCCCAAAGACATTGGAGAAAGATTCTTTGAACGCCCCTTTCAGCTTTCTGATTTGAATAAATTTAAGTTTAAATGTAAATATCACTCCTGTACCTAAAAGCAAAAACAACATGACCGGTCCCCAAAGAATGCTATTGATTCCCGTTACTACCTCATGAATACTATCCATCTCACTTCCCCCGTCTATTCAATTAGAAAATAAAAAAACCGTCCAGATCGAACGATTGACCTCGATATAATAACATAAAAATATAGGCAAATCAAGGCTTGTGCCTATATGTGAATTCCTTTACACTTTAAAGAATAACATTTGTCAACAAGGGTATCAATGTAATAGGTGAAGATTTAACAAGTTTTATTTTAGGGAGGTTTTAGTATGAAGAAAATTTTAATTCCAGTTGACGGTTCCGACTATTCAAAAAGAGCCGTAAAAAAAGGAGCTGAAGTTGCGAAAGCTTTCGACAGCGAGGTAATACTACTTAATGTCATCGACTTAAAATTTGCCATCCCATCTCAAGCCACAATTAAGTTTAGCAGCGCCTACGACGTTTTGATGGACAGATCTAGAGATAATTCAAAAAAACTACTCGAAGAGGCCAAAGATCTTCTCAAGGGTGTCGCTAAAGATGTAAAAACTGAGATAATCGAAGGTGATTCATCTATCAGTATCATTAGATACCTTGAAAAAAACGACATAGATCTTATCATTATGGGCTCCCAAGGTGTAAGCGGGGGACTTAAGGGGCTTCTCATAGGTAGCGTAACCAACAAAGTGCTTCACAACACTCATGTCCCTGTTTTAGTAGTTAAATAAGCTTCCTATATTCAAATAAAGGAATGGTTTCTATCTTTTTTATAGAAACATCCCTTTATTTTTAATTGTACCAATCTTCAGTAAGTTCATCGATTAAATATCCGCTCAATTGAGAAAACATGTATCTATTGTCATCCAAAATCAGCACCGCCCATTTTTCTTCACCGGGGTGTTTTAGCATCTTCTGCGGTATGGAATTATGAGCATCTGCATCCAAGGCTTCGTTTAATTTTTCCGTTACAAAATAACGCTTCACGCTAAAGACCTCTTTTACAGGATTTTTATTAATTTGACTGCAAGACAAATGGCTGGGTGTAGGACTTGCCTGATCCGTTCTGAAGCTCAGCCCTGATAAATTTGGCGCCTTCAAGATCAAGCGTCTTAAGGTCGATGGATGCTCCTGTGCCTGCAACCCCTTTATTTGTTCTCCATGTGACAGAACTTGTATTAGTGGCGCTTATTGTTATCACAGTGCCCCCCGATGTCACTTCTATCCTGCTGATTCTAGGTACCGGAGGATTTATATTTCCGCTTCCTCCAGGTTCATATGAAAAGTAAAATGCTCCGTTTAGCATGGATTCCCTCAATGCTCCTTCAGTTAGCGTAGGCATCAACATAAACTGGTAATTTCTGAACAACTCATGATCTGCGTGCATATCGTCGTTGCTATAGCCGAATACCACCACATTTGGCATTACCAGTGTATTTACTCTATCCCACTTAGCTCTATCACCAGGATGCCTGTCACCTTGGTTGTATACCTCCATCCCAACGAGAATTTTGTCAAAATCATTGTAAAAGGTTTGATACCAAGAATCTGAACGATTATATCTTCCAGGATGGAAGAATACTGCCATGCCGTTTCTGCTTTTAATCTCATTCAGAGCTGTTCTCATATCATTTGTACTTCCATCATAACTGCTGAAGAAGCTTCCAGTATGATCAGTTCCTGATACTTCATTTCCTTCAACCGCAAGCATACCAAGCTGTACAGGATCTTTTCCCCATTTTGTCCATGGCCAGGTTGTCGGGTGTCCACTTGCATATGCATGGTCTGTAAGAGACAGTATCTTGTAGCCGGCTCCATGATAAAGATCTATAACTTGATTTGGAACCCTTCCCCCGTCGCTTTCCCTCGTATGGGTATGGAAGTTTGCCTTATTCTGACTGTAAGTGTCCCAGTTTACCTTGCCATAAGGATTGTAAGAAACAAATACTTTCGCATCAGGCTCTTCATTTACCACTATCTGAGCCGAAGCCTTCACTCCGTCAGGGTTCACGACACCGGATATCATTGTAAGTGTGCCTTCAACTGTATACGTTCCGGCTACGTTTTCGTCGTAGCTTCCCTTTACCCAGCTTACTGCAAGATTTACCTTGCTTCCGTCTTCCAGGGTAGCCTCTATGGTCGATGGCAGTCCCACTGAGCTAAACGCAGTACCATAGTCTACGTATTTCGTGGATACGCCGGCTACGCTTGCTACCTTGAGATCAGGCTTCTCATTTACCACTATCTGAGCCGAAGCCTTCACTCCGTCAGGGTTCACGACACCGG
>CAZOTE010000017.1:0-5660 GCA_964582705.1 uncultured Eubacteriaceae bacterium | reverse complement strand
CATAGTCTACGTATTTCGTGGATACGCCGGCTACGCTTGCTACCTTGAGATCAGGAACTTTCAATAAAACTTCAACTGTTATGTCCTTATCCAGATTCCTATACTCATATGTCAACCCCGATTGTCCTGAGACTATCGCTCCGTTTACGCGCCATCCAGAAACTTCATATCCTGTATTTGGCACAGCACTAAATAAAACGTTCTTGCCTTCAGTAACAGTAGACCCACTTGCTATTGCAGCGCCATCTACAAGTGCTGTCAAACTCCCATTTATAGGGTTAGAAAATGTAACTCTAAACAATCTTGGCAGCGCCGGATTTACTGTAACCTGACAAGTCGCACTCCCTGATGAACTAGAAGCGGTTATAGTTGCGACACCGGGTGAAATTGCTCTAACTGCACCGTTATTCACTGTTGCGACTCCCGTGTTGCTTGAACTCCATTTGATATTTCTGTTTGTTGGATGTGATGGATTTTGTTGTACTGTAATGATTCCATCGCTTTCACCAACTGTCAATGTCATGCTCGTTGGGGATACTGTCACTGGGCTAAGCTGCACTTGTTTAAACACCGCCGCTAGGTTTGTATCAGCAGCCGGCATAGTGTAAGCAAATGAAGCATTGGTGCTTATGGGGGTCGATCCTAGCGCCCAGTATTCAAATGTATAACCTGAACTAGGCGTTGCGCTGATATTAACTATTGTACCTGCAGCGTAATTTCCACTGCCTGCAACACTTCCACCTGATATCGGACTAGCTGTCAGTGTCAAAGCGTATGTCCTTTGCTCTTCGTTTGCAAAATTTGCTGTTACCCTTATATCCGAAGTTACATTTGTGTCAGTTCTAGGATTGTCATCTCTCCCATCACTCCAGCCGACAAAATGATAATTTTCATTTGGAATAGCCTCGACAGCTGTTCCGCTTCCACCTTGATTAACAGTCTGACTCAATTCTCCCAGTATATATCCCCCTGTTCCCGCTGAGTATGTCAATCTGTAGTGTATGGTCGTAGGAGACAATACTGTAACAAAACATGTTGCATACTGACTTTTATCCGATGAAATCGTCGCTGTTATGACGGCAGTACCAGGAGATACCGGGGTAACTACTCCCTTGTTGACTGTTGCAACCGACTGATTGCTTGAACTCCATTTTGCGTTTTGAACAGTTGGATGAATCGTGCTTGTGAGTGTAAGTGTGACCGATTCTCCCCCCGCTACTAATTCAATTTCTTCAGGTGATATCGTCAATGCGCTACTGGACGTCACTTGTACTCTAGAGCTTTTCCCTTCAATTGTCATCACCCCTGTGGCAGCTACAGAAGCCAATATTAATGTAAAGATCATTACGACTGCCAATAGGAGATTAAATGAATTTTTAAAATGTCTTTTTAACATATCCATTCCCTCCCTTGCAACATGGTGACTGCTAAACTCGTATTCTTCTTATTTGTTTCCTTTTATCTACCACCTCCGTACATAATCCATAAATATCATACAACAAAAAACCGACCTTAAATGGTCGGTTACGCTACCAGCTCTCCTAAGGGCAAAGCGTCCAAATAATCCCTTAGAGTCAGTGCTTCCATAACAACGCTTTCTAACTACACTAATTATATTCTAGATTCTAGATTTTGTAAACACTTTATCATTTACAATTAGCATTTAATTAGATTGTTTCACATATTAAAAAAATCACTGTTATTAATTGATGCCTTCTGGTCATCACCAAATATCCTCTCGAAGTTAATTAAATTTTTAAGCAAGTCTCAACGATAGAATTATACGAAATTCAAACTTAGAATTCCACACCTCTATTTATTTTGGCAATGACTTAGTCAGTCACATTTAAGCGCTTTTATCATCACATACTATAATTCTGTCATAGATACTTTACAACTATCTGCTCCACTGTGTTGGTAACCATTTTGCAGTAAAGGTAGCATCTTCTCATTTTTTTATAGACCTCAGTGTATTCATAAATAGGAAATTGATCCTGTTCCATCTTATAAAGATCTGAAATCGATGTCTTATATATGACTTCAGCCTTTGATTTGACGCTATTGACTTTACTTATATAGTCAAAAATCGTCTTGGATTTTTTATAATTTTGCAACTCCACAAGGCACAAGTTCATATTTTTGCAGGCTTCAAGTATCATTTCTGAAAATTTCAAAGCCTCCTGCCTGATTTCGCAAATATTGAAGGTATATATCGCCACCAATACTTCCTCGATTTCATCTGTAACATCGTCAATCTTGTGAGAAAGATCTATGATATCGCTTTTGTCTATTGGCGGAAGAAATTCAGATATTAGATTTTCCAGCATTTCTTTCTTTTTCATATCTGCTGCTTTTTCAATTTCGTGCATTTTTACAACCTGATCTTCAAGTGATTCCTTATCAAAATTCTTAAGAATCCGGTGCAGAAATCCTGCAGCATCTATGGAGTATTTTGACATATCGTCAAAGGCTCTTATGTAGTCGTATCTATCTTTTTTCTTGAAAATCACCATACCCTATCCTCCTTTTGCAAAAAGAGATAAAAATAGCTTTGCCGTCAAAAAACCCGTTAACCCACAACCCGGAAACGTCAAAATCCAAGTATAAGCCAAATTTTTTGCCACTTTCCAATTTACAGAAAAAAACCTTACAGATATGCCCGTTCCCATAATGGCTGTTGTTTTTGTATGAGTGGTGCTCACCGGAAAACCAAACATCGACGATGCAAGCAATGCAATGGATGCTGCCAAATCTGCAGCAAACCCCTGAAATGGTTCTAACTTAACCATATCCATGCCTACAGTTTTCACTATTCTTATTCCGCCTATTGACGTGCCTAGAGCCATCATTATAGAACAAACCAATACTATCCAGACTGGAACGTCAAATTCTCCTTGCATCCCAAAGTCTCTAGATAAATAAATCCCCAACATAAAAACTCCTAAAAATTTCTGCCCGTCTTGAGCACCGTGCATAAATGCCATGGCTGCTGCTCCTGCCACTTGAGCCTTTTTAAACTTTGGAGTTGTTTTTCTTCTCTCACTGTATCTAAATATCCTCTGTATTATTCTGCTTATGCCAAATCCAAGGGAAAATCCAGCACCTACGGAAAACAACAGACCATAGATCACCTTTATCCACTCGGATGGATTTATCCCTGAAAGCCCCCCTTGCAAAGCAATGGCAGCTCCGGATATGCCTGCGATCAATGCATGGCTTTCACTTGTGGGCATTCCAAACCGCCAAGCCATAGTTGACCAGATGATAATTGCAAACATGGCCGCACACAATGCAATCAGCGAGCTTCTCGAATCTCCAGTAAAATCTGCCATCAAATATATCGTTTGGGCTACTTTCGAATTTATTAGCATCATAATAAATACGCCTAAAAAGTTTAATACAGCAGCCATCAATATTGATTTTACCGGTGATAACGACCTGGTGGTTATGCAGGTTGCTATTGCGTTTGGAGCATCCGTCCATCCGTTAACGAGAAAAACTCCCAGGGTTAAAACAACTGTTATAAATAGCTCCGGTTTTTTTAACATCTCACCAGCAAATTCATAAATGGTTATATCCACTTTGTCCTCCCGGAATAAGCATTAAATTTATCCTTGGGTTATATATACCCTACTTTTTTTACATTATCACTATTTGATTCTACCGGATAAAATCATAAAAATCGCTGCAACCAATATTTGATTGCAGCAACTTATAACATCTATTATTTATTTCATGTATCCATAACAGTTTCTGTGGATATTGTTTTTCTTTTCGTTTTATCTAAATACATGTTTTGATCTACATGGTGATAAAATTCGGAATAATTGCTCCAGCTGTTTTCCAAATAAACACCCGAGCCTGCTGCAACGTCGATTGGATAAGATGATTCTGATTTTTTCTTATTAAGACCCAACCTTAAATTCTCCATACATCTTTTGTATATACCCTTATCCGGCGTATCCATCAAAACGATGAATTCATCCCCGCCGATTCGATAGCATTCTCCAAAACCTTGGAATGCTTCTTTGGCCAAGCAGTATGTCGTCTTGATTGCATCATCACCCACATTATGTCCGAATGTATCGTTAATGTATTTCAGGTCATTTAAGTCCAAAATAACCAATCTAAATGGATCAATCTTTTTCTTGCTTGTCAAATACTCCAAATCCCGCTCGTAGGCTGCCCTATTTCCACCTCCAGTTAGGAAATCCTTGTAGGCTAGCTTTTCCAACAAAATATGTTCTTTATTTTTTTCAAGATTTTCCTTAAGATATATATATGCATCATATATTAATAGCCCTATGAATATCAGCATGCCCATCCTATAAAAAGTAGATGTGTATTCAAATAGATTGTTGTAAAATGCTGCTATTTCAAGAATCGTACTGACAACAATTACTGCAGTGTATTTAAACATGCGCCTTACATTATTATTCCTGTGTCTTTCAAACTCGTAAATCATTATAGCTATTATCATCAAGATTGAAATGCTCATTATTAGGTTCATATATCTTGCTGTCTCTATGAAAACTCCTAGTCCTGCAAGTTGAAACATTACAATTCCCAAAATAATAAGTGCTTGTCCCAATGAGATTCCTTTAATCAGTCTCTTGCTTATATCCTGACTCAAGACTGCTTCTTTTATATATAAAGATAAAAACACGCCTATCAAAGGTATCATGATATAGCTAATCCCGCCAATCACAAAACGATTACCTGTAAAAAATTGCATCAGCTTGGCTTCAGATAATATCCATAAGGAAGCAGACATAGATAAAAATCCGAGATAAAGCAGCCTGTTGTCTTTTGTAAATCTAATAAAGATAGAAAACATCGTTATTATAAGTCCTGCCAGAAATAATATCACAAATACGACTATCCCTGTAAATTGGCTTTGTATCAGATCATACAACAGGTCATGAGCTTGCCCAATTTTAACCTCATTCAATATCCCACCAAAAGCAGATACCTCGCTTGTTACATCAAGGGTGAGCTTTTTTCCTTGATAATCTTCCGGCAGATCCACCAATAGCCAAAGGCTGGCTGGAGGCTTGGCAAACACGCCATAGGAAGAGTTTTCATGACGATAAATTTCTATGTTTTCTAGATATACTACGATGTCCTGCATTGAGGATCTTAGCAATAAATAATTTTTGGAGGACGCAGCTTCTGGCAGGTATGTTTCCGCCTTGTATAACACCCCGGAATCCAAGTCCAGATCTATAGGCAAATATGTATTTAATATTGATTTATCTTCATAGTATATATTCCACTCCTGTTCAAGCAAGACAACATCGCCTTTAACTATCCTATAGTTTTCATCGTCAAAAAAACCACTTATAAACACGAATGCGGCTATTAAAAATGCGGCAAATGCTAAAGTAATAAGCTTGCTCTTGTTAATAGGCTTCATCAACGAGTCTCCCAATGTCAATTTGTTTTCTATTATTCTACCACTTGACTATCTTTATTTCTATAAATAATTTTTAACACAGCTTAAATTATAAGATTTTGGGGAATAATAGAGAGTATCACAGGATGTGATTATCGCATACCCGTCTTTAGAGGTTAACACCATAAATCTTTAGGCGGAAATTTCATGTAAAATGCGTATAAAGCCTTTAAAACAAGGCTTTTTTTGTTGCTTAAAACCCTTG
>CAZOTE010000016.1:0-37346 GCA_964582705.1 uncultured Eubacteriaceae bacterium | reverse complement strand
AACCACCGACACGAGGATTTTCAGTCCTCTGCTCTACCGACTGAGCTACTTGGGCGAAAAAAAAGATGGTGGGCCTTCAGGGACTCGAACCCAGGACCTACCGGTTATGAGCCGGTTGCTCTAACCAACTGAGCTAAAGGCCCCCACGTATGTTAAAATGGTCGAGGTGGAGGGATTCGAACCCCCGGCCCCATGGTCCCAAACCATGTGCGCTACCAAACTGCGCTACACCTCGTTCGTAGTGACAAATAATAATATACAACAAATAAAAAACTTTGTCAATCAATAAAATAAAAAAGGACGTGATTTTATGAAACTTTCTTTTTATGGCGCAGCTCAAATGGTTACAGGATCTTGCTTTCTGGCAGAAACCCGTGATAAAAAATTTTTAGTCGATTGCGGAATGTTCCAGGGTGGAAAGGAATTTGAAGAATTGAACTACAAGGAGTTTCCCTTTGACCCTGCAGACTTGGACTTTATGCTGCTGACCCATGCTCACATTGATCACTCAGGGAGAATTCCCAAGCTATGTAAGGAAGGCTTTACCGGGAAAATATATACTAATCATGCAACAGTTGAGCTTTGCGACATTATGCTTCAGGATAGCGGCCATATACAGGAGATGGAAAGCGAATGGAAAAACAGAAAAAGGCTGCGAAAGGGCCTGGACGAAAGGCCGCCCATGTACAACGTAGCCGATGCAGTGAACTCCATGAAGCAGTTTGCAGGGGTAGATTACAGGAAAGAAATAGAGATAGATTCCACGCTTAAAGTCAGATTCATCAATTCAGGGCATATGCTAGGCTCTGCATTTGTGGAGATAAAGGTGCATGAAAACGGCCGATGGAATGTCTATCTGTTCACTGGGGATATAGGAAATACGAATATACCACTTTTAAAAGACCCTGCTACGGTTGAAGAAGTGGATTACCTGGTTATAGAATCCACCTATGGAGACAGAACTCATTCCAATGGAAGGGGACAAAGCAAAGAGCTGCTTTCCATTATTAAAAAAACAGCTGCGAAGGGAGGAAATGTAGTGATACCATCCTTTGCTGTTGGCAGGACCCAGGAGGTATTGTACGATATAAACAAATATAAGGAGAACGGCCTTTTGGGAGAATTCGATAAAATTCCTGTCTATGTGGACAGCCCACTGGCAATAAAGGCTACTGAAATTTTCAGAAGAAACTGCAAGCATTTTGACAAGGAAACCAAAAAGATGATAGCCGGGGGAGACGATCCCCTGCTCTTTGAAAACCTGCACTTCACATTGACAAGCGACGAATCAAAACAGATAAACTCCGACAAAAAAAGCAAGGTCATTATCTCCGCCAGTGGCATGTGCGAAGCGGGGAGGATAAAACATCATTTAAAGCACAACCTTTGGAGAAAAGAATCTTCTGTAGTGTTCGTGGGATATCAAGCCCCGGGGACGCTGGGATTTTCTTTGAAAACGGGAGTAGGCAAGGTAAGGATATTTGGTGAAGAAATTGCGGTTAAATCAGGGATATATTCTGTAGAGGGATTTTCAAGCCACGCTGATTTGGACGGAATAGTGGATTGGATAGACTCAAACAAGAAGCTTCCGGAAAAAATTATACTGATTCATGGAGAAAAAGAAGGAATGGAAAACCTCAAGAACACTCTCGAGGACAAATTCCACAGGGAAGTTCTGATGCCAAACATGGGTGATACCATAGAAATAACTCACTCGGAGGAAATCATAGATCACAAGGATATCATCGAAGTGGAAGAGGCGGCAAAGGAAAAAATCACTTCAGAGCTGTACGAGCTAATAGATCTGGTGGAAAAAGGCGACGGAAAGCACGTGGATATGGACAAAGTAATTAATGACATAGAAAAACTCAAGGATTTAATTTCTTAAGCCAAAGGATATTTTCTCTCAATTTTATATAAGAAATATGTTATAATTATTACTTGTGCAGAGGCGAAAGCCGAGCACCCATAAGTTTGAAAGGTGAGAGAAAATGAACTATAAAATTACTACTTACGGTTGTCAGATGAATGAAAATGACTCCGAAAAAATATCAGGGATGCTGATGGAGTTGGGGCATGTATCTGTCGAGGACGAAAATATGGCAGATATCGTGATACTAAATACCTGCAGCGTGAGAGAAAATGCAAACGATAAGTTCTTCGGGCACCTTGGACGATACAAAAGGGTCAAACGAGACAGACCGGAACTTATCCTTGCTATTTGCGGGTGCATGATGCAACAAGAGTCTGTGGTTGCCGAGGTCAAAAGCAAGCATAGGCATGTGGATATCGTATTTGGAACCCACAATATCCATGAGTTTCCCGATATGCTCTCCAATCATATGGAGAAGCACGAAATGGTGGTCGGCGTATGGCAGGAAGGCGGAGAAATCGTAGAAAACCTTCCAGTGGACAGAAAATACGATTTCAAGGCTTATGTATCAATAATGAATGGATGCAATAATTTTTGCAGCTATTGCATCGTCCCATACACAAGGGGCAGGGAGAGAAGCAGGAGCATCGACAGCATTAAGATGGAGGTTGAGGCACTATCTCAAAATGGGTGCAGGGAGATAACCCTCCTTGGACAAAATGTAAATTCTTACGGCAATACATTTGAAGATTCTGTTGGATTTGGAACCTTGATGAGAGAGCTTGCTAAAACTGAAGGACTCGATAGGATAAGGTTCATGACGTCTCATCCAAAGGATCTTTCTGATGAGGTGATTGAAGCGATTGCCGAAGAATCGAAGATATGCAATCATATACACTTGCCTGTACAATCTGGAAGCAGCAGGATATTAAAAGAGATGAACAGAAAATACGACAAGGATAGCTACATCGCCCTTGTTGAAAAGATAAAAAAACGAATTCCTGAAGTTGCGCTTACTACGGATATAATCGTTGGTTTTCCCGGGGAAACTGAAGAAGATTTCCAAGATACCTTGGATGTTATGGAAAAGTGCAGATTCGACTTGGCATTTACCTTCCTGTATTCTCCAAGGGAAGGCACTCCGGCATGGGGGCGAGAGGACCAGGTGCCGGAAGGTTTGAAGCATGAAAGGCTTAACAGGCTCCTTGAAGTTCACAATAAAATTGGCAGGGAGATAAACCAAGGTTACGTGGGTAAATCCTTGGATGTTCTTGTGGAAGGGCCCAGCAAGAATAACCCGAAAAACCTTTCCGGCAGAACCGAAACGGCCAAGCTGGTCAATTTTCCGGGAGATACGTCGTTGACGGGGAAAATCGTCAAAGTTAAAATAACCCAGGCAAAGACCTTCAGCCTAAACGGAGAAATAGAACAGTAAAGGGATGGTTTCATGGATCAGCTAACACCAATGATGAGACAGTACTTAAATGTACACGAGAAGGTAAAGGATGCCATATTATTTTTTCGCCTTGGGGATTTCTACGAGATGTTTTTTGACGATGCAATAACAGCATCTAGAGAGCTTGAAATAACCCTAACAGGCAGGGAATGCGGTTTAGAAGAAAAAGCTCCCATGTGCGGCGTGCCATATCATTCCGCAGAAGGCTACATAGCAAAGTTGATAGAAAAGGGATACAAGGTAGCAATCTGCGAGCAGGTAGAGGATCCAAAGGAAGCAAAAGGAATAGTTAAAAGAGATGTCGTGAGAATAATATCTCCCGGGACTGTTAACGACGGCAACTACCTTAAGGATCGTTCCAACAATTATCTGATGAGCATTTATTACAACATGGTAGACTTCGGACTGGCATATATGGATGTTTCTACAGGAGAATTCTTTGTTACTGAGCTAAATGGCCATGAGAACAAATACAGGATTCTTGATGAAATCGCAAAAATTTCCCCATCCGAAATTCTATTAAATACGGTTTTGTACAAAGACAAGGCTCTCCACGAAACAATGGCAAACAAGTTTTCGATGTTCACTAACGTGTTGCCCAACAAGTATTTTGACTTGGAAAATTCAAAGGAGATTATATCTCGGTCAGTTGGAGTATATTCTGTAAATTCCTTGGGACTTACCGACAGGCAGAATGGCCTGAGAGCTGCAGGTGCTCTTCTCGAATATATCGACCAGACGCAGATGAGAACCCTTTCCCATATAGACAGGATAAATTGGTATGAAGTCGATAGCTACATGTCATTGGATTATGCCACAAGATCCAATCTGGAGCTGGTAAAGACCATAAGAGGTGGGGACAAAAAGGGCAGCCTCCTTGGAATACTAGATAAGACCCTGACTTCCATGGGAGGGCGAAAGCTAAAAAAATGGCTGAGCGAGCCACTTACAGACCCAATACTGATAAATAAAAGGCTTGAGGCCGTAGAATCAATATATGAGGATGTTTCTATAAAAGATAGGCTTAAATCAGCTTTAGGGAGCATTTACGACCTTAAAAGAATAGTTGGCAAGCTGTCGTTTGGAAACTGCAATTCCAGAGACATGACCGCCCTAAAGGATTCCATATTCTTGATTCCGGATATCAAGAATATATTGGATAGTGCAAAAAGTGGTTATCTATCTGAAATAAGAATGGGAATAGATGATCTGGAGGATTTAGGAGAGCTAATTGAAAAATCCATCAATCCCGATGGACCGGCTACATTAAAAGAAGGAAACCTTATAAAATACGGTTACGATAAAAATGTAGACTACTACAGAAATATCTCTGGAAACAGCAAAGACATGATTTTGAGAATCGAGGCTGAAGAGAAGGAAAAAACAGGCATAAAATCTCTGAAGATAAAATATAACAAGGTGTTTGGGTACTACATCGAGGTAACCAGGACCAATCTTCATCTCGTACCCGAACGTTTTGTAAGAAAACAGACTCTGGCAAATTGTGAGAGATATTTCACAGAGGAGCTGAAGGATCTAGAGACGAAGATATTGGAAGCAGACGAAAAACTCGTAGAGCTTGAATACGAAATTTTTCAGGATGTCAGACAAGAAATAATAAGAAATATAAATCGCATTAAAAAAACTGCGGATTTTATCAGCGTGATAGATGTGCTATATTCTTTTTCACAGGCTGCCTATGAAAATGGATATGTGAAGCCATCAGTGGCGGAGTCTGATGAGATAATAATTTTTGACGGAAGGCACCCGGTTGTAGAGTCAATGATGGACTCTAACGACTTTGTACCAAATTCTTGTGAAATTGACTGCAGAAATAATAGGATGATTCTGATTACCGGCCCGAATATGGCAGGAAAGTCAACCTATATCAGGCAGGTTGCGCTTATAGCTCTCATGGCCCAAGTTGGATCCTTTGTGCCAGCCAAACAGGCAAAAATAGGCGTCGTTGACAGGATATTCACTAGGGTAGGAGCTTCTGACGATCTAGCTTCCGGGCATTCCACCTTTATGGTTGAGATGAGCGAAGTTTCAAACATCTTAAAAAACGCAACAAAGAACAGTCTTGTCATACTTGATGAAATCGGAAGAGGCACAAGTACTTTTGACGGGCTTAGCATCGCCTGGGCTGTTGCCGAACATCTAGCAGACAGCGCAAAGGTAGGGTGCAAGACCTTGTTTGCAACTCATTATCATGAGCTAACAGAACTTGAAAAAATGATGGATGGAGTTCGCAACTACTGTATTAAGGTACAGGAAAGGGAAGAAGGAGTGATTTTCCTTAGAAAGATCGTTCCGGGAAGTGCGGATAAAAGCTATGGAATAGAAGTCGCGAAGCTGGCTGGGCTTCCCCAGGGTGTCATCCAACGGGCAAATGAGCTTCTATTGGTAATGGAGGAAAAGGAAGTTAGAATTAAAAGAAGCAAAAAAACCCAGGAAACAGTTTCTGAAGATAAAGACCGGCTCAACCTTTTCAACTACAAGGACAAGCTTGTAATTGAAGAGCTTGAGACCCTGCCCATCGAAGAAATGACGCCGATAGAGGCTATGAATTATTTAAACGCCCTTAAAAAAAGACTGACAAGCGAGTGATAATATGAAGATTGCCTTTTTAGATAGCCAAACAGCAGCGAAAATAGCAGCTGGAGAGGTGATAACCGATCCGGCAGCAGTTGTTAAAGAGCTTGTTGAAAATTCGATAGATGCGGGTTCGGAAAATGTCAGGATAGAGATAGAAAACGGAGGCAAAACCTTGATTAGAGTCGTAGACGACGGTGAAGGGATAAGCGAAGCTGATGTCTTCAATGCCTTTAAGAGACATGGGACGAGCAAGATTAAAAAAATAGACGACCTGGACAACCTTCATACTTTGGGGTTTAGGGGAGAAGCCCTTGCGAGTATGGCTGCGATATCAAAGGTAACCCTTAGGACATCGGATTCTGAGGACGGACTTGGAACCGGGTTGAGGCTGATAGAGGGAAAAGGGGAAAAACAGGCAATCTCCTGCAAAAGAGGAACGTCGATATCAATAGAAGAGATATTTTTCAATACTCCTGCAAGGCTCAAGCATATGAAAAAGCCGGGAGACGAAAATAAAAAGATCATCCAGATTGTACAGGTCTTATCCATGTCCCATCCCGAAGTTTCCTTTAGCCTAATGCTGGATAATTCTGAAGTTTTAAGGACACCGGGGAATGGCGGCCTCGAAAATACCCTTAAGAGTCTGTTCGGGGAGAGGTTTGACAGTGAGCTGTTCAAGGCAGATTATGAAAATTCTCCCATGAAAATAGAAGGATTCTTAGGCAGCCCGTATTATACGAAAAAAACAAGAGACTACCAGTTTATCTTCATAAACAACAGGTATGTAAGAGAAATTAAAATTAATAAAGCCATAGAGGACGCATATGACAATACGGTTATGATCAATCAGCATCCCGTGTTCATACTGAATATAAAGCTGCCCCCTGACATGCTGGACGTAAACATTCACCCGGCCAAGACAAAGATCAAGATATTGAATGAAAGCCTGGTAATGCTGCTTTTAAAAAGCGGAATCAGAAAAATCATAAGACAAAATCTTGAGGAAAAGAAACCACATCAATTCTCAGAAGAGCGGAATAAAGAAAAACCTTATTTTAAATATATTGAAGATATGAACAATGGGATTGATATTAAAGAAGAAAAAACTGCTGTGTTTGAAGAAGTGCCTTTGTTAATTGAGCAAAATACAGAAACGATTACTGATGGATTTGAATTAACTCCTGAAGCCAAACCTGAAATACTTAAGGAAGATTTGCCCGAATATCTAGAGGACACAAAAAAAACCAAAGGAATTGAAGGTTTGTTTCAAAAAGCTACTATTATAGGACAGCTTTTTAATACATATATCTTATTGGAAAAGCAGGGGGAACAGATCGTCCTGATTGACCAGCATGCCGCCCATGAAAGGATTTTGTTCGAAAAGATAAGCAAAGAGATAAAAAACAGCAAAAACAGCACCCAGTCTATCATGCCGGTAAATATGAAGATGGCACCGGACAAGTATGAATTCTTAAAAAACAACAAGAAAGCCTTTGAAAGGCTTGGCTTCGACTACGACGAGTTTGGAGACAGCTCCATTGTATTGAGAGGTGTTCCATATCTATTGGACAAACCGGCGGAAGCAGAACTTCTTACCAGGATACTTGACGACTTTACCGACGGGAAAATCCATGAATTGGAGACAAAAATAATCCTTTCTGCCTGCAAACAAGCAATTAAAGGAAATCAACGACTCGATATCAAAGAGATAAAAGAGCTTATAGAGCTTTTGAAAAAATGTGACATGCCCTTTACTTGCCCACATGGGCGTCCTGTTGCCATATCGATGACGAAATACGAAATGGAAAAGCTTTTTAAAAGAGTAATATAGGAGAATTTATGAAAACGAAAATTTTAATAGTGACAGGCCCTACTGCCTCCGGAAAAACAGATTTGGCGATACGGATAGCAGAAAAAAATAATGGCGAAATAATATCTGCAGATTCGATGCAGATATACCGGCATATGAATGTAGGAACTGCAAAGCCTTCCTGGCCTGAAATGAAGAAAATAGAGCATCATCTCATTGATGTAATTGATCCGGACCAACCTTTCAGTGTCGCGGATTTCAGAAACAAAAGCGAAGAAATCATCCAAAAGATCCGAGATAGAGGCAAACTTCCCATAATAGCTGGAGGAACCGGACTTTATATAAACAGTTTGGTAAAGCCTTGGACTTTTTCAAATACTCCCCCATCTGATGAGCAAAGGCGTGAGCTGCAAAAGACATTCAAAGAAAAGGGCGGCGGATATCTGTATTCGATGCTTGAATCTGTAGATCCTGAATCGGCTGAGGCAATACATCCTAATAACATTAAAAGAGTCATGAGAGCTCTGGAGGTGTATATGGTTTCAGGAGTCAAAAAGAGCATCCAGGACGAGGAGTCGCAAAAAAATGAAATTCCCTACGAACCTGTAATGATCGGTCTCAATATGGATAGAGAGCTCCTATATGATAGGATCGACAAGAGAGTAGATATTATGCTTGAACAAGGATTGGTAGCAGAGGTAAGAAGGCTTATAGAAATGGGTTATTCAAAGGATTTGGTCAGCATGCAGGGGCTTGGATACAAGGAAATCGTCAAGTACCTGTCGGGAGAGTGGACTTATGAACATTCAGTGTACATCTTGAAGAGGGATACAAGAAGGTTCGCTAAAAGACAGCTTACCTGGTTCAAAAGATATGATGAAATAAAGTGGTTTTACATAGATGCTTATGCAGACAAAGAGGCTTTGTATGCTGACGTATTTGATTATCTGGATGAAAGGAACATTATATAGATGCAGATTAAAGAGGCCATGTACGAAAAGTTCGGCATTGATGAAAAAATACTGGAATTATGCAATAGAGAAGAAAAAACCCTTAAGGACATATTTGAGAAGGTAAAGGAAATATGCGAATATAATCAGCTAAAGGTAATACGAGCCATGCAGAAACATAATCTAAGTGACAGGCATTTTAACGTATCTACAGGCTACGGCTACGATGATGAAGGCAGAGACGTCCTAGAGAAAATCTATGCCCAGGTGTTCAATACGGAAGATGCCTTGGTCAGACCCCAGATAATATCGGGAACCCATGCTATATCCCTATGTCTTTACGGAGTGCTCCGCCCAGGGGACGAGCTTCTTTCTATTACGGGCTCCCCATACGATACGGTGAGGACTATTATCGATGGGAAGGGAAAAAACTACGGAACACTTAAGGATTATGGAGTAAAGTATGCCCAAATTGATCTTTGTAGAGATGGCATAAATCTAGAAAAAGTTCTGGAAGCATTGAGGGACGAAACCAAGCTTGTATATATTCAAAGATCTACCGGATACGGCTGGAGGAAGGCTTTGACGATAGAGGAAATCAAGGAAGCAATCTTTGCAATAAAAAAAGTTAAGCCCAACGTAGCAGTGATGGTGGACAATTGTTACGGGGAGTTTCTGGATATCCTGGAGCCTACAGACGTAGGAGCAGATTTAGTGGCTGGATCCCTCATCAAGAACCCCGGAGGGGGAATAAGCCCCATGGGAGGATATGTAGCGGGAAAGAAAGCTCTTGTTTATCTCGCGGCATGCAGGCTGTCTGCTCCGGGGATAGCAAAAGAAACAGGAGCTACCCTTGGAATAAACAGAACATACCTGCAAGGTCTTTTCCTGGCGCCCCACACAGTAGGTGAATCCATCAAAACTGCGATTCTCGCTGCCGGGGTATTTAAAAGGCTGGGATACGAAGTTTGCCCCCTTCCTCAAGATCAGAGAAGTGATATAATCCAATCCATTAAGTTTGGTTCAAAGGAAATGGTTGAGGCATTTTGCAGAGCAGTTCAAAGCGCTGCTCCCGTAGACTCTTTTGTAACCCCGGAGGCATGGGATATGCCAGGGTACAGCGATCAGGTGATAATGGCTGCAGGTGCCTTTATTCAGGGATCTTCCATCGAGTTAAGTGCGGATGCCCCCATGAGAGAACCTTATATAGCGTATCTGCAGGGAGGTCTAACCCACGAACATGGAAAGCTGGGAATATATATGGCATTAAAAGAGCTTGGAGACAAGGGATTTTTGAGTTTTTGACAAATAAACACGACTTCAAAGAGTCGTGTTTATTTGTCTGTGCCGTGTATGAACTTACATTTTTCTGATTACACCTGAAACCTTGCCAAGTATGCGCACGTCGTCCAGTATTATAGGATCCATTGCAGAATTTTCAGGTTGGAGCCTAATGTGGTTTTTTTCTTTGAAGAACCTTTTAACCGTAGCTTCCTCTTCGTCTACCAGGGCAACTACGATGTCTCCGTTTGCAGCAGTGTTCTTTTTTTCTACTATTACATAATCCCCATCCAAAATTCCAGCTTCTATCATGCTGTCTCCTTTAATGGATAGAATGAAGCATTCGTTTTTACCGACAAAATCAACGGGTAGAGGAAATGAATCCTCTATGTTTTCAAATGCCAAAATCGGTTCTCCGGCAGTTACTCTCCCCACAACGGGGATGTTCACCATTTCTTTGGCGTTTGGAGGCAAATCATCAGACAGCCTTCCCATTATTTCTATGGCTCTGGGCAGGGTCGGGTCTCTTCGGATATACCCTTTTTTTTCTAGTTTGGATAAGTGGCCATGTACGGTTGAGGTGCTTTTTAAGCCCACAGCCTGGCATATTTCCCTAACGGAAGGCGGGTATCCCTTCTTGTTGACTTCAGCTACTATGTATTCGAGTATTTCATTTTGCTTTTGACTTAAATCTTCATACATGATATCTCCTCCGTTTCCATATTTATTATAGCACAGGAAAAGACCTGGTACAAACAAATGTTCGAAAAAAGTTGACAGAGAACAAGTGTTCTGTTATATTAAAATAGAACAAACGTTCTAGGAGGCGGATAAAATGAGCATTGCAGGTAAAAGGATAAAGGTAGTAGATAAAAAAAGGCTGGCATTGGCGGTTTTCGTTATCATTCTCTTTATGTTGCTTCTATCAACAGGGCTGGCTCAGATCGTAAGAGGAGACGAAATACCCGTATATGGAACCTACATAGTCAAAGAAGGAGACACTCTTTGGTCTATTGCAAAGGACTACGGTTCCGATAAAATAGATATCCGAGATATCGTATACGAAATATCTATACACAACGGAATTTTAGGAAATGATCATATATATCCCGACCAGCGGCTGGAAATACCTTTAAGATGATAAAAATATCTCCCCGTTAAATTTATGCGTGAACTTATTCCATCAGGGTAAATATATAGTATATTAAATTTAGGGAGGTATAATACATGAAGAAAATATTAATACCTGTGGATGGATCGGAGTATTCTGAAAAGGCGATGAAAAGTGGAAAAGAACTGGCCGAGGCCTTTGGAAGCGTAGTGGTTCTAGTCCATGTTAAAGACGTGAGATTTCCACTGTATCCATATGAGCCGGGAAATGTAGTTGATATGGGCTCGACTCTTCAACAGCTGGTTGATGCTGCAGGAACACACTCCCAGAATATACTAGATAAGTCGAAAGCATTTTTTGCTGATATGGCTGATAAGGTTGAAACCATCGAGCTGGAGGGAGATCCCGCCAATAGACTTATTAAATTTGTAAACGAAAATGATGATATCGACCTTATAGTTATGGGTTCAGTGGGTATAAGTGGAGGGATCCAGAGCTTTATTTTAGGAAGCGTGACAAATAAAGTTCTGCACCACATAAAAAAACCGGTTTTAGTGGTCAGATAATTTAATACATTTTAAAAAGGTCGACGCTCAGCGTCGGCCTTTTTATAGATACAGGGATGTTTTTTCATTTAGATAATCTCTGACTTCTGCCGTATTTCCCTCAAAAACTATGCTTTCCCGCTTGTTGTCGATTTGATATTTATACATTGGATCGTAATACTCTTTTAATAGAATGCCAGCCCATGCCTTATGCAGGGTTGGATCGCCAGTGTTTTTTTGCGAAAGAAAAGCATCTTCGAATGCTCTGGATGCCCTAGCGTAGCATTCGCCTCCAAGGCGTTTCTTTATTTTAACCAAACTTTTTGAAATGGCAGATGCCCAAGTATCAAGACCGCAACCTTTCATAGAGGCTTTTTCGTATTCGACTTGTGATTTAATTACGTATTCATCGAAAATATTTTCAAGCCTTATATCAAAGTCGACATGGACAAGAACCAGTTCTCCCGATTTAAAGTATCTATGAAGCTCTTTAGGTAAATAGCTTCTGCCTATGTTGCGTCCTTCATCTTCCAGAAGCATGTATTTATAGGCTTTTGAGCTGTGCTGCATCACTCTGTATGCAAGATTGTTTTCAAAATTAATTTGAGTGGGCTGGGTGTTGACTTGGTTGCCAAAGGATGAGCCTCGGTGGTTTGCCAGACCCTCCAAATCCACAGAGGAGTCAAACTCCAGAAGAAGGTCTGTCTTTCCCGAACCTGTATATCCCGTTAGTACCAAGGGTGAAGATGATATGTTGTCTGGAGCTAGGGCATCTATCAGAAAGTTTCTAAAGGCTTTGTAGCCTCCATCCAGCCGCAATGTCGGCTGGCCCGTGGCATCATAAATCCACTTCTGGCTGATTTGCGACCTTTGCCCGCCTCTGAAGCAGTAGATTAGAGCTTGTGGATGCTTTGCTAAAAAATCAGTCCAATCTTTAATCCTTTGGTCTTTTAATGAACCTGAAACCAGTTTGTTTCCTAGGTTGACCGCTTCTTCGTTACCCTTTTCCTTGTAGCATATGCCAACTAAACGTCTTTCCTCATCATTCATAATTGGGAGATTTACACTGTTTAAGAATGCTCCCTTTTCGTATTCAATGGGGGCTCTTACGTCGATTAGCGGCAGTTCGGTCAATACTATTTTTTTGAAGTCTGCGGTTGTTTCAAACATAAGCTACACTACCTTTACGAAATGATTGGATTTAGGCACGGTTATACCTATTGAGTCTAGATGCAGACCTGCATTTTTAGTAACATTCAAAAACTCCTCCACGGAATTTTTTTCCACTGCCACCAGTAGTCCGCCGGAAGTCTGTGGATCACACAGTATATTCATTTGATCTTCAGTAAGAGGTGAGATATTATGTCCATAACTTGCAAAATTATTGCGAGTACCTCCTGGGGTGCATCCCATTGAGAGGTATTTAGAGGTGTTATCAAGCAATGGAACCTTTTCGAAGTCGATAACAGCGGATATATCGCTGCCTTCGCAGATTTCAGCCAGATGGCCTAACAGTCCGAAACCGGTGACATCAGTCAAAGCTTTAACGCCTTTTATTTTGGCGATATCTTCACCAATCGAGTTGAGGGTGCACATGACGTCTATGGCTTGACTTAAATCTTGAGCCTCTATTTTTTTTCTCTTTTGTGCGGTTGCGAGTATTCCAATGCCAAGGGGCTTTGTTAGAAATAGCTCGCAGCCTTCAGTTGCTGAGTTGTTTTTCTTAAGGTTTACGTTCTCCACAAGCCCAGTCACGGCAAGACCGAAAATTGGTTCAGGTGAATCGATGCTGTGGCCTCCTGCCAAAGGTATGCCTGCATTTTCACAGACGCATTTACCCCCTGCTATGACTTGCTTGGCAACATCCACAGGCAGCTTCTTAATAGGCCATCCAAATATAGAAACAGCCATTAACGGTTTTCCGCCCATTGCGTATATGTCGCTAATGGCATTTGTGGCGGCTATTTTTCCAAAAGTATATGGATCGTCCACGATTGGCATGAAAAAATCCGTTGTGCTCAACACGGATGTGCCATTGCCTAAGTCAAATGCTGCAGCGTCGTCCTTTGAGCTGTTTCCCACAAGAAGGTTGGGGAATTCCAAGGATGATTTTGATCCTTCCAATATGGATTCCAATATTTCGGGTGATATCTTGCACCCACATCCAGCTCCGTGGCTGTATTCGGTTAATTTTATATTGTCCATTTTGCACCTCTGATTTGAATTTATACAATAACCATTATAACATAACGAAATAGAATCTAGTCAATTGACGAATCAAAAGAATAATAATAAAATGGAGTAACAAACAATTTAGGCAAAAGGACTTAAAAAAAGAAATGAGGTTATAAAAAATGCCGAGACTATTGGATAAGAAAAGAATCGATAAAATAGTGATGGAAGCAATCGTAAGCTACAAGGAAGAGACTTCGATACTCCCTCATGTGCAGTGCCCAATGCCGGACAGGGATGTCATAATAAATTTGGCTGGCCAACTAAGGCAAATGATTTTTCCTGGATATTTCAACAGACATGCTTGCAGAGGCGAGATAATGAAGTACCATACAGGTGAGCTGGTTGTAAATGTTCACGAGATACTTACTGAACAACTCGTGTTTGCTTTGAGCTTGCAGGAGTTTTCTAAAACCAAGGGGGAAAATATCTGTAAGAGAGAGGTCATACAAAAAAAAGCTTCAGAAATTAGCTATGTTTTTCTGGAGAGGCTGCCAAAAATCAGAGAATTTTTAGCCACTGACGTCGAGGCGGCGTTTCAGGGTGATCCAGCTGCTACAGGCAAGGAAGAAATCATATTTTCATACCCGGGAATATTCGCTGTTAGCATACACAGGCTGGCTCATGAGCTATACTTGTTGGAGGCTCCGCTGGTACCAAGGATACTAAGCGAGTACGCTCACAATTTAACGGGGATAGACATACACCCAGGAGCGACCATTGGGAGGTATTTTTTCATAGATCACGGAACAGGCGTCGTTATAGGAGAAACCACCCACATAGGCGATAATGTGAAGATATATCAGGGAGTGACTTTGGGTGCACTTTCCACTAGAGGCGGTCAGAGTTTAAGAGGCGTTAAGAGGCATCCTACTTTAGAGGACAATGTTACGGTCTATTCAGGATCGTCCATACTGGGAGGGGAGACGGTAATAGGTGCTGACGCAGTTATAGGAAGTAACGCATTTATAACAAAATCAGTTCCATCCGGAACCAAGGTGAGCATAAAAAACCCAGAGCTGGTATTTAAAGATGGAACTGCCAAAGAGCTGAAAGTAGATTACGGAATAGATGGCAAATAACAGAATTAAATCGAAACAAGTCGCTACAAAATCAAGGAGCTGAAAGCTATGGAAGAGATGAAAGAAGTTGCGCAAATTTTAAAAGTCTTGTCAAACGAGAACAGGCTAATGATCGTTTGTTATTTGATTCAAAGTCCCATGACGGTCAGTCAATTGCATGAAAAACTGAGAAATATGACTCAATCCGCTCTGTCTCAGCACCTTTCCATATTAAAAGCTCATAAGATACTGCAATCTGAAAAGAATGGACTAAGCATTACCTATGATATATATGACGAGCGAATTAAAACAGTGATTGAAGTATTGAAAAAAAATTATTGTTCTTTTTAAAGGGTATTGACAATTAGCATAAACCCTTGTAATATTAGCATATAAGAAACTACTTATATACTAATATTACAAGGAGGCTTTTAAATGTTTGCATTCTTAAATAAAAATAATTTTAAAACCGTAAACGTAAATGATTTGGTGGATAAAAAAGAAAATATGAACTTGATAGATATAAGGGAACCTTACGAATACCACAGAGGCCATCTGCCTGGGGCAAAGAACATACCCATGGGTCTATTGGTAACGAACCCTTCAAAGTACATTTCACAAGACGATACGTACCACATAATATGTCAGTCTGGTGCTAGGAGCTTAAGCGCCTGCAATGATCTTGAATTAGCCGGATACAAAGTAATAAACGTAGGTGGTGGAACAGGATCTTACGTAGGAGCTCTGAAAAAATAACTTCAAAAAAATAAGCCGGCTATAAGTCCGGTTTATTTTTTAGCAATAGTGTATACATTATTTCTCATTAGATTATTATTGAATCAGTACATTTGACAGGGTATTTGATATAATGATACTGAGAGAAGTGTTGGCGCATGAATAAAACTTTTATGATACAAAGACAATAGAGCTTATTCGAAGCATCTCAAAGGATTTTTAATTCAGAAGAGAGGATTGAGTGGCCATGTTATTGCTTGTATTATCTATGTTGGTTTATTTTCTGGCAGTATACCTCCTGTCAGTAAACATTGGATTTTCAGATGATTTTGAAGAAGATGAAAAACAGAGGGAATTTGAAAGTTTAAAAATCATGCTAAACGCCAAAGCGGCAGCCAAGCTAGTCTATTGCAGAAAGTTTAACAAGGTCGAGCTTGTGAATTTTTTTGTAACCGACGACAGGGTGATTATTTCTACAGATAAGGATTATTACGAAATACCTGGAGCTTGTATTCTCAGTGCCGTTACCAGAAGGGATGAAGAAATCGAACCCATAAGCAGAAGTTTCTTAAGATATCTTATCGGAAGAGCAAAGTCGTTGTTATGGTCGAGACAAAAAAAATCAGCACAATACTTGGTTATTGGATATAAAAACAAATCAAAGAAATATAAGATTATGACGTTTCACTCGAGCAGTATACCTGAGAGTATAATTCAATGCGTTGATAATCTCATAACCTAGGTCGATTTATCCCGCTATTTGGGATTGAATTGACTTTTTTTTTATGTTTATGATATCATGTCTTCAGAAAATACGATTGAGGCGTGCTTGACACAAATAGGCAAAGGCAGGCTGGAGAAAGTGGCCAGGCAATTGGTGAAGATCCAGTTGCTTTTTTTGTGACACATTTTAAAAAATCATATTATACAAGTTAAAGAAAGTGGGTAGATTCATGAAGAAAGCGGAGATAGTCATAGTAGGCGGTGGATGGGCAGGATGTTCCGCAGCAGTTAGCGCTGCAAAAGCGGGAGCCCAGGTGCGAGTTCTTGAAAGAACTGATATGATATTGGGGACGGGGCTTGTTGGAGGAATAATGAGGAATAATGGAAGATTTACGGCTACCGAAGAAATGATAGCTATGGGCGGAGGAGATCTTTTTCAAATATGTGATGCCACTGCAAGACACAGAGATATTGAATTTCCTGGACATAAGCATGCCAGCCTTTATGATATAGCAAAAACACCGGTTGAAGTGGAAAAGCACCTCAAAAAACTGGGAATAGAAATAGTGTACGAAGCGAGAGTCGTAAAGGTGGATATGGAGAACCGAGGGATTTTATCCGTAGAAGACCAAAAGGGGAGAAGATTCAGAGGTGATGTGTTCATAGATTCCACAGGTACAGCAGGACCCATGAACAACTGCACCAAGTACGGAAACGGATGTGCAATGTGCGTTTTGAGATGTCCTACATACGGTGGGAGAGTAAGTCTTGCCGGACTTGCTGGTGCCAGAGAAATAAACGGACAAAAAGCTGACGGTAGCCTAGGGGCGATGAGTGGCTCGTGCAAGATATACAAGGAGTCCCTGTCCGAAGAGATTCAAGACGAGCTCAATAAATCAGGTGTAGCTGTGGTGCCGGTGCCGGACAGCTTGTCAGAAGATAACATGGCCCAAAAAGCATGTCAGCAGTATGCGTTAAAAGAGTTCAAGGAGAACTTGATTTTTTTAGATACCGGACACGCTAAGTTCATGGCGCCATTTTACAGCATACACAAGCTTAGGCAGGTCCCGGGGTGTGAAGGGGCAAGGTACGAAGATCCCTATTCCGGAGGCAGAGGCAATTCAATCAGGTATTTCAATATGGCTCCGAGAGATAACGCTCTTAAAGTTTCAGGCATAGATAATCTATACTGTTGCGGAGAAAAAGCCGGCCTGCTTGTAGGCCATACAGAAGCCATGGCGACCGGCTTGCTGGCAGGGCACAACAGCGTAAGATGTGCCATAGGATCAAAGCCGTTGATACTTGATGAATCTACAGCAGTAGGAGATGCCATATCCTATGTAAATAGCGCCATGAAAACAAAAGAGGGAATGGGCAAGAAGTACACATTTTCAGGATCAGTCTATTTTGATAGAATGAAGGAAAAGGAATTATATACAACTGATAAAAAAGCAATATCAGAACGAGTCGAAAAAGCGGGACTTACTGAGGTTTTCAGTCGAAAGCTGATTTAAAGTAAAATATCGAGCTAAATATAGAGGGGGAGAAAGATTGGTCGAACTGTCAGCCCTGCACTGGGTATATTTTTCAATTGTGATACTGGTAATCATAACTATGGGTTTTAGAAAGGATACGCTTTTGCCCTGCATATTAGGCGTGTTTCTTATTGGTCTTATGTATTCCGGAAGCGTAGTCAAAGGAGTACAGACGGTATTTAATTCACTTATCGCAGCAGGTAATGAATTTTGGGGGATAATACTGGTGATATCCCTTGTAATTGCAATGTCAAACGCACTAAGGGACATAGGCGCTGACGAACTAATGATTCTTCCGATAAAAAAGCTGATGGTCAATCCTACGATAGCATTCTTTGCATTAGGTTTCGTCATGCTGTTTTTTTCGTGGTTCATATGGCCTTCTCCTGCAGTTGCATTGGTGGGGGCGATAATGCTTCCGGCAGCGTTAAAGGCGGGTCTGCCTCCGGTATGGGCAGCAGTGGCTATGAACATCTTTGGTCACGGCGTGGCCCTCTCAAGTGATTATTTTATTCAGGGAGCGCCTGCCATAGCCGCAAGAGCAGCAGGAATTGAAGATACTTTTGCGTTAAGCAGGGCTACATTTCCCCTTTGGCTTGTAATGAGCATCGTAACCGTGTCAATCAGCTATTATATGATGCGAAAAGATTTGAAGTCATCCCCAGCAAAGCCTGAAGTTGTCAGCAATGTTGAAAACAGCGGAAAACCCGGATGGGGAGTATACGCTGTAGCGATATTGACGCCTTTGGTGTTCGTGCTTGATATTTTCGTAATGTACAAGTATCAGCTTAGAGGTGGTGATGCAACTGCTCTTGTGGGCGGAACTGCCGTGCTTATAATGTGCTTTGTAGCTGTAGTGCAGCACAATCCGGTCAATTGCTTGGAAAAGATAACGGAATATGTAAAGGAAGGATTTGTTTTCGGCATCAGGATCTTCGCTCCTGTAATAGTCATAGGAGCATTTTTCTTCTTGGGCAGCGAGGAAATGGCACAGACGATTCTAGGAGAAGATGCAACGGGCCTTCTTTCGGATTTGGGATTGTTTTTGGCCAACAACGTAACCTTGTCTAAATTTCCTGTAGCATTGATACAAATGATAACAGGAGCTATAACCGGTTTAGACGGCTCCGGATTTTCAGGGCTTCCTCTTGTTGGATCATTGGCGCATACGTTTTCTTCGGCAATAGAGATCAATAAAGAGGTACTAACAGGCATTGGCCAACTTACTACTATCTGGGTAGGCGGTGGAACAATCATTCCTTGGGCAATAATACCAGTAGCAGCCATTTGCAATGTGAATCCGCTAGATTTGGCAAAGAAAAACCTTGTACCTGTAGCTGTGGGATTTTTGGCGACTTTCATCGTAGCATTGTTTTTACTGTAAAATCCTTTTTAATGCCACAGTTGAGTTCTTTTAAGAGAAAACATTACTTGCGTTTAAATGTTCATGGAAAGGGTAAATTAATTAGTATTGTAAATGTTTTGGATTGAGAGGAGATTTAAAATGGAAAAGTTAAACGTATCTATTATATTTTACAGTAAAACAGGAGCAAATCACCAAATGGCGAAGTGGGCAAAAGAAGCGGCGGAAGAGACAGGTGCAGCCGTGAGGCTTTTAAAAGTAGAGGAGCTCGCACCTAAAGAAGTTGTAGATTCAAGTCCTAGGTGGAAAGAAGTTTTTGAATCATTAAAGGACGTGCCTGTTGCGACATCTGATGATATTGAGTGGGCAGATGCCTTGATTTTTAGCGTGCCTACCAGATTTGGGAACATGGCATCTCAAATGGAACAGTTCCTTGACTCTCAAGGTGGAATATGGTCTCAAGGCAAAACTATAAATAAAGTCGTTACAGCGATGTCATCTGCCCAAAATCCACATGGAGGGCAAGAAGGAACTGTCAAGGCGCTCTATACCGCGATGATGCACTGGGGAGCAATAATCGTGCCACCGGGATATTCAGACGGATCCCTGTTTAAGGCAGGAGGCAACCCATATGGAACCACGACAACTGTCAGCGCAGAGGGTGAGATAATGGATGATGTACAGGAGGCTGTCAAGCATCAGGTAAAACGGACACTGCAGGTAGCTGGGTGGCTGAAATCAGGAGCAAAAAAATAGATGTAAAAGCCGGGCATCAGCCCGGCTTTATTTAGAAATCAAAGAAATATGCTGTGCTCAGTGCCACCATTACCCCTGAAACCAGGAGATACACGCCTATTAGCGAAACTATGATGGATATCATTCCGAATGCGGAATAAAACATCCCAATGCCAAATCCCAAGTGGACGACACCAAAAATGACGGTGGGCTTGTAATTTAAGCCTGATTGCTTTCTGGAACTCGCAACAGAAAACCTGTCGAATGCCTGTAATATGGCAAAGATACCTATCACGACGCCCAATGCGCTTATAGTAAACTCAGTATTGATTATTATGAATATTCCTGAAAGAACAAGAAGTATTCCAACAGCCATATGCAATACTCGGTAATTAAGCTCATTCCACCTCAGTAGAGAACTTACAGCCTTGAAAAGCCCGAAAGCTGACAGCAAAAGACCGGTTAGCACAGCCAAAAATTTAATCACGCTACCGGGAAACATCAAGAAGACCGCGCCGGCTATTATCAGTGAAATTCCAAAAAAGATTCCAAAAGATTTGATTTTCTCGAATCCGTTCATTTTATCACTTCCCTCATATCATACGTCTAATACGCTTCTACCTATAATATACCCAAAGTAAAAAAATTAAAGCCGGTAAAAAAAGCGTAGCGGTTAATATCAATATAGGAAGATTTGGTATAAAAGCTTAAAATTCATCAGTCGCTAAACATGATAATTAAGAGAGCTTTAATTAAGTTACGTGGTCTTGTAAAATTCAACTAGAATATCCTGAGAGTAGTTGCCAAAGTCACGACCAAATATCATGATTCCTCTTGAATGAGGAGCATCGGATTTTATTCCAATAGTCAGCTCGACTGAACTGCCGCCTGATCGGCTTAAAATGCTTTTGTAAGCAGGAGAGCGTTTATCAAATTCCCAAAATAAAAGTTCACCGTGCTGGCTCCTGTTCTTTGGCCACCATTTGGGCGTGTTCTTTCCAATTGAAGATATTTCTTCAATCTCAGTAGTTACAGTCCCTATCTCATATCCGTTTATCCAGAGAGTTACATCCGAAGGCCATATTTTTTCAAAAAACAGATGCTGGGAACATCCTTCGAAAGAAACCTTGATTGAGTCGGAGTTTTCCAATTCTTTGGCTTGGACATTAAATGGGAATGATATCTTTCCTTCCCCGAACCAAAGGAGAGAGACGCTGTCGTATCTTTTTTCAAAAGAAGACTCGTCATCTTCTGGAGATAAAAACTTGGATCTGTCAGCTAAGCCGCAGGGAGCATGGATTTCTTGACTTACATAGGCCTTGAGAGGTATATCGATTTTCGACGTGAGCTCTTGTCTTGGAAATGAGGTCTCTGAGGGTTCGGTCCTCTCAGTTGCGTCTACGTCAAAGATGACCCGTGAGTATTTTAGCGAGCAGATCTTTTGCATCCCGTGTTTGCCCGAGGTTATCTTAAAGTCTACGATTCCGGCATCTATAAGCTTCTTAATATTTACAGTAACAGTAGGAACAGGCATCTGCAAAGCCTTGGCAATTTCATTTATGTTATATTCCCCGTCCTTTAAAAGATTGATTATTTTCAAGCGGCTTTTATTTGACAGGGCTTGAGCTATTTTTTCAAATTCCATTAGATCTGTGATAATCAATTCGGTCATATTATTCACCCTTTCTTACGTTACAAATATTATTATAAGAAAACATCGGAGAAAATGAAACAATAACTTAATCAATAATTTCATTACTTAAGAAAAAATAAAAAAAATCGAAGTTTTTTGATAAAAGTTTGATTTTAGTGTTTAAATTTCTTTTTTGTTGTGTTAAACTAGCACGTGTAACGAAATTGTAACAACTGTATGACACTTGTAACAGGTGTCGAAAACTTGGAGGTGTAAACTTGACCGGGCAAGATGAAAACAATCAGATAGAAAAAACAGCAGCATTAGTTAAAGCTGCTTGGAGCAAAATAAAAAAGACAACTAAAAAAATGACCGAAAAATTATATAGAACATCAAAGGGCTTAGGTCCTATCCTTAAGGCAGAAAACTTCAAAGCTATTATAAGCTCATTAAGAGAAAGAGCAGCAGCTTCTGTTTTTTCAGCAAAACAAAACGGAAAAAAGCTGGCCATTGGTCTATCCGTGCTTACGCTGTTTGTTACCGGAACGGGATATTATAACGCAGTACAGGGTTATACGGTAATATTCAACGGTGAAGAAATTGGCATGGTAAAAAACATGGAAGATTTCACTAAAGGCGTAGAGATAGTCAAACAAGAACTCTCAAGCCTTTATCAAACAGATATAGTTTTTAAAAGCGATATAAGCTTTGAAAGAACGACTATCGACAAGGAAGTGCTTTTAAGCACCCCCCAAGAGTCTGCCGCAGCGGTATATGCTACAGATATAAGCCTTTCCTCAGAGGGAGCTGTCATAGTTATTGAGGGAGAAGAAGTAGTTACTCTTTCATCGGTGGAGGAAGCCAAAGAGACTATTGAAAAGGTTGTATACAGTTACGTAAACTTGGGTGAGGATGAAGAGCTGATAGACGAACCTGAGATTCAGCAGGATTACGAAATCATTGAGAAGCTAGTAGCTTATAATGAAATAACCAGTATTGAAGATGCAGTCAAGTACATAACCCAGGGAACTGACGAAATATACGAATACAAAGTCAAAGCAGGGGATACTTCCTGGGATATAGCAGTGAACAGGGGAATTAACATAGCGGAACTGGAAAATGCAAATCCAGACAAGGATATAACGTCTCTTCGCGAGGGGGATGTTTTAAAGCTAACAGAAGAAAAACCGTATATGGACATATCTTTTTCCAAGCAGGAAGTGTATACTCAAAGGATAGCATTTGACACAACATATAAAAATGACTCTTCAATCTACGTAGGAAAGACAAAGGAAATGACAGCAGGAGTCAACGGAGTTAAAGAAATAACCGCTACGGTTCTATATCAAAACGGAGTTGAGGTCTCAAGGGAAATCGTCAATGAAAGCGTAATAAAAGAACCAACTGACAGAGTAGTGGCAAAGGGTACTAAACCCCTTCCCCCGTCACAAGGTACAGGCAGGTTTAGGATGCCTACATCAGGCAGGGTGTCTGTCATTAACAAAGCAGGAAGCCACGCTGGAGGACGAGCAGTTGATATTGCAAACAGCAGAGGAACTTCTATATACGCATCAGATTCAGGGAGAGTCACCAGGGCATCTTGGTATGGTGCATACGGAAACACGATAATTATTGATCACGGAAATGGCTTCACCACCTTATATGCTCATTTGAGTTCATACGGAGTTAGGGTCGGCCAGTCTGTCAGCAGAGGACAGTATATAGGTGCTATGGGAAGCACAGGTAGAAGCACTGGGAACCATTTGCATTTCGAAATCAGATATAATGGACAGCGTCAGGTTATCGCAAGATACTTTCCAAACCTAAGGGTTGGTTCGAGAGTATCACCATAATACGAGACCGATTTTAATAGCACCCGCCACGGGTTCAGGTTACTGAAACCGTGGTGGGTTCTTCTTGTAGGTGTTTAAGGAGGGCGTGAATGCGATGAGTAATTATTATCAGCATTTTCAAAATATAAAATGTGAATACTATCCTTGTCACGTGCTCGAAAAAGACAAGGTTTTCAACTGCCTGTTTTGTTATTGTCCCTTATATGCTCTTGGAGACAAATGTGGAGGATTCTTCACATATACCGACAAGGGAATAAAAAATTGCACTGATTGCTCAATCCCTCATGATCAGGCCAATTACGATCAAATCATAAACAAGCTGGAGGAAATAATAGAAATGGTCAAAAATGAGAAGGCCGGACAGGGAAGTGATTGAATGGATATTAAGCTTTTAGCAGTGGATATGGACGGCACGCTTTTAAAAAGCAAGCACGAAATCGACCCGCTGGTTGTGAGACGAATCAGAGAATCCATAGAAAAGGGAGTTCGAGTGGTTTTGGCTACGGGGAGGGTTTTTCCCTCTGCGAAGTATTATGCAAAAATGCTGAATACGAAAAGCGCAATAATAAGCTGCAACGGCGCATATACTAAAGAGTATCATTCTGGGGTGTTAATAGATAGAAAGCCAATAGATAAAGGCTCTTTTAAAGAAGTGTTGGATTCTTTGGACGGTTTTAAAGTAAGCTACCAAATGTTTGGGAATAACACATATTATGCTCTGGAGTACAATGAAACCAGCAGGAAATACCTGGATTGGAACAAGACTCAAAAGGAAGAGGATAAAATCGACATTAAGATAATCGATGACCCGTATGAACTTTTGGAAAGTGACATAGAGATTTACAAGGTTCTTCTCAACCATAAAAATATCGATGACGGCCTGTTTGAGGTTATCAGATCTAAACTCGATTCAATAGATGAAGTATATACAGTCAGATCTATGCCGGATTCAATTGATATAATAAATGACAAGGTGAACAAAGGTGAAGGGCTCATAAGAGTATGTGAGCATTATGGAATACAGCTAGATGAAGTGATGGCTATAGGGGATAATGAAAATGACCTAGAAATGATAAAAATCGCAGGAATCGGAGTTGCCATGGGCAATGCTGGCGAGGATGTCAAAAAAGCGGCAAACTACATCACGTTGTCAAATATCCACAATGGAGTGGCTGCGGCAATAGAGCGTTTTGTTCTATAATTAATGACGGGAGTGAAATTAATGGATTATAATAAGAAGGCACTAAAAATGCATGAAGAACACAAGGGTAAAATCAGCGTGATCAGCAAGGTTCCTGTAAAGAATCAAGAAGATTTATCGGTAGCATATACCCCTGGAGTCGCTGCGCCATGTTTGGAAATATACGATGATAAGGAAAAGGCTTATAACTACACATCTAAGGGAAACCTTGTTGCCGTGGTCAGCGACGGGTCTGCAGTTTTGGGACTTGGAAACATCGGAGGTCTTGCATCAATGCCTGTAATGGAAGGTAAAGCGATACTCTTTAAGGAATTTGCTGGAGTAGATGCTTTTCCTATATGTCTTGATACTCAGGATGTTGATGAAATCGTACAAACTGTATCGAATATAGCTCCCACTTTTGGAGGGATTAATCTTGAAGACATTTCGGCGCCTAGATGTTTTGAAGTTGAAGAGAGGTTGATACAGGAACTTGATATACCTGTTTTTCATGATGATCAACACGGGACAGCGATAGTTACCCTTGCGGCCATGATAAACGCGTTGAGAATTTGCGGGAAAACCGAAAAAGAGACTAAAGTAGTCATAAACGGAGCCGGCTCAGCGGGAGTAGCAATCGCCAAGCTCATACACGCATACGGCTTTGAAAAAATTGTTTTGTGTGACAGCAAGGGAATCATATCTTCAGCTAGGGAGAATCTGGATCAATATAAAAAAGAGATCTTGAGCATTACCAACAAAGATAATGTAGAGGGAAGCTTGTCTGTTGCTTTGAAGGGAGCAGATATCTTCATAGGAGTATCTGCTGCAGGAGCATTGAAAGAGCAGGATGTCAGAAACATGAACCCGGATCCGGTAATATTTGCAATGGCCAATCCAATTCCTGAAATCATGCCGGACGAAGCCTACGAAGCAGGGGCCTTGATAGTAGGAACAGGGCGAAGCGATTTTGACAACCAGATTAACAACGTACTGGCTTTTCCGGGGATATTCAAGGGAGCCTTGGAAGTCAGGGCGAGGTATATAAATTTGGAAATGAAGATGGCTGCTGCGAGGGCTATAGCAGATGCAATTCCAACTTCTGAGCTTAGAACGGACTACATCATTCCCAAAGTATTTGAGAAAAAGGTAGTTGATGCAGTAAGTGAAGCTGTTAAAAACGCTGCTGTGGAATCTGGAGTCGTAAAATAAAAAGAACTGATGCCTCTTTGTAGTTGTTGATAAGAGGCATCAATTCTTTTATTCATTGTCTCGCAGTTTTTTTACTTTCTGTTCAAATTCCTCATCTGTGAGTTCACCCTTGATGTAGCTTTCCTTCAAAAGGTTAACAAAATAATCAGTATCTTTTTTCACAGAAGTATTTTTATTTGAAACACCGATTGAGTTGCTATTTTTAAGCAATAGGTAAACAGCTGCTGCCGCCAAGACTACAAAAAATATCATCATTAAAATCCCTCCAAATGGAAACCTTCCGCCAAAGGTTCCTGAACACCAGGAACTGAATCCGTCAAAGCCTCTGCCGGAAAAATATCTGCTCATCATGATTTTCATCCTCCTTCTTGATCGTCATTATAACATCTAAATGTGTCGTTTATGTGTCACTGAATGAAATTTAAAAACCAATATTACCAAATGATAAAAAATGATTTGCAAGCAAAATCTTAACAATAGATTAAAATCCCTGCAAAAGGTTGAAAAAAATAAAAAATTCTTATAAAATGAAGATTACTGATATGAAAAGAAGGTGTTCAACTTGAATTGGCTGCAAAAATTAGAACGTAAAATAAGCAGGTTTGCGATACACAATCTCATGTACTATATCGTTGCTCTAACTGGGCTGGTGTTCATACTCTCCATGTTCTTCGGGTCTGAATTTATAAGCAGGCTCTATTTCTTTCCAGCTGCAATCATGCAGGGTGAAATTTGGAGGGTAATAACCTTTGTGTTTATCCCGCCATCATTTTCTCCTATTTGGATAATATTTGCACTTTATTTTTATTATATGATAGGAAAGACCTTGGAGCAGCAGTGGGGGACTGCGAGATTTAATCTCTATTACTTGTTTGGAGTAGCGGGTACAGTGGTGGCATCACTGATTGCAGGGACTGTGGGCATGCCTACTTACTTAAATTTGTCTTTGTTTTTAGCCTTTGCTCATCTTTTTCCGGATTTTCAGGTTTTGTTGTTTCTGATAATACCGGTAAAGATGAAGTATTTAGCCTATCTGAACTGGTTCTTCTTCGGTATGACCATACTGACGGGATCCATGTCTGAAAGGGTTGCTGCAATCGTGGCTCTTGCGAACTTCTTTATATTCTTCTATGGAGATTTCACTGGAGGTATCAAAAGAAAAACTTCAACAAACGATACCAGATCCAACTTTCACAGACAGATCAGAGAGTTTAAAAGAAGAAAATAGACGGGTGAAAAAATGGGAATAAGGCAAGGAATCAAAAGCGCATTGCCCGTATGTATCGGTTATCTGCCTCTGGCAATGGCCTATGGAGTTCTAGGCAGAGCTGCGGGGCTGTCAGGGGCTTTGATCGTGCTGATGTCGATTTTGGTTTATGCAGGGGCAGCACAGTTTTTAAGCATCAATATGTTTGCAACTGGGGTGATGCCCATTGAGATAATACTTACTACGTTTATAATAAACAGCCGACATTTAATTATGAGCGCGTCCCTCTCAAGGAGACTGGAACATGGGATAGATACGTTAAAGCGGCTGGTAATATCCTTCGGCATAACAGATGAATCGTTTTCTGTCAGCTCTCTAGATGATAATTACGTTAAGCTTCCAGCAGGATATCTTGCTGCAGTAGGTCTTGTCCCGTATATCTTTTGGATAGCAGGATCAATTTTAGGAATAGTTTTTTCGAGCTTTCTTCCAGAAGCCATCGAAGCATCAATGGGAGTTGCGCTTTATGCCATGTTCATAGCCCTTCTAGTGCCGGGGATTTCAGACTCTAAGGGCCTGAGCCTGCTGGTTTTTTCAACGGCAGTCGTGCATAGCGTAATTTCATCCATAATGACGCCAGGTGGAAAGCCCAGCGGATGGAGCCTTGTCGCTTCGTCTCTTGTTTGTGCATTTGCAGGCACTTTTTTGATTGAGGAGAAAAAAGATGTTGAAAAGTGAATTGATCACGGTTGCCGGAATGGCCTTGGTTACCTACATACCGAGGATGTTGCCCATGGTATTTATGAAGGAGCTTGATTTGCCTGAAAAATTAGACAAGTTTCTTTCCCTTATACCATATACCATGCTGGGCGCTTTGATATTCCCAGGAGTATTCGGCTCTACAGACAGCATATATGCTTCTATAGGAGCTGTATTTGCATGTGGATTGGCAGCGTACAGAAGGTTAAACCCTACCTATGTGGTATTGATAGGAATTGGAACGGTTTTTATCATTAGAGGGATACAGGGAATCTAAGGCTGAAAGCGGCCTTGATTTTTTTTGTTGAAATTAAAAGGAATTGGGTATCTTATAGTGAATAAAACTATTAGCTGTATTGGAGAGGAATGCCATGATTATACGAGAGAATTGGGAAAGAGTAGAAAATGATATACTTTCACCTTACGCAGTCTTGAGCAAAAAATCAAAAGGAAGAAAGATTTGCGAAGAACCTTGCGACATAAGGACTGATTTTCAAAGAGACAGGGATAGGATTGTACATTCAAAAGCATTCAGGAGGCTAAAGCATAAAACACAGGTGTTCATATCCCCTGAGGGAGATCATTACAGAACGAGATTGACCCATACTCTTGAGGTAGCGCAGATAGCCAGAACTTTGGCTAGGGCACTTAAGCTCAATGAAGATTTAACAGAAGCAATCGCGCTAGGTCACGACTTGGGGCACACTCCTTTCGGGCATACCGGCGAAAAGGTTTTGGATCAGATATGTTCATTTGGATTCAAGCACAGACAGCAGAGCCTGAGAGTTGTAGATGAGCTGGAAAGCGGCAAAGGGCTTAATTTGACATGGGAAGTTAGAGATGGTATACTGAATCATTCAGGGAGTAAATCGCCTGAAACTTTGGAAGGGCAAATCGTGCATTTTTCAGATCGTATTGCATATATAAATCACGATATAGAAGATGCTCAAAGAGCCGGAATAATGACAGAAGGTCAACTGCCTGCAGAATGCGTTAGTGTATTGGGCAAAGGCAAACGACAACGAATTGATAGGATGATTCACGATATCATTCAAAATAGCTGGGGGAAAGATTACGTAATTATGAGCGAAGAGGTTAAAAATGCTACGCATCAATTGCGTAATTTCCTTTTTGACACAGTCTATATAGGCTCAAAAGCCAAGACGGAAGAAGATAAAACGGGGAATATAATACTTTCTTTGTTTAATTACTTCACTCACCACCCAGAGGACATGTCAAATGAATGCAGAGAAAATCTTAAAAATGAAAAAATTGAAAGAGTAGTAACTGACTACATAGCGGGGATGACTGACAGGTATGCGGTAAACCGCTACAGTGCTTTGTTTATACCTTCACCATGGAGGGTATATTAAACTTATGAAAACAAGGCAAGCAGCAAGATTCAGCAATAAAACAGATAAAATCAGGTGGTCAAATGGGCAGAGGTTATACTGAAGAACAAATTCAGCAGGTGGTTGAGGCCAATAACATCATAGATGTGATTTCCCAATATGTCACCTTAAAAAAATCTGGAAGCCAACATATGGGCAGGTGCCCGTTTCACAACGAAAAAACCCCTTCATTCAGCGTTTCTGCTGAAAAACAGCTATATCACTGCTTCGGATGCGGTGCCGGTGGGAATTTAATAACTTTTGTTATGGATATGGAGAATCTAAGCTTTATCGATACCATAAAACACTTAGCCCAAAGAGCAAATATTTATTTGCCGGATCCGTCAGCTGAAAACGATGCTGAAAGCATAAAAAGGGAGAGACAATACAAGCTGCACAAAGACGCCGCCTTGTATTTTCATAAAATGCTTATAAAAAATTTGCCCGCTCAAAGGTATCTCTTTTCCAGAGGGATACAAGAGGAAACCATCAAGGGATTTGCCCTTGGTTATTCCACATCGGAATTTGACGGTTTGTACAAGTTTCTGGCTGACAAGGGATATGCCTCAGAGGAAATGATTGAATCGGGACTTGTACTAAAAAGCAACAGAAACAACGGATATTATGACAGGTTTAGAAGCAGAATCATGTTTCCGATAATTACCGTAACCGGACGGGTGATAGGCTTTGGCGGCAGGTTGACTGAAAAAAGCGACAAGTATCCCAAATATTTAAATTCTCCCGAAAACACAATATTCACAAAAGGGAGCCATCTTTATGGACTTAATATCGCCAAGAACAATATCGTAGGCGGAAAAATAATAGCAGTTGAAGGGTATATGGACGTTATCAGCCTGCATCAGGCAGGGGTGAAAAATGTAGTAGCTTCATTAGGTACGGCATTGACAAAAGGACAGGGGAGATTGATAAAGAGATATGTCGACGAAGTCGTATTGTGCTATGACGGAGATGAAGCCGGACAAAGAGCTATGGTAAGGGGCATACAGGTGCTGGAAGGATTGGATCTGACCATTAAGGTGCTGAGATTGCCTCTGGGGGAAGACCCGGATGATTTCATAAAAAAAGAAGGCCTGGAGGCTTTCAAAGAAGCTTTGGATAAGGCTGTGACAACAGTTGAATACAGGTTGGACAAGCTTGCTGAGAACTATGATCTGAATAAGACGGATCAAAAAATCAGATTCATAAAGGAAGCATCCAATATATTTAAAGATATGACAGACGAAATCGAAAGGGAGCTGCACCTGAAAAAATTTGCTGTCAAAATGGGTGTGGAGCCGGGAGCAATAGTAAGGGAAATGAAAAATAGGCCTGAGCCAAAAAGACGCTCAGATTATCAAGAAAAGCCGAAAGATATTAAGAAAATAAAGAAAAATTCAGGAATAAAAGCCCAAGAAAAACTATTGAGCATTTTGTACAGCGACTTTAAAAAAGCTAAAAAAATCATCAGCAACATAGATGCCGATTCATTTAGACCTGATCTGCTGAAAAAAACGGCGGATTTTGCTTACGAATCAGTCCGAAATGGGAAAGTGCCAGATGCAGCTAGGTTGATTTCAAAGCTTGAAGACGATAGACAGATTAAATACCTATCATCACTGCTGATGGCAGCAGAAGATGCTGAGGAAAATTTGGATGATACGATTATAAACTGCATCAGTACGGTTAAAGTGTTCAATATTAAAGAAGAAATCAGCAGGCTGCAGGAACAGATGAATGATTTTAGTCTAAATGAGGAAGAGTTGAATGAAATATATTGCAAAATCGTGGATAAAAAAAGAGAAATTGAAAACTTACAACACAAGGGAAGGGAGGAATTTTAATGGATATTAGAGAAAATTCAAAGGTTAACGAGCTAAGGGTCAAAGGGAAGAAAAACGGAACTTTGACAGGCGAAGAAATTGAAAGCTCTCTTTCCGAAATAGATTTATTGCCGGATCAAATAGAGGACATTTACGCTATGTTCGAAGAGGATGGTATCGAGATATTTGCTCAGGACATGTCTGGAGCTGAAGAGGAAGTAGAGTCACTTGTCAAAGAAGACATCGAAGTAAGTCTTCCTGATGGCATAAGCATCAATGATCCTGTAAGAATGTACTTGAAGGAAATCGGCAAGGTCCCGCTGTTGAGTGGAGATGAAGAGGTTTTACTGGCTCAGCAGATGGAAGCGGGAGATGAGCTTGCAAAGCAAAAGCTTGCCGAAGCAAATTTAAGGCTCGTAGTAAGCATCGCAAAGAGGTACGTTGGCAGGGGAATGTCTTTTTTAGATCTTATCCAAGAAGGAAATCTAGGACTGATAAAAGCTGTGGAAAAGTTCGATTACAGCAAAGGTTATAAATTCAGTACATATGCTACCTGGTGGATTAGACAAGCCATTACAAGAGCAATAGCAGATCAAGCCAGAACCATCAGAATACCTGTTCACATGGTGGAAACAATAAATAAGCTGATAAGAGTATCTAGACAACTCTTGCAAGAACTTGGCAGAGAGCCATCACCAGCTGAAATAGGGGCTGAGATGGGCTTTTCCGAAGAGAAAGTAAGGGAGATACTAAAAATAGCACAAGATCCGGTTTCGTTGGAAACTCCAATAGGAGAGGAAGAGGACAGCCATTTAGGGGACTTCATTCCTGATGACGATGCACCTGCTCCGGCAGAAGCGGCTTCATATGCCCTATTGAAAGAGCAGCTTATGGAGGTGCTTTGTACCCTAACTGACAGAGAAGAAAAAGTCCTAAGGCTGAGGTTCGGACTTGACGACGGCAGGGCGAGGACTTTAGAGGAAGTCGGAAAAGAGTTCAATGTCACTAGGGAAAGAATCAGGCAGATAGAAGCGAAAGCTCTGAGAAAGTTAAGGCATCCAAGCAGAAGCAAAAAGCTTAAGGATTACTTGGATTAAGGCAGAATCGGCGATCAGCGGTGGTTTTAAAATCACCGTTTTTTTTATTAAATATTATTGACAAAGTAAAAAAAATCATTATAATTAGTAAATGTGATTTAAAACAAACCATTCCTCAGTAGCTCAATGGTGGAGCAACCGGCTGTTAACCGGTAGGTTGTTGGTTCGAGTCCAACCTGGGGAGCCATTTGACTTTAGCACTTAAAGGTGTAGAAATAGATATAACGCTGTCTGGTAACTAGTTTGCTGACAGCGTTTTTTTATATGATTTAACGTCTGCGAAAATCGGTTCAGCCGCAGAAAAATATATAGCTAAGCCGAAATCACCGATGATGTGAAAAACATCGGAGATATAATATCCGTTGTTTTGTGATATAATGATAGCATAGGGAAAAGGAGAGTTCGATGAAATTAACAAATAGGCTTCAGGCTACAGCTGACTTTATCGAGAAGGGGTCGATTGTAGCGGACATAGGAACAGACCACGGATATCTTCCGGTTTATCTAATAAAAAACAATATTGCAAAGCATGTCTATGCAAGCGATATAAATAAAGGCCCGTTGGATGCTGCTGTGAACCAGATACGAATCAACAGAATGGAAGACAGCATCACCCCGATACTGTCTAATGGGCTGGAAGGCTTGCAGGGGAAATCTATAGACCAGATAGCAATAGCCGGGATGGGCGGAGTTTTGATAGGAGAAATCATAAAAAATAACTTCGATATGGTGATGAAAGCTAAAAGCCTTATTTTACAGCCCATGACCGGTCAGGAAGAGCTGAGGAAGTATTTGCTGGAAAACGGATTCGAGATTTTAGATGAAAATTTAGCTAAAGAGCAAAATAGGATCTATCAAATCATCCTGGCCAAGCATACAGGATTAAAGAATAATTCATGGAAACCAATCGAGTACCACATAGGGAAAAAGCTGATAGAAAAAAAACATCCCCTTCTGATTTTTTTACTTTCAAAGCTCGAAAAAAAGTGGAAAAAAATCTTGGTTGAGTGCAGCAACAACGATTCGCAATCAGCAGTGGGAAAAATCCGTGAAGCGAAACAAATGATAGCAGAAATCGAAGAGGTGAAAAAATGTCTTTAAAATGCTCGGATATTTTAAATATAATAGACGGGTTCGCCCCTTTTGACTTAGCTGAAAAATGGGATAATGTAGGCTTGTTGATTGGAGACAAGAACCAAGAGGTAAATAACATATTGCTATCCCTTGATGTAACGGAGGATGTAGTAGATGAAGCGGTAGAAAAACAAGCTGATTTAATAATAAGCCATCATCCCCTGATTTTTTCGGGCGTGAAAGAAATCAGGTGGGACAAGTACCAGGGAAGGACTATTCAAAAATTAATTAAAAACGACATATCGGTTATTTGTGCACACACAAATCTTGATATATCCTCTGAGGGTATCAATGTTTACCTGGGGGAATTGTTGGGTCTTCTAAACGTAAAGCCTTTGATGGAAACAGGTAGAGAGAAGCTGTTTAAGTTGGCTGTATTTGTTCCTGAATCTCATTTGGAAGAGGTTAAAAAAAGCTTGTTCTCAGCCGGGGCTGGGCATATCGGGAATTATGAAAGCTGTAGCTTTGAAACGCAGGGGACAGGTCAGTTTATGCCGATGACAGGTGCGGAGCCTTTTCTTGGAGATATAGATAAACTAGAGCATGTTGATGAGATGAAATTGGAATTATTGGTTGAATATAAATTCCTTGATGATGCAGTATCTGCCATGCTAAAGGCTCATCCATATGAAGAGCCAGCCTATGATATTTATCCTTTGGAAAACAAGGGAAAGGCTTTTGGACTGGGAATACTGGGCAGCCTAAAAAGCCCAATGGATTTCGGGGAATTTATAAAAATGATAAAGAAGACATTGAACTTGGATATAGTGAGATTGTCTGGAGAAGAAAAAGCGATGGTGAAAAAAATCGCTGTTTGTTCCGGTTCTGGTGCAGATTTGCTCTCGAGAGCAAAAAGCTCTGGAGCGGACCTGTTGATAACAGGGGATGTGAAGTATCATGATGGTCAAAAGGCTCATGAACTAGACATATGCCTTCTAGATGCAGGACATTTTGCTACTGAGATCATAGTCAAGGACTTGATTTTTAATAAGTTGTTAAAATATATGGGAGGTGGTACAAGTATCAATGTAATCAAAGCTGATAGAGATACGGGCTTCTTGCGGGAAATTTAATTCTTGCAGGTTGGAAATACTGGGAAAACTAAATTTATTGAGGAGATTTTATGAAAAATAATATTAAGAAGCTGTTGGAGCTCCAATTGTTGGAAGATGAAATTTCTGTCTTGGAAAAAGATTCAGGAATCAGAGATATAAAAAATCAAATCGACTCACTTAAGCGAAATTATAACAAAATTACTGAAAAGATGCAGGAAATATTTGACCAGTATAAGAAAACGCAGATTCAGCTTGTCAAAGAAAAAGAGGCATTTAGCAGCATTGAAAAACAGATAAAAGAGTGCGAAGAACATCTATATGAGGGAAGCTTTAAAAAAATTAAAACATTAAATTCTTTGCAGCACGACTTGGAAGCACAAAAGATAAAGAGAGAAGAGTGTGCAAAAGAGATATCGCGCCTTCAAAATCAAATTAAAATCGATAAGCTCAACTTAAAAAATCTTAAAGATAAATCTACGGAAATCAAAGATGACATTCAAAAATTAAATAAGGAGCTGCTGGTTAAGGAGGACATTACAAAAGACGAGCTAGCCGGCATTAACTTAAAAATTAAATCAGCCCAAAAGGATATTTCCAAAGATGCTTTAAATGAATATTACTTTAAAAGGAAGAAAATTTATCCTGTAATCGTAGAGTGTCATGATGGTATCTGCGGAGGATGCAATATGCAGCTTTCAATTATATTCAACCATACGGTGACCCATGGTGAAGAATCTCAAGGCTTTGTATGTGAAAACTGCGGGAGAATGATTTACATATCTTCGGAGCCGGAATGCAACAAAATGTAAGAAATTAAATGAATCAAGGATTGAGTTATTCAAATTACTGGATTTTCGAATGAGATTTTGATAAAATGTACTGAGGTTGATTCTTGGCAAAAGAAGCAATCAATATTTACTGAAAAGGACTGATGTAATGACTTCATATCAGAACTTGCTTGAATATATCAATTATTTTATTAATGAAGACGGCAGTGGAATCTGCAGCTGGAGCAACGATGCCATAAGCAGCGAAAGTACGGCATTATCTCCATACCCGATATACAATAGAGATTTTTCGGAATTTATTGATGAGGTGTACAACAGCGGAATACTTGATTTAGATTATATAGCTACGTTAAAGAATAAGTCTATCCCTTGCACAGATGAGATGATAGATTTCGTAGAGTCTTCTGATCTTGCCACGCTTAGAGCGATTCTGTCCTTCTATATTTGTCAGGAGCAGTTTTGCGAGGGATTATGGATTTTGGCAAGTAAAAATAGGGCATTCTACAGAATATTGGTTAGGTTGGAAAAATTAGAAGATAAAATCTTTCAGGTGAGCAATGAAAATAAATCAGATACACGAAATATTTAAAAATAGAAAGAGCGAGATGTTCGATATAAAAAGACATTATGCGGTTTTTGTCCCTTTAGTTGATGTGGGTGACAAACCGCATCTTTTATATCAAGTAAGGTCCAATACTATGAAAAGGCAGCCGGGTGAAATATCATTTCCCGGTGGAAAGATCGAAAAGTGTGAAAGCATTAAGGAAGCTGCCATTAGAGAGACTTGCGAGGAGTTGGGGGTCGATAGTAAAAAAGTCAAAGTTTTCGGTGAACTGGACTACTTGATAAACACATTCAACGACATGATTTATCCGGTACTGGGAACTATCGAAGATTTTACTATTGAGGAGCTGAAGATAAACAAATGCGAGGTCGATAGAGTCTTCACAGTACCCCTGGAGTATTTCTTAAACAACAAGCCCGAGGTCTATGATATGAGCTATAGGGCGGATATCAGCGAAGAATTTCCATTTCATAAGATTAAAAATGGAGAGAGCTACCAGCAAAGGACAATGACCTATCCCGTGTATTTTTATGAATACGATAAATTTATCATTTGGGGCCTTACGGCAAAAATAACAAGGAATCTTGTGAAGGAACTCGTGAAATCATGTAAGTAAAATTGGTGAACTGGTTTGGGCAGGCTGAAACATCAGGAATCGGATGATGTGTCTATATTTTTAATGCTGGAGAGAGGGTTCCGGATTGGAGATTTTGAAATGACGTTTTTAACTAACAGCTTTGGATTTGATACCCAGCAGTGGTTTATTTTGATTTTGGCAGCTGTACTAATTGGAATGTCAAAGACAAGCATAAGCGGTTTTCACATGCCTGTAATACCTGCACTGGCGTTTATTTTTGGCGGAATGGAATCGACAGGGATCGTACTGCCACTGCTAATAGTTGGAGATCTATTTGCCGTGTTTTTTTATAAAAGACATGCTCAGTGGAATGACGTAGCAAAACTTTTGCCTTGGACTTTTGCAGGGCTTATTGCTGGCGTTGTCACTGGTAGATATATAAATGATGCAATGTTCAAAAGTATTATTTCTGTAATAGTGATATTTTGCCTTCTTGTGCTTGTATATAATGAAAGAAAAGATGGCGATTTATATCTGCCTAAAGGGAAATGGTTCACCATCTTAGCAGGGGCTACAAGCGGATTCGCATCGATGATAGGTAATGCTGCAGGTCCTATATTTGCAATATATCTTCTTTCCATGAATATGAAAAAAAATAGATATTTAGGCACTACAGCTTATTTTTTTTTGATAGTAAATGTATCAAAAGTTCCTCTTCAGATAATTTTTTGGAGCAACATAAGGTCTGATAACCTCTCGTTGACGTTGGTTCTGATTCCGGCAATAGCTTTTGGAGCGTTTATCGGTCTTGTTTTGATTAAGAGACTGAGTGAGAAGCCTTTTAGAAAAATCATCGTAGCTATGACGGCAATAACTGCAATAAGGCTGTTGATGTAAAAGCAAATAAGACCAAAACAAAAACAATCAGTGCTGTCCTGGTTTGGATGAGATCAGCGCCGATTGTTTTTTGAATTGTCAACTCTCTTCGAACTTAACCTCTTTCCAGAATGCAATTCTGTCTTTGACCATTTCAGCTCCTTTTTTAGGTTCTGGATAATACCATGCGG
>CAZOTE010000015.1:0-39819 GCA_964582705.1 uncultured Eubacteriaceae bacterium | reverse complement strand
GGACCTGAACGGGATCGAACCGTCGACCTCCGCGTTGCGAACGCGGCGCTCTCCCGAGTGGCCCGCAAAGCGGGCCCTTTTTCTTATCCTCAAAATCAGCCGTTTTCGGACGGGGATGCGAACCGCACAGCGGAAAGACCGCGCATGGTTCGCAATTGAAAATCTCAGGAATTGCAGAAAGGCTACTCAGTATTATCACAATATGTCGTTTTTCTACACTTTAAGATAAGCGTTTGACACAATTGCAAGCTTAACGTTTTGACCATTCTCTTTTGCCGGTTTAAGCATATAGAGCATCGTTTGACTGGTTATCGGCGTAAGCTTTGTCTGTAGATGCGAATCGCTCGCTGGGTCTGGTTCCAAGCTTTTGATCTTTTCAAAGGTTTTTTCCAGGAGTATATTTGAGGCCATTGCAAACACATTTTGATCTTACCGTACGGCAGGCAAGGGAAGGATGTGAACCGTGTGAGTAGCGGAGTGTTCGCACGTCCCCGCTACTGGAAGATGTTACTCTTGACTGACGGTGGCCTCAATCTTGCGGGAATTCTTTTGCGCATACATCTTCTGATCGATTACTCTGAAAAATGATTCCGCTGTTCTTCCCATAGAGAGGTGATACACCGCATGGCCTAAACTGAAGCTGAGTTTGTATGGTTTGTTTTCGCTCCGGTTGAAATCGGAAAGATTACTGTTAATTCGATGTATTGTTTCTTCAACCGTCCTGAAATCATCGCTTTCAAGAATAATACAGAACTCGTCCCCGCCGTATCTTGCGACAAGATCGCTGCATCCTACAGATTCACGCAGAACGCGAACAGCATTCCTTAGTGCAATATCACCTTCGAAGTGGCCGAAACGGTCATTAATGGATTTGAAATCGCCTATATCGAGTAAAATTGCGGAGAACGTCCTTTGATTTGTAGAGGCATCAATCTTATGCTGCATATAGCTATCGAGTATTTGTCGGGTAAAGGCTCCGGTCAGATAATCCTTGTCATTATTGCGGTTCTGGATATTCGTGAACAGGATCAATGACGCAAAGGTAATGCCGAGCAGTGAGAACGGAAGCCCGAATATGAAAAGCTGCAGCGCCCATCCTATAAGCGGCGCAAGAAGAAAGAGTATCAGCGACCTGAAGTAATTCGCTTCGATTTTTTGCCTCTGGCTGATCAGGAAACCTTCAATAATAAGCATCATAATTAATTGCATGGACATCGGTATGAATAAGAGCGGGCCGCGGTGGTAAACACGGGCGCTGTCAAAATAGAAAATCTGTCCTGTAAAAGCCGTTGACACGACCGTCGCCGCGCACAGTAAGGTTAAACTCAAAAGAACGAGATACAGGTTCCGCTTTAATGACGCATTCAGTCCGGAAATCTGTGTGCAGATGTAGCGGTAAAAAATCGGAATGAGCGCCGTGCTAAAGATAATCTCGGCATAAACGCCGGCAACGGAGAAGGGGAAAAACCAATCAGGTACGGAATTAAAGCTGCTCATGATATCCGCGACAAAAGAAAACAACGTGATGACGAGCATATGTATGAAGTATCTTTCATTCCCGGTCCGTGCATTGCGGCGACGTTTTTCCATCATGATGAGAAGTCCCAGCTGGAGCATGCAATATATACAAATGCAAAGATATGCTACAGAAAACATACTAATTTCTCCGATTCGGCAAAGTATCTGATTATTAAACCAATTATAGCATAATGATGGAAGGCCTGATACAATATCAGTTGAAAGGTTTTGCTTTGCCTAATTGCTTGCCCGCAACAGAAAACCGTGGGCAAGGAACCACTCCTACAACCAAATCTATATTTTGATAATCAATTGTTTTAAATCCTCGGGCATCGCCCTCTAAACATATTAAGGAACTTCATCTTTTCCTGATTGCCAGACAGGTGTCAATTTCCCGTATAGCGCATATCTTGCGTTATTGAATTCATAGGAGCAGGTACATAAGGTGACGATCTGGTCATCAGCCTCTACAATCGTGTTGGATTCAAAAGTTGACATCTTTTTGAGTGAATCAATATAGCTTTGAAAATCATGATCATTTTTAAAATCGAATCGGATCGACTCATAATTTCCATCGACAATGATTCCGGCAAACAGCTCAATTTTATAGTCACCGTCGGGGGTATAAAGAACCATGGCTGGGTAGCTATCGTAATAGTTTTGATTCTTATACTTTGTTAAGGAAGAAAACATTGAACCGTCTTTCATGTTATGCCCATATATGATTGTATTTTTATCTGAAAAGTCCCCATGATTGCGGTAATCGATAAATATGGCCCCCAGTTTATTGCGTTCACCAGTAAACAGGTGTCGCAGATAGTAATCGTTATCTGTGCCCAACACAACGGGATAATCGATTTCTGTACCTTCACAGGTAAGCCATGCTACCACATCCGGGTTAATTTCCTCCAGAGACGAAAAGTCAACGCTATCGTTATGCTTATCCTGTTTTTCTTCTATTGATACTTCACCGGCAATCTGTGGCGGCGCATTGGTCTGATTTGCCGCTGGTTCCGACGATTCCCGGACCTGGCGAACTTGCTGGTAGGCGGCATCCCCCTCGGCATACTCTCGATTGTCGGAAATCAGGATAAAAGTAGAATACAGAACGCCTGCTGCACACAGCACCATCAGAATATGCAATATCCGGCGCGGATTAGATTTTTTTGCGTACTTCAACCTGAACTCCTTTTATTAAGCCGGCAGCGGGGGGTGTTATGATCCCCGCTGCCGGCTTTCCTTTGGGTTATTTGCGGTTTCTTTTCCTGGAGTATTTCTTGCGCAGGGCAATATCAGCAGTGGAGAGAGCTACGAGAGCCGCGGAGAAAAAGAGTAATCCGAGCTTTGCAAGACTGCCGGCCTGGCTGTCTCCTGTCTTTGGCATGCTGGATTCTCCGCCGTTCACAGACCCTTGCGGGGTATCTCCATCGCCAATATTATCGGCAGGGTTTCCAGGCGTGCCGGGTTTACCTGGAGCACTGCTCAGGTCGTTCGTAAACGATGCTGTCTGCAAAGTATCAGCAGAGATGGTGCCGGCTGCTCCTGTGCTGGTGGAGGTATATCCGGCTCCGGTATAATCGGCCTCCGTCACAGTATATTGCGTGCCCTCCGGTAAGCCGGTAATGGTGATGCTTTCGCCACCGGCAAGTGAAATGCTATCGCCGCTGCGGATGGTTCCTGTGGCTGCGCCGATGTAAGGATAGGCATCGGATGCACCGATAAAGGTAACTGTGAAGGTAAACTTCTTGGTGAGATCCGATCCCTCGCCAGTGACCGTTTTACTGATGGACAGACTGCCTGTGGAAATCGGCAGCTTTGTGTTGGTAAAGGCGGCCGTGCGATCCTGGGAAGAAGAAATAGTGCCTGAGCTTCCCGCGCTCTCAACAGAGTAACCCTGCGCGGAAGCAGTTTCTTCGGTCACATGGTATGTCGCGCCAGCGGGCAGACCCGTGATAGTGATACTTTGTCCGTGAGCGAGGGAAATCGTATCCCCGCTCTTGATCGTTCCGTCCGGGACACCATTTCCCGTGTAATGATAGGAGGCGGATGCCACGCTGAAGGTTACTGTAAAATTAAACTTCTTTGCGGTGTCGGCGCCAACTCCGGCGACCGTTTTGCTGATGGTCAGATTCCCGACCGTTCTCGTATTGGTAAATGACGCTGTTTGCGTAGCGTCGGCTACGATGCTGCCTGCCGCGCCTGTGCTGGTCGGCGTGTACCCGTCGCCGGAGTAGTCCGCTTCGGTCACCGTATAGGTTGCACCTTTCGGCAAGCCCACGATAGTGATGCTCTGGCCATGGGTGAGAGAAATTGTATCCCCGCTTGCAATGATCCCTCCGGGCATCCCATGGCCGATATAGGTGTAGGTGCCGGTTGCACCATTCAGCGTCAGTGTAAAATCAAATGACTTTGTGATATCTGCGCCGTCACCAGCCACCGCTTTGCTGATAGTCAGATTTCCAGCCGTATCTTCCGAAAAGTTCTGGATAGTGATGACATTGGAATTCGTTCCGGTCTTCCCGTCAATCGAAGCAGTAACCGTAGATCCGCTGGTTGTGACCAGCAGAGAATGGGTCACACCTTCCAAAGTATATCCGGCAGGCACCGCTGTTTCTCGGAGAATGTATTCACCGTCTGGGATTACCTTTAGCTTGACGGCACCGTCACTCCCGGTGACGCCTTTTTTGATGACAGTAGTACCATCCATCGCGTATAGTGTGAATTCAGCACCGGCAAGAGGGACGCCCACTCCATCGGTTTTCGTAATACTGATCCAGCCATTCCTCAGCAGGCTGGCGCTGCCATCCGAAGCTGTAATAACATAAGGCTTGGACGTTTCTTCCTGCTCCATGCTGCTCCCAAGCAGGGACACTTTGTTTGTAACAGTTCCCGGCTCTCCTGTGATATCAGTGATATAGCTGAAGCGGTATGCCTTCGTATTGTCGGGGATGATGAAGCTTAGGACCCGCGTCGCATTATCGTAGCTCACGTTTGTCCCCAACTCCAATGTAACGGGGCTTCCTACCGTATAGCTTCCGTCCGCGTTGAGGGTCATCTCATTGGCTGTAATATTTCCGTCAAGCAGCAAAGCACCGTTTGAATCTGTACGCAGATCAATACCGACCGGCAATTGATCTTCCAGTTTCTCGCCTAACTGTGCGAGGTCATAGGGCTTGTAATCCACCGTCCAACGTAATTCGCCCGCCGTGGGCTGCACAGTGGTTTTGCCCAGGATTTGGCTGGTGATGGTTACGTCCTGATAGCTGCTTACGCCGGCAGTCCAGTTCTCGGTATTCAAAGTCACATTATTGCGCACGGTCGTCGTTTCATTGGAGTCGAAATATCCTGCGGCGGTATTGCTGATGGGCCTCGCCTTGACCAGAATCACATACGGCTGGTCCAGCGAAGAGAATGTAAAGGTAGCCGTACGCCCGTTGAAGCTGGTGTCAAGGCCCGCGACCGTATCCGGCGTGGTGTCTGTTGCCAGAACGGTTCCGTTGGATTGCCCAGTTCCTTCAAAAATCAGATACTTTGATCCTGAGACGATATCGACAAACTCCCATCCGTCCGGCAGGGTATCGGTAAGGGTCGCCGTTCTCAGCGTTTGTCCCGCCGCGTTTGTCGCATCGGTCAAATTGATGCCATCGGCGTTGACGTTCAGGCGGAAAATTGCCGACTTATCCTGATAGTCGAAGCCCTCCATCGCATTACTCGTAAGACTGGAGTTTACGCCGGATGCCGGATCGGACATCGCTTCCCGCTTTAACATTTCCTTAAGCAGCATCCTGTTCGTATAATTCACGCTTCCGGTCGCGGCGTTTAGCTTTGCGTTAGCGCTGAACAGTGTCGCCGTGTTCCGTACGGTAGACGTTTTGTTACCGGCGAATATATTCGGGTCTACGACCTGACTGTCAAAACTGAAGGTGTTCAAAACGCTGGTGGACAGACCCGTGATTTCCAGCAAATCGGCAACCTGCGTGGTGCCCTGCATAATGGGAATCACGTTCACGGTATACGATCCGGAAAAGTTGCCAGCATATTTCTGGCCATAGCGCGGCGTCAAATCAGTGGAAGTAATGCCACTGGGAAGCCCGGTAACCGCTCCGAGGTTGATGCTGTTCCCATAAACAAGAAGATCATATACTTTTAAATCGGGAATGCTTTGTCCTTTTGTATCTACATTGACGGTCCAGCGAATTTTTTGGTTTGCGGTATCCGCCACGCCGGATTTTGAAATAGCATTATACCCGACACCCACATTGATGCTGCCCGTACCGAGCCCCGGACCCGACAAGCCGTCCCAGCGAATACTGGCGGAATTACTGTACGTTGTTGTTCCTGTCGTATATGCGTCGTCTGGAACATTGGTTACGATGGTAAGCAGAATCTTTGAGTTGATGTTGCCAATGGCATATTCGCCGCTGGCATTGGGTGTGATTGAAGTCGCGGTATCCCAGGCTGAGCCCGTCCAGACTTGCCAATTGGCGGATTTGAGGGTTAAACCGGACGGCAGCACATCGGTTATGACAACATTATTTAAAGTTGCCCCCATATGGTTGGCAGTGATCGTCCATGTGATTGTGCGATTTGTCGGGTTATAGTCACCGACGTTTAAATTACCGTTTTTATCTCTGTCGCTTGACACGCCTGTTTTCTCGATCCACTTAGGCGTAAATTTAACCTCAAACTGTCCCTCATCCACTATAGTGGACTCGCTGTTGAGAAGCTGGGCCGTGTTGTTCACTTTTTGCTCGGAAGTGGCATAATAGGCGGCATCAGATATTTTTGTCTTGAATGTGATTGTCTTGGGGCTGGTTGAGCCATCGGGGAAGACATAACGAAGCGCATTGTCCGCTGTATCAGGGGTGGCATCCACACCATCCACCTGGAACGAGGATGGAATGTACGTTCCTGCGGTTTGCAAATCATCAAAGAACTGATACCCGGCTAAGTCAACAGCTGTGGCTCCCTGTGTCGCGCTGATATTTACCGTCCATGTAATGCTCTGGTTCGCTAAGTCCGCCGTACCCTTTTTTGTCACATCATATTCAATCGGCAAAGCAGGGACATTCACGGTATATGTTTTTTCTAAGATTGTTACGGTATGATCTCCCGTGCTGCCGCCGGTGCCACTGCCGTCATATTCAAAATTAGCTCCAAACTTACACGTTACAGTATTGGATGTCCCATCGAAAACCGAATTATCGCCGTCAAATGTGACCGTGGCTGTCACCATATTTGTAATAAGGTCTGTTGTAAAAGTCGCGTGGCCTACCAGCAGCGTTCCCATTTTTAATTCAATCGTGTCGCCCGAAAGCAGCGCGAAGGCACTGCTCAGGTTGAATGTCACCGTATCACCTTTTTGTACCGGATCTGTTGGGGTTGGATCGTCACCCGAAACCGGCACGCCAAACGAAATCTCCACCCGGATTGGCTTTGTGCTTGTTATGGAGCCTCCCTCGGGGATGGCTGCTCCATCCTGCGTGATTGTCGCCGTGAGATCGGTAAGCACAGAGGCGCTAATATCCGCGGCATACGCCATACTTGCCCCTGAACCAAATGTAAAAGATCCCAGCATCAGACAAAACATAAGAATAATCGAAAGCAGTCTCTTGTGTATGGATTGTTCCCTTTTTCCCGTTTTACGCATTCTGCTCATTTTTCGTCCTCCTTTGCCGTTTTTTCGGTTTCTAACGCTCTCATTCCAGCCGACACAAGTGTACGTATCATGTCTGATTGAGAGCGGTCATAGAACATCTCTTTTTTAAATGATTTTAATGATGCCTCTATTTCGGGCGTAACCGAAAATGTCATCCTTTTAAGATCTGTTGACATTATTTGCGCCTCCTTTACGGTTCAGCAATGGTGAACTTGTGCATAGTGTATCAGGTCTCGCTGGAGAAGTCAAGAACAGTGCAGAATGTGAACACCCAAAATCTGCAGCTTATGCGGCCAAGCCTCTGGCGGCCTGACGATACATGGCCGGCGGCAGGCCGCCGGGGTTGGCAGTATAGATTCGCTGGCGGTTATAGTAGGTCATGATGTACCGGAACACGATGCTCTTAACCTGTGCCATGGGCATCCGCTCCGTCCTGATTCGATAGAGTTTTTCCTTCTTCAGCATCGCAAAAAAGCTCTCCATCCTGGCGTTGTCGTAGCAGCGGCCCGTCCCGCTCATGCTTTGAACCGCACCGTATTGCGCCAGCACCTTCCGAAATGCGGCGCTGGTGAATTGGCTGCCGCGGTCGCTGTGTAGGATCATCCCATAAGCCCCCTGTGCCTGACAGGCGGACCGAAAAGCCCGGATACACAGCTCCTTCTTCATGTTGTCATCCATACAGTGGACAAAAAGTTTGTGGTTACACCCAAGACTGAGCGGTCTGTGACAATGACCATTCGCATTGATACGGAATACAATCAAAAACTGGAAGAAGTCGCGTTAAAAAGCGGGCGCTCCCGCAACGAGCTGATTAATATGGCGATCAAGTTTGCCTTTGATCATATCGAGTTTATAGATAGCAGCTCGCAAAAGAAATAACCCGCAAAGGGAAAGGCGGCATAACCGATTCTGATGCAATCGATTATGCCGCTTTTTTGTCATGCTCAAATAGATTTGATTGCAAAGTTCAGGTCTTCCAGCCGGTCAACAAACCACTCCGCCAGTTTATGAATCCCATAGGGACTGATCACGAAAGCGATGATGGCTGTGGTCAACGCTCCGCCCGGCTCTTTCAGCAGAATCAGCGTCAGCAGCGCCAGCGTGAAAAGCAGGGTGGAGATGACTCCCAGCACCGTGCCGGAAAAGCCGCAGACGAATCGGCAAACACCCACTATGATGGACAGGGCCAGCGTGGTTGGAAATAGAACAATCTTAAAAAGAAGCCGCATGACTCTGCCATGTATCAGGCAAAAGGCAGCGGAAGAAATTGTATTTGTTTCAATGACACAATAATCATTCCAGACGAATAATCCCCAAAAAAACGGTGCAGCACTTAACCAGTGTAGCACCGTTTTTTATATTTCCTGTTCCTTGTCCCTGCTCTTGTCCTGTTCCCTTTTCGGCTCTTGCTTTATGCTTTCTACCAGCTCATGGGCTTTCCTTATGCTGCTGATCCGGTCAGTAACTTCTTGCAAGGCCGAAGTAAGGCCGGATATTTTGCCGTCCTGATCCTTAACCAGCGTTATTACCTTGTCAGGATCAACATTAGTATTCACCCCTAATTTTTCAAGCTGGGCGGCAGCATGATCGAACGCCGACAGCTCACTTTCATATCTGGACAAAAACCGTTTCTTGGTAAATGGGGATTGTCTTTCCGCTTCCTGCTTGATAGGCAAATATTCCCTAAAGGCCAGCAAGTATTTTGCAGCGTCCTTGTATTGCTGATTTTTCCCCGAAAGCTCGGCCATTGTAGAACGTACACCGCTTGATTTTTCTAAAAGCGAATTTACCCTTATATCAAAATCGCTCTCTTGCTGAATATCCTCTTGCCTTATGGTAAGGAGCGCAGCGGCCAATTCTTTTGTTGCCGCAAGTTTTGTACGCTGGGCTTGCCACTCAATTTTTCGGTCATAAGAAGAAAATACCGGCTGTCTTTCTCTCGGTGTTGTTGCTGCCGGTGCTGCGGCTGCTCCCTGCTCCGCTGCTTTCGGCGGCATTACTTTTTCACGGTGTTTCTTCTTAGGCTCTGCCAATCTTTCTATAATCCGTTCTCTGGAATAGTCCTCGCCTATTCGATCCCCTCGGCAAAATCTTTCCTGCCCTGTGCCGGTTATTTTGAAAGAAATGCGCTTACCCTCTTTTACTTCTACATTTGCTTTTTCAAGTGCAGCTTTGAAGCTCTCATAATCATTTGTTTCAGAAATGGCCTTATCAATAATACTCTGGATTTGTGCTTTCCATGAAGTGCCAGCCTTGCGCTGCTCCCATTCGTAATGTGTCGGGCTTTTCTTTTTTAGGTTAGGCTTTTCTATGACATAAAGCCCTTGTTCAGCACAAAGCCGGTCGCTTACTTCCCGCAAATGAGCCGCCACTTTATAATTGTCATACTTAGAATAATCATAAAATGATGTTGCATTAAAAATAATATGATTATGAATATGGCCTTTATCTACATGGGTAGAAATAACATATTCGTATTTGCCTTGCAATATTTCATCAGCCCATTTTTTCCCTAATTCGTGGGCTTGCTCTGCGGTTATTTTATCATAAGGTGCAAAGCTCTGTATCATGTGATATGCTAAGTTATCCGCACCACCAGACTTAGTATAATCCCCTTTTATTTCCCTTGCCAATGCTGCGGTCATTCTGTATTCAATAGAAGCTGAAAGCGGATCAACATTATAACCTGATACAAGTAATTGCTCCTCTGTTTTTTCTGGATTTTCTATGTAATCAAGTGCCTTGTTCAAGGTTGTTTTGATCCCATGTATTCTTGTATACGCCATATGCTTATTCCTCAATCATTTTAACAAGACGTTCAGTAACCGCACGTTTGACATTATAATAATATGCCTGTAAATCTTTTATATCCTGCTCATAAATATTTCTGGTTTCGTTCGCTCTTAAAGCAATTTGATTGATGTTCCTTGCAAGGTTAGAAAGTTCTTTTGTCAGCAGTTTTAATTCCTGAAAATCACGCTTTATAATATATCCGTCAACAAGCATTTTTCGAGCATACAAAGAAAAATTTGTTGTTCCAGCTTGGAGCATTTTTTCTTTTATCAATGCAGCTTCTTCTTCTGAAACAAGAACATGAAGCGGCACGGCTCTTTTCCTTTTCGCCATTTTATATATACCGTCCTTTCGTCAATCTCCTTTACAATCAATCCGTATATCTTGCGGATTGATTTTCATTTCTCCGGCGCAGCCGGTGGGGTTTGGGGCAACGCACCAACAAGCAATATCATAAGAAACCGCAAAGGCGGTTTTGTTGATATGTCGGAAGTGTGTAAACACTTCCTTTGCTTGTTATTCTTCGCTACGCTCTCTCCGTATAGTATATACTACCTCTGCGGAAATATCAAGAATACCTTTGTATAGAAAAAAACCGCCCTTTTGGGCGGCTTTTGAAAACAGAAATCATCTTATAATGCACGTTCGTATTTCTCTGGATCAGATAGGGCAATATTTAATAGCTCACCAAACGAAAGCCCATTATCTTTCAAAAACTGCATTGTCCTTTTGTGAAGAACCTTTTCAGCCCACCTTTTATGAAGAAATGTTTTGTTGGTTTCATTCATTAAGGTAAAAAGTTCAAACGCCCTTTCTTTTTCGCTTTCTTCTGATAAAATAATTTCATTCATTCTATCAGTACACTTTTTATTAAACATGGCTCATTGCCCCCTGTACCGTTCGTAGTCCTCTTGTTGCCGCTCTCTCCTGCGTCTTTCTGTTTCAAGATCATTTTCACGCTTGCGGGTTTCGCTGGCTTCCTGTTCTCTGCTTCGGGCTTCTGCTCTCTTTAGCTGTTCCTGCAATGATACCTTTGGTGTATCAGCCTCTATAAAGACCTTTGCTTCTTCCTCTGATGAAGCGCACCGCCATTCATTCCCCAATATCGGATTAACTTCATCTGGCCGAAACACCACAACGCTATTTCTAATATACCTACTTCCGGTTGCTCCGGTAACTTCTCTATCTTCTTCGCTTACCTCATAAATTTTATACTCCTGATAAGTGCCTATTCGTTTCATTAGAAAGCCCCTTTCTGTAAAGCTACACTCCCTTTGCCAAAACTTCTTGAACAATATCCCCTATGCTCTTTCCGGCAGCTTCGGCCTTTCCTTTAAGCTCTAAATAAGTTTGTACCGAAAGGGCAAGTGCAATTTCAATGCCGGTTCGTGCTATTGCCGATTTATCAGCTTCCTTTTCTTTCATTGCTCCCTGAACACTCAATTCTTTATCCATTTCAGGGGAAAGATATATTGAAACTTGCTTTTTCACCTCTCCGGCCTTTCTCCCAACCTTTGAATTTTGTACCGGAGCTACTACCAGAGCCGGAGCCGTTGCCGGTGCCGGTGCTGCTGTTTTCGTTGCAGCACTTTCCTGTACTTCCTCTTTTCTTCCAATCAATCCAGTAAATAATTCATCTGTATTTACCCTGTTTTTTTTCTCTGCCATTATGAACGATCCCCTTTCAAGTATTCATCTACAAATGCTGAATAGTCTTGTGCCACGGCTGAATTTTCTTTGTAGCTGAATACGTCAACCTTTCTTGTCTGTGCTTCCTCAATCACAATAGAAGCACGAATATATGTGTTAAATAATTTTGCGTTGATGTATTCCCCTAGCTGCTCCGTAACTTCTTTCATATCTTGATTGTTGTTTGTTCTCGGATCAAACCTTGTAAGAAGAATACCGGCAATTTTCACTTTATCATTGCAATATCTTCTTACTTTTAAGATCGTGTCGTGAAGCTGCTTTATGCCGGTGGCCGCAAAAATACCCGCCGTCGTAGGAATGATAATTTCATCAGCGACAGTAAAAGCATTGATTGTCAATACTCCTAAAGCTGGCGGCGTGTCAATGACTATATAATCATAAAGCCCCATGATCGGCTGTAACATTTCCTTTAATCTCTGCTCTTTGCCTAGCTGGGAAAGCTCCTGCTCCGCACCGGCCAGCATGACATTTGCCGGTATAATGTCGTACACATCAAGTTTCTGAATGGTTTCTTCTGCGGTGACTTCCCCTTTCAATAATTCATAGACAGTCGGCAGCTCAACATTATTTGCATTTGAGCTGGTGGAAAGGTTGCCCTGTGGGTCAACGTCCACGGCCAGCACCTTAAACCCTCTTTGTTTCAGACCAGCGGCAAGCGCAGCCGTCGTTGTCGTTTTACCGATCCCGCCTTTTTGGTTTGCTATTGCAATAACTTTCATGCTTTTTCCTCCTTGCTTTATTTCAGCATTTTTTTGTTCAAAATGGATCTCAATTTAACCGTTCGCTTTATCATTAAGCCTTTTTAGTGGTTTAGTGGCAAAGTACTTTAATTGCAATTACAATTCCTGCCGCCATAATCAGAAAGAGAGCCAGCCCTTTTCTTTGCTTTCCTAACCGGCTTTTGAAAGTTACTATACACGGCTTGATCTCGGCGCAGCCCTCGCATAAATCATCTTCAAGAACAACGTCCTTTTCCTGATAATTCGTATCGTTCAATTTATTAAAGCACTTCAAACAAAACTCGGCCATTCTCTCCCCCCTTGATCTGCATTTTAAGTACTTTGGTACGGTGGTACTATAATTAGTTTACCACTTTAAATTTATAGTGTCAAGCATTTTTAGTACTAAAAAAGAAAAGCCGCCCTTTGGGGCGGTTCTCCTTTTTTAATATCCCATGCGCCGCAAATCTGCGTACATACCAATAGAGCCGGTTTGCATTGCGTCCCAAATGCAGGATTTCATATACTGCATAGGGTTTTTAATATCCTTGTCAACCGCTGCTTGCTTAAAATTATTCATAGCAACGTCTGAAAACTCCGAAAGGTCAACATATGTACTGGTGAATTTTGCAAGCTCGTTCAGCTTGTCAATAACTTTCGCATAGGAAACATACGCACCTTTTAGGGTCATTTTGTCGGCTAGGCACATTTCTATGAGAGCTTCCACGAATAAAAGGTAAACTCGCTGTTCAAGATCATCACGATAGCCGGTTTTGAAAGTATTCCAATCTGTCATAAGCCGGATCGCTGCTGTCATTCGGCGTTCGTCCTGCTTGTACCAGTAAGGCAACTGTTTTTTGCCTAAAAGTTCTTCCTCTACTTCAAATTCTATTTCTTCCTCGCTCTCTCGCTCTGATAATTCCGGCTTCGCCGGTTGTTGATAGAGAGAGTGATTATATTCAGAATTGTTTATAGCAGGATTGTTTATAATACCTCTGGTTATATTTGCGTCCTGTTTCTCGGTGTCCTGTTTTCTGGTGTCCTGTATTTCGGTGTCCTGTTTTGCCGTGTCCTGTAATTTGGTATCCTGTAATTTAGGATCACCGCTGGCCGTGTCCTGAATTTTGGTATCCTGATTTTCTACGGTGAATTTTGCCGTGTCCTGAATTTTGGTATCCTGCGTAGAAAGGCTTATAACGGCCTTTGGCGTGGCGTTTGCTTCATCAGGGGTATCATTCAAGTAATAATCATTTACGCTCAATCTGCCGTCTATATGCCGCTGTACGGCGGTAATATAGTTAAGGTCAGTAAGTAGCTTGTAAAACTTCTGGTATGTGTTATGAGTGATCCCTAAATGGTATAATATTTTTTCTTTCTTCGGAAAGGCATTGTTGCCCGATCCGGTGAAGCTGCAAAAATAAGCGTAAATACCTTTTGCTTTTACGGTAAGACGAGGATCAAGCATAACGGCTTTTGGGATCATACCAAATCCCGCCGCTTTCAGGCCAGAAAATCTAATACGGCTATACGCCAGAGCGTGTTTTGTGTCCTCTGGCTTATCTTCAAACTTTTTCGGGTTTGAAACAAGGGTATAAACATTGTTTGCAAAAGATGAACGATCCCCTTTATCTTGCTGCACTGTTATATAGCCCTGATCCGTAAGCTGCCGGAAGTGTTTATAATAAGCGTCCTTGCTCATAGGTAAATCAACAAGGATTTTATCTCGGCTGGGAAAGGTCGTATTGCCATTACCGGCATAGCTGCAAAAATAAGCGTAAATCGTTTTTGCTTCAATAGATAAATCAGGATCAAGCATAACGTATTTTGGTATTATTCCAAATCCCTTGAAATTTACTCCCTCAATGCGTAGCTGATCGCTAAAACTGCAATCTAGGCGATTATCTGCCATTTTTCAGCCCCCCTAACGTGTGCTGAAAACCGTCTAACAATTCATTGACAAGGCGCACACGCTTTTTGCCAATTATAGCCGCAACGGTGGGATTTAGTTTATCGGCACTGAAAAGCAAGTTCGGCTGCTTCGTAGCATACCACCATATAATTTCTCTGATCTGCTCATTGGTGATTTGTCGGGCGGCATAATCGTTACAGGCCGTTTTTATTTCACCGGCCAGAGCTTTAACAGTTACCGGATATTGCATATAATTATTTCCCATATATAAAATCCTCCCGATTTTAGACTTTTCAAACTAAACTTAAACTAATTTTATACCAAAATTATACCGCTGTCAATAAAAAGAAACCGCCCTTTTTTGAGGGCGGTCTTTTTAATTCGCTATCAATCGACAACTGTAATTTGACAACTATCCTCTGTTTCTTCCGGTGAAATATCTTCCTGTGTCGAAAAGCGGCCAATCATGGCGGCAACCTCGTATTTATCAAGACTGGCATAGTCCCCGCCACAATCTCCAACGATAATAAACTGTCCGGCTATAATCTCACGGCCAATTCTCCGGTTTCCTCTGATCCCCTTTAGCTTGGCTTCTTCATCACAAAGCAGTAACAGGCGGGAAGAAAGCCGTAATATCTCATAATACCCGCCGACAAGCTCTTGAATAGCGTTGTTGTCGTTGTCAATCTCCTTTGCATAGGGTTTCTGGCCGATCGGCACAACGACGCAAGTAATTTTTTTCATAGTGTCTTGCTCCTTTCGTACTTTAGTGCTTTAATACTTTGGTATTATAGTACTTAAAATGTGTTTCCGGTAAAATGGCCGCCGGTGCTATAATCCCATTCCATGCGGAGCTTCCCGCTGTCCATATACATTTTCGGATTGTGTGCTATAAGCTGCCAGCCGTCAGATCGAATTAAAACAAGTTCGCTTTGAAAGGTAACTGCGGAAATCCGGTAAACACTTCCGTTACGGTTTATGACTTCCTGCCCCGCTTTATAAAAAAATGGAATGGGGTTAGGGCTGCGCTCTGTAATGGGCTTGACGTTAGGTGTGCGCTGGGGCTTCTCTGGCTTTTCTGAAAACAAAGTATCTGTTGCCGGCGTTTTCTCCAATGCGTTATTAAATGCTTCTTGCTCGTTCCTACCGTGGCCGGTGACAGTGTAAAACTGACCGCTGGGGTGCTGTGCGTAAAAGGTATAAGAATTGATAACATCATTCATAGTACTATGCTCCTTTCGTACTTTGGTACTAATTTACATTGATAGGGTAGGGCGGCTATAAAGCCGCCGCCCTTTCTGCTTTTCTCCGTTCTTCTGCTTCCCGCTGTGAAGTGGGGGTATATCGGTCAATCTCACGATTGACATATTTGTGTGCAAAGAAAGTAAGTGCGCCGGTCAGCTCTCCCATGATCTTCATAGCGTCAAGGCTTTCGTCAAGCGTCTTAAAAGTACCGCAGCGCAGCCGCTGGGTTTCGCTGGGGGCGGCTTTCTCGTCAAAGCGTCCCGAAATATAACAGTCAATATAAATACCCTCGCTGCCGCCGAAATTCACCTGTGCAATGAAATCAAATTCATAGTCGGTCAGCTCCCGCACTCTGTAATCCTCGGCCAGAAAGTAATCCATAATAGCACCGGCTTTTTCATAGCAGCCGTTTTCCTTTACCAGCTCAAAGACTTTGTTCATCAACTCCGTGTTGGTGTCCCTTTTGATTTTCTCCATGATATAACCGCCTTTCATATTGGTACTTTAGTACTTTGGTACTATAACCATTATACCACTTTGAATTTATAGTGTCAAGCATTTATAGTACTAAAAATGCAAAAACTTAAACCGGTCAAAATTCACGGATTTAGAAACCAACGACGGCCAGCACACCGGCGCAGCCGCCTTATTACTTTTTTTAGCAGAGCCGCCCGCCCTTTTGCGTCTTTTACGCTATAATGCCGACAGGTGAGGGGAAAGAAGTAATCCTTATTACTTCTTTCCCTTCGCCGCAAGGTGGCAGGAGCGTAAAAGCATAGGTAGTCAAGGGGACTGTGGAATACCGGAGCGACCGTAGGGAGTGAGGATATGCCGCAAAAGCCCCTTTACTGCCTATGAGCCGTTCTTAAAGCCCCCCTTTGGGGGAGAAAGGGGGGTTGGGGGGATTGGGTGGGAAGCTGATAGAACAAAGAAAAAAAGCCCTGCTCTTACGAACAAGGCTTTTTCTTAGGTGCAGGCCGTGAGTACTTGCATAAAGCAAAACGTGTCAGCTCACCTAATTCCTTTCGGACAGCTACCTTACTTGACCGGCTTATAATAAAACCGCTGAACAAATTATATCATGGCAAAATATGTGAAACAAGCGCAAATCCAGACACAATAAGGGTTTCCGTGAAGCTGAAAAGAAAAATCCAGCCAATATCTGACAAGAAAATGACGCTTATATGTTGACATCATCTAGCGAAATGGTGTACAATTAGTTCGTAAAACGGTGTCCGAAAATAGAAAGAGGGTATACAATGGCAGGAGATTTAGGGGAACAGGCTATAAAGGTTGAATGGAAAGCAGTTGAAATTACCGCACAAGCCCTAAAAGCCTTAATCCGACAAATAATTGAGAACAAAGACAAAGTGCAACACGGACAGCAGAGCTTGTCAAAGCTCAATTTACAAGGGAAAAAGCTGGAACAGGTTGAGCTTACCGGTGAAGATATGAAAAATTTTCGTCGGGAGCTTAATAAATATTCTGTCGATTTTAGCGTTATGAAAGATCACGCTTCTGGAAACTACACCGTTTTTTTCAAAGGGCAAGACGTAGACCGAGTTTATACAGGGCTGCAAAAGTGTGTTCAGGACTTCGACAAGGGCAAGAAACGGCCAATTAAAGAAGTAATGAGGGACGCAGAAGAAAAGGCAGCGCAGAGAGCCAGCGAACGCCAGAAAGCCCCTGACAAGGAAAAGAGCGCAGATAGGGGGCATGACGAAAGATGAAGCATAGCACGAAACCGGCGTTTATTTTTAGCCTTATAGCGTCTTTGTTGGTGTTTTATCTATTCAACAGAATAGCCCTTGTGTTTGAGGGGCTTTCAGGAAATCTTTTTGAAAACATCAATACTGCAATCGACGGAATATTACCGGCAATAAGGGCAAAACCGTTTTTTATCGGCACAAGTAAAACTTGCTTGACCTCTGGCCTGATCGGGGCAGTTATAGTTTGGCTGATCTACATTTACAATGTTTTCGGATCAAAAAACTTTATGAAAGGTGAGGAACACGGCACGGCACGGTGGGGAACAGCAAAAGACATTAAGCCACTGGTTGATCCTGCGCCGGACATGAACATACCTCTTTCCGCAACGGAGCAAATCAGTGTTGGGAAAGTAAAAGACTTTGAAGCCGACCGGAACAAAAATATTGTTGTTGTCGGCGGCTCTGGATCAGGAAAGACTTTCTCTGAAATAAAGCCGTCACTTATGCAATTACATAGTTCTTATGTAATTACTGATCCGAAAGGGACTATCTTACCGGAAACCGGATTTTTGTTTACAAAAAACGGTTACAAGGTGAGAGCATTTAATACGATCGACTTTGCAAAGTCTTTGCATTACAATCCTTTATCCTACATTCGCAAAGAAAAAGACATTCTCAAAGTGGTAAGTGTCCTTATGGAAAACACCAACGGAGAGGGGCAGGGGGCAGGGGATAAGTTTTGGAAAGATTGCGAGAAATTATTATACACCGCATTTATCGCTTACCTTTGGTATGAAGCCCCGCCAGAGGATCAGAACATACCCATGATGATTGAAATGCTGGAAATGTGCAAGGTAAAAGAAGATGATGAGAATTACCAAAGCCCAATAGATATTATGTTTGAGGATTTGGAAAATGAAAAACCGAATTGCCTTGCGGTAAAACAGTACAAAAAATTTAAGCAAGCTGCCGGAAAGACGCTGAAAAGCATACTTATTTCCTGCGCTGCCCGACTTGCGCCGTTCGATATTGACGAGCTGCGGGAGATTATGCTTTATGACGAGCTGGGGCTTGACGAGCTGGGCGATCGCAAAACGGCCTTTTTTGTAATTATGAGCGACACCGATAGTACTTACTCTTTCCTTATAGCAATGATTATGTATCAAATGTTCAACCTGCTTTGTGAAAAAGCAGACAATGAATATGGCGGCAAGCTGCCGTTTCAAGTTCGCTGCTTGCTTGACGAGTTTGCAAATATAGGAAAAATTCCTGATTTTCACCGTCTGATTTCCACGATCCGAAGCAGGAACATATCTTGTATGATTATTCTTCAAAGTTTGACACAAATCGCCTCGATTTACAAAGATGATTCCGAAACAATTATAGATTGTTGCGATACCTTTGTTTTCCTCGGCGGCAAGTCTACAAAAACGACAAAACAAATAAGTGAAATGATCGGGAAAACAACGATTGATACGCAAAACATCAATGAAAGCAGGGGGCAAACTGGAAGTTATAGCCTGAACAATGCCATTTTAGGGCGTGATCTGATAGACCCCTCTGAAATAGGCCGTCTGAAAAGAACAGAATGCCTTGTACTGATTACAGGATTACCGCCGTTCAAGTCAAAGAAATACCCTACTGCAAAGCACCGGCGTTTTAAGGAGATTGCAGACGGCGGCGCACCTCTCTTTGACATTCGCAAAGAACAGGGTGCAGAAGATGAAAATTTCCTTGATAACGTCACGGCGGTACAGGAAGTGCAATTAACGGAGTTGAACGCACTCATGTAAAAGCGTTTTCGGTATACGAAAATAAAAATAGAAAGCTGAGGTAAAAAGCATGGATTTACTTAATCAAGTATTGACACTGGTAACAAAATTCGCCATTATTGGCGGCGGTTTGTGGCTGGTTTGGGGCGTGGTCGTTCTGGCCGGTGGACTTAAAGATAAAAACGGCCCTGCGTTACAGTCTGGAATATGGCAGATCGTGGGCGGTGGACTTATTATTGCAGCCGCAGCCTTGTTTAGCTCCGTCGTGTCCTAAAAATTGTGTTTGCTGCACAAAGCCGCAGCGAATGGCCTAAAAGGGCGGCTGCAAACGGTAGCAGCCGCCCTTTTAGCATAGTTGCGAAAGAAAGGAGCGTGAAAAGGCGTGTTCAAGGATTTACTGATCCAATGGATTACAGAGCTTTACGAAAAATTTATTGATATAGGGCAAAATGGCTATCTGGCAATCGGAATAGGGGCTTTCAATTCTACCATGTATGGGTATGTGAAAACCATTATGACAAGCGTTGTAATGCCGGTAGCATACGTTATTCTGGCTTTGTTCTTTGTCTTAGAGCTTTACAAAGCAAGTATCAAGGTAGACGGCGCAGGCGGCGGCTCTTCCTTTGGGGCAGAAATGGTCTTTAAGGTAATGTTTAGAATGGTGCTTTGCAAAGTGGCCGTGGACAGCTCATTGCTGTTTATGGAAGCCATATATAGTGTCGGCCAGACGATTACAACCGGAATTGCCGGAGTTGTCGCAAGCGGTTCTGTAACCGGCGGCATGGATTTAGCGGCGATTACAGCAGAAATTAACAACATGGGGCTTGGGGATCAGATAGGAATGCTCTTGGAATTGGTAATTGTGAAGTTTGGCGTATGGGTGATCCTCGGCCTTGTTCAAATAATTTGTATTGCAAGATTTATAGAAATTTATGTGTTTGTGGCTATTTCACCGATCCCCATTGCTACTTTCCCCTCGGACGATCTGAACCAAATAGCAAAAAACTTTTTGAAAAGTTTTGCGGCGGTCTGCTTACAGGGTGCATTTATTTACTTAATTCTATCTTTCTTCCCGATTTTAGTAAATGCAAATATTCTAGGAGATACAAGCGCATTTGGCTTACTGCTGTATTCTCTTATACTGGCTCTGGGCGTGTTCAGTTCTAACCGCTGGGCGAAATCAATTTGCAACGCTATGTAAAGCCACACACGGAAAGGAGCTGAAAACATGGCTATAAGCGTACCAATCCCGAAAGAAATTACCGAATATGAAGAAAAAATCATGTTCGGCCTATCACTCCGAAAACTCATATGCTTTTCGTCAGCCGTCGTACTTGGAATAGGCACTTACTTTCTTTGTACTAAAGTGTTCGGTCTTACGATGGACACGGCAAGTTATATTATCATAGTTGAAGCGTTGCCACTTATGGCATTGGGCTTTATCAAAAAAGACGGTATGCCTTTTGAACAATATTTTGCCTTACTGATTAGGCATAAAACCGGACGTAATCAGCTTTCATACGAAACAGAGCTTCTTGTAGATGATATGCCCGATCCGGTAACTGAACCCATAGAAAGGAAATCAAAGTATGCTTGGATTTTTGAAAAAGAAACCGGCGCAGCCGGAACAAATCATAAGCTCACACGAAAAGAGCGCAAAGCACGAGCCGCAATTAGAGAATGTGCAATCTTTGAAATCACGAAAAAAAGCCGAAAGAGAAAGGGCAAAGAAACACGCCGAACGATTAAGGCAGCTAAACAAGAGTACAGAGCAGCAAAACGCAGAGCGAAAAAAGCAGCTAAAGAAAGCGGCAGCTCCCAAAAGCACGGTGCAGCAAGTTAAATATGAGAGAATGTTTGAGGACGGTATTTGTGAAGTCGAATATGGCCTTTACAGCCGGACTATAAAGTTTTCTGATATTAACTACCAGACAGCCCGACGTGACGAACAGGTTGACTTATTTACTCGCTATTGTGAAGTACTGAATTATTGTGATCCAACAATGCACTTGCAAATAAATATCATAAATCGCCGGATTGACAAGGACGCATTCAGGGAAACCATGTTTATGTCAATGCAGGGGGATAGTCTGGATCATTACCGTAAAGAAATGAACGGTATGCTGGCGCATAAAGCTCTTGAGGGACAAAATAGCATACTCCGTGAAAAATATCTTACTTTTTCCACCGGCGCAACCACCTATGAAACAGCCATTCCTGCGCTTGCTCGTCTTGAAACTGACCTTACCGGCCATTTTAAGGCTTTGGGCTGCGAAGTAGAAATGATTAGTGGAGCAGAACGCCTAGAGCTGATACACAATGTTTTCCGGCCAGACGAACGCTTTACGTTTGCCTACGATCAGCTTTTAGAAAGCAGCCTTACCACCAAATCTTTTGTTGCTCCTGATAGTTTCGATTTCAGGGAAAAACATAGATTTGAATTTGACAATCATTTAGGGCAAGTTCTTTATTTGCGTGAGCTGCCAGCGGAGCTTTCCGACAAAATTATATCGGAGCTTTCCGACCTCCCCATTGACATGAATATTGCCGTACATATTACCAATGTAGAGCAAGGCAAAGCCTTAGAAATGGTAAGGCGGCAGATTGCTTTTATGGAAATGGAAGCAACCGGCAAGCAGGACGCAGCCGTACAAAAGGGAAGAAATGCGGAAATTGCTATACCTATGGAAACCCGCCGCAGCTATGAGGAAGCAACAAAGCTCCTTGATCTACTTGAAAATAAAAATCAGCGTATGTTTAAGGTGACATTGCTTGTCTATACATACGCTGACGATCTGGACACTTTGCAGGATAACGCCTTTCAGATCATGGCCACGGCCAGAAAAAACAATGTGAAGATAGACCGGCTCGACCTCCGGCAGCGTGAGGGCATAAACAGCATTATTCCGGTAGGAAAGAACCATGTAAATATTGAGCGAACACTTACGACGGCCAGCACCGCTATTTTCGTTCCGTTTACCACTATGGAGCTTTACCAAAAATCCGGTATGTACTACGGCCTTAATGCTCTATCCAGAAATTTAATATTCTTTAACCGCTACACCCTAAAAGCTCCAAACGGTGTAATACTCGGAACGCCCGGCAGCGGCAAAAGTTTCGCTGCCAAAAGAGAAATGATAAACGTACTCCTGAATGATCCCAATGCAGAAGTCGTTATTATTGATCCTGAACGAGAATACACCAGCCTTGCGAAAGGCTTTGACGGTGAAATCGTTCATATTTCAGCCGGAAGCAAGTGTTACATCAATCCTATGGATTGCAGCATGGACTATGCCGACGAAGAAGAACCGCTGCAATTAAAAGCAGAGTTTATCCTTACAATCTGTGAGCTGCTTGTTGGCGGCAAAATGGGCTTGACCGGTGGGCAGCGGTCTATTATAAGCCGTGCTTGCAAAATATGCTATGCGCGGTACTTTGCCAACCCTGCAAAAAATGCTGTGCCAACGCTCCGTGACTTTTACGAAGTGATTAAGGCGCAGCCAGAGCAGGAAGCGCAGAGCCTAGCCCTCGATCTGGAATTATATATTGAGGGTACTCTTTCCGTATTTGCTAATCCGACAAATGTTGACACAAAAAAACGGCTTGTTGTATATGACGTTCGTGATCTTGGAAAGCAGCTCCGCACCTTTGGTATGATCGTTGTTTTAGATCAAATCTGGAATAGAATTACGGCCAACCGTGCGATAGGAAAAAGAACATGGATTTACGTTGATGAATTTCAGCTTCTTTTGAACAATGAATATTCTGCAAACTATTTCTTTGAGCTGTGGAGCCGTGCCAGAAAATGGGGAGCAATCCCCACCGGCATTACGCAAAATGTAGAAACGCTGCTGCTTTCCGATCTTGCCCGACGTATGCTTTCCAACAGTGATTTTATTATGATGTTAAATCAAGCAACCAGTGACCGCATGGAGCTGGCCGGTCTGCTTAACATCAGCAATAAGCAGCTATCTTTTGTAACGAACAGCGAAGCCGGACACGGCCTATTGTTCGCAGGGAAAAGCATTGTTCCTTTTATTGATAAATTCCCGCAAGATACAGACCTATATCAAATGATGACAACCAAAATTGAAGAAGTATCTGACTTGCAAAAGCCGGACGCTGCTAAAAGCGCAGAAACCGAAGTTGCAGCCGCAGCAGCGGTAACGAGCTGAATTAAAGGGGGCGGCTTATGAGTAGTGATAGAACAGGAAAATATCTATCGCCGGAAGATCGGGACGATAGCATTATTGTTCCTGATAAAAGTCAAATACACCGTGAAGCCGTCCGTGATGATCTTGACACTTCCATAAGGCAAGATGTAATTAGGCAACAAGGCTATTCAGAGCAGCCGCAACAACCTATTTACAATACAGAGAGAGCGACGCCAGAGAGCAGCCCTGCATTTAACCAGGGCAGCTCTCGGCAACCCTCTTATCATCAGGACAGCCAACAGCCTACCTATACTCGGCCAGAAAGCGGCGGCAGCACCGAAAGGGGGCAGCAATCAAGCCACCAAAGGGAGCAAAACCGCCGCCGTGAAGAAACGCTGGATAGCGTGAGATTTGACGGTGACATTGACCTAGATCGTGAGAAAAAAAGGGATCAGCTCGGCTTTCGGGACGATAAACAATATAGCACGGCTGAAAGATATAGCCATATAAACGACGCAGAACAACGGCGTGATACTCAAAGCGTCATGTATGGAACAGTAGAACAGGACAGCAGCGACCGGCGCAGCGTTGGGGGAGCTGCCGGAGCTGCTACCATAGCCGGAGCTGCCGGAATTTTCAAAACAGAAGATCGCAGCGCATTTGCTTCCTCAATAAAAACGTCCGTTGAAGATAGCATAAAAGGTGATATTAAAGCGGCTGAAGCTGCGGCCTTTTCAGATCGGACTTGGGGGGACAAAACCGGAGAAAAAAAGGGTCTATTAAAGACGGCTGCGGGCGTTGTGGGTAGGGAAGTAGAAGCAGCAGTCGGGCAGGGCGGTAAAGACGGAGATATTGACGATCGGGCAAAAGGGCAAGCTCAAAAATTCGGATATAAAGCCGGTAAGTTTACTGCGCTTGGGGGCTTTTCCGTTGGCCGTGGCGCAATTCGGCTCGGCCGATACGGTAAAAAGTTGTCGAATGATGTTGCTAAAGGGCTGCTTTCTGGCGGTGAAGCAAAAAAACTGTTTTCGGACAGAGCAAAAGCAAGCATAACCGGATCAGGGAAAACTATTGGCGGCATTATAAAAACCGGCACGCTCCATGCCATAGAGGATTTCAAAGGCTCGGACGATTTGGGTATGCAAGCCATAACAAAACCTAAAGACGCAGTTGTTAAAATGAACCGGTTAGGGAAAACGGTAAAGGCAACCGGACGCACCTTTTCAAAGAGCATTAAAACCACAAAAAAGCTCGCACAAAAAATACAAGAGGGCGGCAAAGCCGTATTTGCGCTTGGGAAAAAACTGTTTTCTAATCCTGTGGTTTTGAAAGGAATAGGAATAGCGGTGCTGGCCGTGGTGGTTGTGGCCGTGGTCGTGTCGGTGGTTTCCTCAATTACAAGCATTTTTCCGGCTCTCTCTCTCAAAAGTGAAGATTATGAGCTATCACAAACTTACCTTTATGTTACAGAGCTGGACGCTCGTATGACAGATGATATTGTCAACGAGGACACCCGCCTACATATCCCGCCGATTGACGAATACCGGTACTATGTGAACGGTGGGGAAGTGTCGAAAGATAGTATTGACGTATATACCGACGCAGATTTAATTTTGACATACCTTGATAGCCGGTATGAAGATTACACCTTTTCCGGTATCATAGGTGGGCTGTTTGGAACAAATGTAAAAGATGAAGTCAAAGCAATACATGAGCAGCTTCATCAAGTAGAAAAAATAAGATGGACAGAAGAAATAGAACACGAAAGTACTTCCACCGATCCAATAACCAACGAAACCACAACGGACACATGGACAGAATACGTCTATCACATGGATATTTACCTTACTACGCAGACTTGGGACGCTTATTATGAAGCCCAAAAAAACACCCTGCTAACACCGGATCAGCAAGAGCAGTACGACGCACTTAAAGATATAGGGGCATATACTTTCCGGCAAGAGCTTTCCAGCCCCTTTAAGGGAACGGATTGGTCTATCTATGTAACTTCCCGCTGGGGCTGGCGTATACACCCTATCAGCGGAGAATTAAAGCAGCATTTAGGGCTTGATATTGCTATGGCAGGGGGAACGCCTATAAACGCCTGTAACAGCGGTACAATCGAAATAGGTTATGACGCTGACGGCTGGGGCAATTATGTAAAAGTCGTTATGGAAAACGGAGATTATACCCTATACGGACATATGAGCAGCGTTGCGGTATCTTCCGGCCAACAGGTAAAAGCCGGTGATATTGTGGGGTATGTAGGAACAACCGGCGCAAGCACCGGCAACCATTTACACCTTGAATATCATAAAAACGGAAAAAATCTTAATCCCTTAATTTTTACAGAGTGCGAAAAAACAGAACCATAGAAAGGAAGAATTAACATGGCAAAAAAGAAAAGTATTGAAGAAATGAAAGCGGAGCTGGCCGCTCTGGATCAGAGGATCGAGGACAGCACAAAAAAGCTGGCGAAGCTGCGGCAATCAAGACAAACCCTGAAAAGTGAAATTGATACTGCTGAACTTTTTGAAATTAAGGGGCTTCTTGATGAAAGACAGCTTACCTATGAACAGGCAAAGGATATTCTTAATAAGGCTAATCCAGTATTGAACAAACCGGATCAGAATGCTTAATTTTGAAAATTAACATTCAAAAAAACAGAAAGGGGAGGTAAAAATTGATCCTGATAATTGCGGAAAAACCGTCTGTGGCGGGAGAAATTGCAAAAGTTGTAGGCGCAACCAAAAGAGAAAAAGGCTACCTTTCCGGTGGAAATTACCTTGTTTCATGGTGTGTCGGTCATTTAATAGAAATGGCTCAACCGGCAGCTTATGACGAAAAATTAAAAAAATGGAGCTTAGACACGTTGCCGATCCTGCCGGATCAGTATATTACCGAAGTATCATCTAATACCGCAGATCAATTCAAGGTCTTAAAAGAGCTTATGCGCCGGACAGACGTAACGGAGCTAATAGAAGCCACTGACGCGGGGCGTGAGGGCGAATTGATCTTTCGACTGGTTTATGATAAGGCTTCCTGCAAAAAGCCGTTTAAGCGGCTTTGGATAAGCAGCATGGAAGAAAAGAGCATAAAAGACGGCTTGGCAAAAATGAAGCCCAGCTCCGCATATGATAGCCTTTACCGTGCTGCCCTTTGCAGACAAAGGGCAGACTGGCTTGTTGGTATCAACCTTACAAGGCTATATTCCAAAATGTATGATAAAACCCTTACTTGTGGCCGTGTTCAAACTCCGACAATAAATTTAATTGTGGAACGGCAAAGAGAGATAGAAAATTTTGTTCCGCAAATCTATTATAGCCTGATAGCTGATCTTGGCAGCTTTAAGGCTTACACCAAAGCAACAAAAAAAGAGGACGCACAAGAAATTGTTTCCCGCTGCACTGGTAAAAAAGCCTATGTTACAAGCGTTGAAAAGCAAGAAAAAAAGGAAAACCCAGCCGCCCTTTATGACCTCACAACATTACAGAGGGACGCTAACCGGCTATTGGGCTATTCCGCACAACAAACCCTTGATTATATGCAAAAGCTCTATGACGGAAAGCTGGCAACATATCCCCGTACGGATAGCCGATACATTACCGCCGATCAGGAAGCACATACACGCAGCCTAATTGATACGCTGCTTCAAACCGGCATTTATAGTACTATAATATCAAGCGATTATAGTACTGATAAAATCAGCATGAAGCGAATTGTAAACGACAAAAAAGTTACGGATCACCACGCTATTCTTCCTACTGAAAGTGTGACAAAAGAAAAGCTGGCGGCTCTGCCGACCGGCGAAAGAAATATTCTCCTGTTGGTTTCATACCGGCTTTTATCTGCTGTTTATTCTCCCTATGTCTACACGGCCACCAAAGCCATATTAGATATTGAGGGGGAAGCATTTTCAGCCACCGGCAGAGAAATTCTTGAAACTGGTTTTAAGATGATCGACGGCCAACTTAAAAACACGATCAATGCCACGGAAGAAAAAGAGGAAAAGCAGGACGGCGGCGAAAATGCTATGCTGCCACCTATGGCCGAGGGAAACAAGTTCACGGTAATAGGGATTACCGCCGAAGAAAAAAAGACCCAGCCGCCAAAATCATATACGGAAGATACCTTGCTTTCTGCTATGGAAACTGCGGGTAAAAGCATTTCTGACAGTGAGCTAAAGGAAGCAATGAAAGATAGTGGTTTAGGCACTCCCGCCACCAGAGCCGGTATTATTGAAAATATCATAAAGACCGGATATATCAGCCGTGAGGGTAAAAAGTTGCTTCCGACCGAAACGGCCTATACCTTTATTGACCTTGTTACACCCACAATCAAGCAACCGGAGCTTACCGCCGAATGGGAAAAACAGCTTTCCGAAATCCAACGTGGCGAAATTGCAGACACGGTTTTCATGGATCAAATTACCGGCTTTATCCGTTCCTTTGTGAATGACACAAAGGCTTTATATTCGCCGGAGCAAAGCACCGGCGTTTTTGAGAGAGAGAGAGAGAATATAGGCACTTGTCCTATTTGTGGAAAAAAAGTTGTTGAGTTCCCTAAATCCTATTCCTGCGAAAGTGGAAAAGGCGGCTGCGGCTTTGTAATTTGGAAAACAATAGCCGGAAAAGCCATATCCATAACACAAGCCACAAAGTTATTAAACAAAGGGAAAACCGACCTTATCAAAGGTTTTAAGAGCAAGGAAGGCAAACCCTTTGACGCTTACCTAATCCTTAAAGAAAATAAAAGCGTGGGATTCGACTTCCCACCGAGAAAGTGAGGTAGAACAATGTCGAATAAAGGTAAAATTATAATTGCTGCTGTGGCCGCTGCGCTCCTGATTGTGGTAATTATCGTTGTAGCTCTAAACAAACCGGCCAGCAATGGCGGGGACGCAGAAACCGGCGATAAGTCCGGCAGCTCTGTTATTGGTACATGGTACAGTGACAAGCCAGATATGCTTACTTTTACCGAGGACGGCAAGTATCAGGCAGCGGCTTGGAACGGCGGGAACGCTTGGCTTTCTTCCGGAACATATGCCGTTGAGGGAAGCACTCTTACCCTGACAGGCTCCTACGACGGTACAACCGTCCTTACGATCGGCCAGAGTGAGGATAAAAGCAAAATCATAAGCGGAAAATACACCTATTACAGCAATGAGGAAGCCGCCAAAGCCGCTATAAAGGCCGCAGAGGATCAGGCCGCAGAAGATGAAGCTAATATCATTCCCAACACGACAAATAAGCTGCTGGGGGAATGGATAAGCCTTGACGGTACAACAACCTGTACGTTTACTGACAAGAGCTTTACGGTTCATTTTTTAGGCAACAGCACGACACCGGAAGAAAGCCTTTATTACGAATATGAGATATTGAGCGACAAGCAAATGTCTGTCACGGAAAACGGAAACAAGGCCACCTATTCATATAAGCTGTATGAAGAAAATGGTGTATGGTATTTTGTTTCCCCTGTGAAAGCCTATGCGTCCACCTATAAAAAAGGTGATGAACAGTCTACCACTGGCGGCAGTTCTGCCGCCGCTGGTACGGCTGAAAACACCATAGTAACCGAACGTGTCATAAGCTCCGAAAAAAACCCCGATATGAGCCAATACACCGAGGAATTAAATACCTATGTCAAAGAAAACATTGTAGGCACTTGGAAAGGGACGTTTGAGGAACACCCGACCGCCGCTTCTTCTTATTGGAGCTATACATTTAAGGCTGACGGTACATATACCTTTTCAGACGGCAGCACCAATGAAAGCGGCCAGTACTCCATTACCAGCGATCCAAACGATAATTATTATCACTCGTCTTTGAAGTTGACCTTTGAGGGCGGGGAAAGGACAGTAAAATTTTATTTCACCACCACCAGCCCTATGAAAATGAATACGGACGATCAAACCGATCCAACCTTTGTAAAAGAGTAGTTCTTAAACTCAAAATTACAAAGGTTTTGCGTACTTTGAAAAACGGACTATAAAACGAACAAAAAAGCTGCCCTAAACAAGCCGTTTTGATATAAGAAAAAATTGTTCGTTAAACGATCGTTTTTCGGACACAATAAAAGGGAATACCTTTAGACTAAAGAAAAGAAAGGGGCGAAAAATGTGAAATGAAATTCGGCTATGCAAGGGTAAGTACAGACAAACAGATTACCGATCGTCAAATGGACGCTTTGCGCTCCTATGGCGTTGATGAAATATTTGAAGAAAAAATCTCCGGTACAAAGAAAAGCAGACCGCAGCTCAACCTTTTGCTTTCCAAATTACGCACCGGAGATACTCTTGTTGTTTATGAGCTTAAAAGGCTGGGACGCAATACAAAGCAGCTCTTAGCTCTCGCAGAGGACTTTCAAGCCAACGGCATAGAATTTGTGAGCCTAACAGAGCAGATAGACACAACCACCCCTATGGGGCGTTTTGTCTTTACAACATGGTGTGCGCTGGCGCAGCTTGACCGAGATATAATATCTGAAAACACAAAATCCGGCCTTGCTGCGGCCAAAGCAAGGGGGCGTGTCGGGGGGAGAAAACCCAGCGATAGAAAACAGGTAGAAAAAGCCCTGAAAATGTATTATACCAACGACTTTTCCGTTAAGGAAATTCTCGAAAGCACCGGCATATCCAGAACCAGTCTATATAAGTATGTCAACAAAAATAAAGAAGAAAGGGAAAAAGAACATGGCAAAAAATGATGATAAACTTAAAGAGCTGTTAGAACGTGCGGAGCAGGGGACAAAGGAAGTCTTTGAAAGTGATAACTACCGCAATTATCTTGCTACCATGTCAAAATTCCACTCTTACAGCTTCCGAAACAGCCTTTTAATTCTTTTGCAGAAGCCGGAAGCAAGCTATGTTGCCGGTTATTCCGCTTGGAAAAAGAAGTTCAATCGGCAAGTGCAAAAAGACGAAAAGGGAATACAGATTATAGGGTACACTCCAAAAAAAGTTACCGTGGATCAGGAAAGAAAGGACAGCAGCGGAAATACCATAATCGGAACAGACGGAAAGCCGGTTACAGACAAGATTACAAAGCAAATACCGGCATTTATGCCGGTGTACGTTTATGACGTATCACAAACCGCCGGTGAGCCATTGCCGCAGCTTGTAAACGAGCTGGACGGCAGCGTTGAAGTCTATCAAGATTTAATGCAATCCATTAGAGAAGCGTCCCCATTTCCTATTACTTTTGAGGAAATTCAGGGCGGGGCAAGGGGCTATTGTGATCCCCTTAATCAAAAAATTGTTATCCAGCAGGGCATGAGTGAAGCGCAGACAATAAAAACGGCAATACATGAAGTTACCCATGCCGACCTACACGCACCAGAGCTAAACCTTGCCCTTAATGATCGGACAGACCGAAGAACAAGAGAAGTTGAAGCAGAAAGCACGGCCTTTGTTGTCTGCAATCATTATGGAATTGATACATCAGATTACACCTTTCCTTACTTAGCCGCATGGAGCAGCACAAAGGAATTGAAAGAGCTTCAAAACAGCCTTGACACCATTCAAAAGCAAGCAGGGGAGCTTATAGACCGGATCGACAACCGGCTTGCGGAGCTTCAAAAGGGCAGGGAAGAACAGCTATTTACAGAAGTTACCCCCGATAAAGTCAAAGAGCTTGTAAAGGCTTACGACGAAAAAGCCGACCGGCCTTATGGTAATTACTTAGCGCAAGATAAGGGAATGTGGATCGCCGTTGATGATAGTACTCATAATTGCAATGTGGAAGAATTTCCAGACCGGAAAACAGCCATAGACTGGCTGGCCGGTAAATTTGAAATGAGCGATTATTACGACCGGCCAGACAAAAGCGTTTCCGTGGAAGAAATGGAGCAGTACGGTTTTTCCAATGATCCGGCATTAGGAATTGATATGCTGCCGCTGGAACAGGAGAGAGCCGCCGCCCTATTTGAAAAGGAAGCCCCTGTTTATCTACTCTATTCAAACAGCACGGCCATTTCCGCAGATAGCATAGATCAGATTAAGGATCATGCAACCAAAGGCGGGCTTTTCGGTGTACAAGCCAATGACTGGGAACAGCACCGATATTTTGAGCAAAAGGCTTTAGACCTTGCGAAAAAATATGATCGGCTCATTGGGGAAGATCCAAATGGAAAAGTTGCGTTTCCTTTCAGTGTAGAGGACAGCGAAAAAAGACTTGCTATAATTTCCGATCGGATCAGCAATTTTGACATTGCAAGCCTTGATCTTATTGTGGATCAAGTAATATCCAGAGTGCCAGAGGAACAGGCTGACCGACAGAACACCCTTATCCATGAGCTGCAAGGCATTAAAAGTGAATATGAACACTTCCAGCAAGAAAGGCTTGCTATTGACGTTCAAAAATTCGCCGGTGAGCCGGTTCTTGTCGTGAAATGGAGCGAAAACCCCGATTTGCAAACCGGCCAGACATTCCCCTTACATGAAGCGAACGCCATTTTCAAGAAATATGATGAAGCCTACCCGCAAGAACAAGGGTACGAAAAAACCGCCTTTTATCTTAAATATTGTCAGTCTGGAGAGTATGGACTTTATGAGGGACGGCAAGATTTTGGCGATCGAGAGGGCGGCGTAATAGATCATATTAAGGCTCTATGGGAATATGAGCTTAGACCGGAACAGAAAGTTTTACACGCAGCACACGGCAATGAAACGATCATTGAAAGCGCACAAGACGCTTTAGAACGCTTTGTTCCTTATCTGCAAGCCCATGATACATTAGGGAAACTTTCCGATTATACCGAAAGGCAGCTTTCCGATCTAAAAGCAATGACCGGCCTTGACGCTTCTATAAATGGCGGTGAACAGCTTATTGCTTACCATACCGCCATGAAAGGTTATATAAACCAGTTTCGGGAAGCTCTTAATAATGACGGCGTTTTTCCTGAAATGCCCCAACGTTCAGCTTATGGCCTTTCAGAAATAAAGGACGTTTCACTAACGCCAGAGCTTAGAGCCGATTTAGAAGCAATGGCGAAATACCGTGAGGAAGTAAAGCAAGAGATAGCCGCCGAAGCAAAAGCAGCCGGAATAACCGAAGATCAATATATTGCCGCCGGTTCTATCGCTCCGGCTGGCCGGAGCTTGGCTATCTACCAAATGAAAGACGGTGAGCAGACAAGAGGAATACGCTTTGAAAGCCTTGATTTCCTACGACAAGAGAATATAGGTATTACTCCGTCGCTGAATATGTACAACAAAGTGTATTCTGGTGAGCTGCCAGAGGGAAAGGGATTAGAGGAAATTTTTACAGAGTTCAATATAAATCACCCTGCCGACTTCACCGGCCATAGTCTTTCTGTTTCTGATATTGTTATAATTGAATATCAAGGTGAAATGACCGCAAACTATGTTGACCGGTTCGGCTATGAAAATCTACCTGAATTTGCAGCCGAAATAAAGGCTGGTAGAGAGCAGCCAGACGAGGACAAAACCGCAGAGCAAAAGAGAGCAGCCGCAGAGCGAAACAATAGCTTAAAATTCGATAACGATATTGACCTTGACCGTGAAAAAACAAGAGATCAGCTTGGCTTTCGGGACGCAGATAAAGAGCCGCAGCCACAATCTCAAAAAAGAATGAGCATGAAAGACCGGTTCGCCGCAGCACAAGCCGAAGCCGACCGGAGAGCTGCCGGACGCTCCGAAAGCACCCAGCAGCAAAAACAAGAAAAAGAAAGGGGAGATATATAATGTTTACCATAGAAGAATTGTCTATCATAAAAATGTACTCTGGCTTTTCACCGGATAGAAACCGTGTCGTTACCGCTCTTAAAGACAGCTTGCCGCTGATTGAGGAACAGGCCATAAAGGACACTGTATTAACCGTCATACGCAAGGCAAATGCCATGACCGAAAAAGCCTTTTCCGAAATTGATTTATCAAACACACTGGAAACAACAGGACTTTAATACTATGGTACTATGAATGCAAAAATTTTCTTGACATATTTTCAGCTTCCGTGTATAATACTAGTATAGGGTAGAAATACCCGTATGAGAAGCGCCCTGCCGCTTTGAGAGCAGATTATCTATGACAAGCGCCCTGCCGCTTTAAGCGCAGATCATGTATGAAAGGTGCGCCACTACCTTAAACGTGGCTGTAATGACCATTAAGGGGCGGTAACAACCGCCCCTTTTGTCATTCAAGGAAAGGATTTTATGGACAAGCTCAATTTTTATACTGTTGATTTAGGTTACGTTGATTTTTTGAAAAAAGCAGAACACGAAAAAAGGGGCTTTAGCCGTGTTCCCAATATGGAATATAGCGATAAGCATAAACCGAAATTCCTTTGTGGAATTGTTCTGCAAGTTAATAATACTGATTACTATGTTCCAGTAACATCTTATAAGCAGCAAAAGCCGGACAATTTTTTGATTAAGGCCGATAACGGACAAGTGGTAAGCTCTCTGCGCTTCAATTATATGTTCCCCATTCCAAAAGGGTTTACCTCTGTACGCAGTATTTCCGGTGAGCCAGACCGTGCCTATCGTGCTTTGCTTTCACAAGAATTAAGATACTGCATTCAAAATCAAGGAGCAATTCAGCACTTAGCAGAACGTACTTATAAGCGTGTCCTTTTGGGAAAAGATCAAGGGCTTGTAGCAAATAGCTGTGATTTCTCCCTGCTGGAACAAAAATGCGTTGAATACTCGGCCATACAGGAAAAAAAACTGAATTAACAGAAAAGCACCCTGCGCCGGATCAGACGGCCAAAGTTTCAATGAAAGACCGGTTCGCCGCAGCACAAGCCGAATCCGATCGGAGAGCTGCCGGACAAGCTGCACCAGCTCCACAAAAGAGTAAAGATGATCCCGAACGCTAAAAAGCCGCCAAAAGGCGGCTTTTGTTTTTTATTGTCGTTATATTTTGTCTATATCTTCCACGGTTCTACAAAATTCGCCTTTCAATGGTGTTACACTCTAAACAAGGCTAATATATAAGCCTTGTCAATAAATAAGCCATATTGTAAAGGAGAGAACAGCATGGACAAAATTTCAAGAGAGTATACACTTTTATTTAACGGAATTTCCAGCACAATTACAGAGCTTCAAGCAATTACATTCAGACTGGCCGGTTTGCAACAAGCAGCGGAGCAGCTTTATATTGAGCAAGCAGAAGAGAGCGAACCGGAAGCCACCGGCGCAGCGGAATAGATAGAGATAGGCCGCTATTCTTCCTCAACATATAGCAGTATATCTTCTACCCTACATTTAAGTATTTTGCATAACTCATTGATTGTCACCGTAGAAAGCGGCTCATTTTTCCTCATGCGGTACAAAGTGCCGTTGCTCACATTAAACTTATGAACAAGCGCATAGCCGGTTACGCCTGTTCGTGTGAGAGTTTCCCAAAAGGGATTATAGCAAATCAATTTTTATCACCCCCTATCCACATAAATTATAGGATAGGGCTTATAAATTGAATATCGCTAACGAATAAGCCCTATTTTGCGGGCTGGTTCTTTTCATGATTAAAATATACAGCAGTTTGCACAATCAATGCCCTGCGATCCGTCACCGGCCAGACGCAAAACAAAGACAATATGCACAAAAAAGCCGCCCATTCAAAAAGGGGCGGCTTTTGGTTTCTTAGTTTTTTTCTTGCTCTGATCGTAATTGATCGACTAGCCTTTTTTCCTCTGTATAGACATTCCGGCTAGAAAAATATTCAGGATAGCGCAGCTTAATTGCTTCCACAAAAAACGGCGCATACTCGCAGCAAAATATATCTGATACACTATATTGACTGCACTCCTTGAAATTTTCCGTTGGGCTGTCCTTTTCATCATAAGTAATCGCAGTAGGCGTACCGTCTGTAAAAAGCTGATAGGCAAGCCGTGTAATTTTATAGGTTGTGCCGGTCTGCCAGCCCTCGTTAATCACTTCCGGTTTAATGCTCCGGTCAGCTTCATCATAGAAGCTCTGCCAGCGGCGGCGGGTATCAGGGCATATTCCCACGGCGTATATTAACGCTTTTAAGTAAGCGTCAGGATTGAGCTTTCCCACCTTTTCAATGTAAAAAGAATAGTGTTCCTCACTCTCAAACATAGTCCGTCCATTTTCATAAAAAATCATTTTCTTTCCCCTTTCTTTAATTCCTTAATTCGATCCATGACATAATAGGCATTTCTCAAAACAAGCCAATTTACCTTTTTCGGATCGTCTGCTTTCATAATTTGAGAAATGATAGAAATGTGAGCGTCCGGCAACTTTTCAGCCACATAATCCCATTTGTCCGAATTTATGTTTTTTGAAAAAAACTTTTGAATTTTTTGAAACTCGGCCAGCTCTTGTTTTTCTTCACTCGTCATATGCTGCGCCTTTCATATTTGTATACCATTCTCGGACTTTTGACATTTCTTCCTCGTAGCTGCCGTGTTTTTCGTCTTTGCACCACTCCACAAAATCAGAAAAAACTTTATCTATGCTTTCCTGCCAGCCGGAAATATCTTCTTTCAGGTATTCAATTTCTTCTTGATCGTCACTGTCCTTATTCGGCCTTGCTTCCAGCTCGGCAAGATCAGCTTTACCTTGAATAACATTTTCCTCGTCTGAAAGTATGCTTTCCAGCTCGTCCCACTCAATCAAATAACGGAGAAAAGTTTTTTCAGGAAACATACCGAAGCCGCACCGCTCAAACCACTGTTCAGCATACATTCTTTCGTCGCTTCCGTTGGTATAAGTACCACAAACCAAATCACCGATAAAGGAAGCCAGCAGCTCCCCCGCTGTCATTCCTACACTCCCCGCTTTCTTCCAGAGCCGCCGCATATCGGCGGTTGAAAGATTGATTTTTACTTCCCTTTCTCTAATTGTGGCAATCTCTTGTTCCTGCCGCTCTCTTTCAGTCATGCTTTTTTCTCCTTTCGGTTTTTGAAAATTAACTTTCAAAAAATCTTCCTGCCGCTGCTATTCCTTTTCAAAGGGTACTTTACAATCTCCGCAAATAACATTCACTTCTTTTGAAGCTCTGATAATGCAGCCACACTTAGGACACACATACTTTCGCAAGCTCTGTTTGGGCTTCTCCGGCTCTGTGCCGTCCCCTGTGCCGGTTTCCGGTTCTCCCTCTGCTTCTCCCCCGCTTTCGTCCTCTTGGCTGCCTGTGGGCGGCTTGGGCGGCTTTGGTGGGCTATGCCGGTTTCTTGTCACAACAAATACTTCTTTATCTGCATTTTCTTCAACAAAAGTCATAGCTTCCGGCGTAAGCTGGCTACTGCTCCACCCTATTTTTTCATCATAGGTAACAATCAGGCCGTGGCTTTCTGCGATTTCCTTAAAACGCTTATTATGATAGGTGTTAGATCGGCTCGTATCTTTAATGCCTTTTTCTTGACAATACAAGTGTACCATTTCATGTAAAAGCGTGGAACAGATTTCCTTTACATCACGATAAAGATATTCGCTGCAAATAGTTATCTCGTAATAATATTCGCCGGTAGTATGCAAACACTTTTGTTTTCAATTCGTGTTCTTATATTCATCTACTGGAGCAAATATAATTGTAACCAGAGGTGAATGCCCGTCATGGTGCGGATCAGGTCACAGAGCGCCTCGCGCCGTTCCGGCTCCAACAGGTATTGCAAATCGTCCACCAGTACTGCATCGCAGTCCAGCGGAATACTTTTCGGCGTGAACTCCGCGTCCGCAGCGTTGAGTGCGCAGACGGCGTGCCCGGATAGCAATTCTGTCGCCGTTGTAGTTTTGCCGCAGCCGCAGGGCGCAGAAAATAAAATGACGCGGCAGTGTTCCCAGCCCGTCAGGAAAATCTCCTTCAGCGAGGGTTTTATGATAGCAGAAGCATTGTCGCTCATAAGCCGCCTCCTTGGTTTGATCAGAATATTTTGGCATAATTCTATGAATTATTTCCCAGAGCACTTGGTAAGTGTAGCAGATAAATCGGATTTTGTAATCCATCCAAAGTATGATTGAAGGGGTTAAATTGATTTTATTTTAGAGCGCTGTTAACGTGGATGTATAGCACTCAGTGTGCGTTGTGGCGGCCGGCCAAACAACGCCGTTACCCCAGCTAGGAGAGGTCACTTCCTTCTTTTCTGGAATGGTGCTTTCTGTAAAGGCATCGTTAAAGGCAGCTCTTACAACGCTCGAACAAGGTGCAAGCGGGGCATTCCTCCCGCACGGGCGGATTTTCCGATGCAGACAGGGGCTGACGCCTCCGGTAAGGACAAAACTGTTGAAATTGGCCAGCAGCCTGTACATCTCGTTCTACCCCTGCGCCTTGAGAAGCGGAGCCGCATCCATGAGCTTCATATACTCCGAGACAGTTTCCGTAGCCTGGACTACTTTGCGCAGCGCAGTTTCACGTTCTGCGCTTCCAATATCCGCGTCCCGGTATCTGACGCTGCCGGTTTCCCTGATACGGCAAAGGGGAAGCCCGTCTGCCGATACGGGCAACAGTCCATTGTCAGGGACGGAAGTAACATAGCCGTCTCGCCGCAGGGCGATGCCGATCTCCGTAAAAAAATCAGTCCTATTTCTCGAATCATTCTGTTTCATTCCGTTTACTCCTTAAATTGCATTTTGATAAAATAAAAAGGCCAACATTCTTTGCAGAATGTTGGCCCTGAGCACCCTATTGTACTTCTGGGGAGAAGTTCGATTTTTCTTGATATTGCAATACTTTTCGGAAATTTAGATGCGAACCGAGCGCAGGGTATGGTTCGCAACTTCTAAGGTTTTGGGACTGTTTTGCCTGTGGCATTTTAGGGATGGCTTTTGAGTCAATTCTTGCCCTCTTTTTCACATGGGAAAATAGAATGCGAACCGGGCGGGGTCAATTTTACGAAAAAGCGTGGAAACGGCAGGTTCGCAGGCCCTCAATTTCCTCCAAAAAGTTATGAAAAAGCGGCTAAATCAATCGATTTAACCGCTTTTTTGTGGAGACGAAGAGAATCGAACTCTCGACCGTGGGGTGCAAATAAAACCACGGATTAGTTGTTTTTGTTTTCTGATATCGGCTGCTCACATCGGGATGTGCACATACCCGACGTACTTGAAATAAATCGTGACTTTCTGGGTTTTACTGCCGTCCGGCTGCGTCTCGCGCTGGGATACTTCGATCCGCTCGATCAGCGTGTGCAGGACATGGGCGTCCAGCTCCTGCAGGTCTGTGTATTTTTCGATCAGAGAGGTGAACTGTTCCGCCTTGACGACAGCCTCGTCCACTTCCCGCGCGGCGGCTTCATACTCATCCAGCACCGCTTTCAGCTCCCGCTGCTCCTGATCATACCCAGCGGCCAGTGTGGCGAACCGTTCGTCTGTAATTGCCCCGGCGGCGTTTTGCTCCAGCAGTTTGCGGATAATTCCGTCCAGTGTCTCGATGCGCTTGTGGGCCTTCTCGGCCTCTTTTTTTCGGTCCTTCAGTTTGCCCTGCGCGCTCTCGGCCAGCGCCGCCGTCAGCATTTTTTCATAGCGGTTATGGTACAGCCGTGCGTATTGCGCATTGCGCCGGATGGCATCCAGCACGACGACCTTGATCTGCTTTTCGCTGATGTAATGGGTCGAACAGTATTCCTTGCCATAGCGCATATAGTACCAGCATTTGAATTGTCCGCTGTCGGGAACGGTCTTTCTCGGCGCGCGGGAGTAGGACAGCGCGCTTCCGCAGTCGGCACAGTAGAGAAGCCCCGCAAACATTTGAGGTTCACCATCCTTGCAGGCGCGGGAGCGAACAGCGATTTGCTTTTGGACATTCTCCCACTGTGCCGGTGTGGTCAGTGCCTCATGGGTGTTCTCCGCCACGATCCAGTTTTCTTCCGGTGCTTTTTCGCTCTTGCCCTTCATCGTCTTGCTGGTACGGCGTCCGTTGACGGTGTGGCCCAGATAGACCGGATTGGTCAGAATCGCCTTGACAGACGTCACATGCCACCTGGACTCGCGCAGGTAGTAGCCATTGGTGAAATAATCGGGATTCTTCTCAATAAAGTAGGAGATGGGATTAAGAATACCCTCGTTCTGCATGGTTTTGGCGATTTTGTTATACCCGGTGCCATCTTCCGCCATAGCGAAGATTCTCCTCACAATTCCGGCGGCCTCCTCGTCCACAAGCAGATGGTGCCGCTCCTGCGGATCGCGGATGTATCCATACGGTGCTTTGGAGCCAAGGAACATTCCGTGCTTTGCCCTGGCTTTTTTCGCGTCCCGCGTTTTCTCCGAAATGTTCTGCGCATACTCGTAGTTCATGATATTGAGGATGGGCACATTCAATCCGTAGTTGCCGTTGGCGCTGTCCACGTGGTCACCGATGGCGATGAAGCGTACCCCTTTCTCAATGAAGTATTTATGGAGGTAAACGCCTGCCTCGAAGTAGTTGCGGGCGAAACGCGAAAGGTCTTTGCATACGACGGTGTTGATTTCGCCGCGTTCGATGGCCTCAATCATACGCTTGAAAGAAGCTTTATATCAGACGATATAGGGAGTGGCTGTAAGAAAAATTGACTACAAAGCGTGTCACAGCTTTACTTGCCTCTAAAAGCGCACAAACTATAAATCCCGCCTCATTACGAGACGGGATTTATAGTTTCAACTATTATTGTTGACAGTGTGGTGGACCTGAACGGGATCGAACCGTCGACCTCCGCGTTGCGAACGCGGCGCTC
>CAZOTE010000014.1:0-41958 GCA_964582705.1 uncultured Eubacteriaceae bacterium | reverse complement strand
CTGGAACATGGAAGAGGGCATGAAGTGGTCAAGCCAGCTAGGATACCCGGTTTTGGTAAGGCCTTCATATGTTCTCGGGGGACAGGGCATGGAGATATGCTACGATGACAGCGAGCTTGAATTTTACCTCAAGGACGCATTCGAAAAGGACGGGAAAAACCCTGTTTTGATAGATAAGTACATCGAGGGGATGGAAATAGAGGTAGATGCCATATGCGACGGAGAGGACATCCTTATCCCGGGCATAATGGAGCACCTTGAGCGAGCTGGAATACACTCCGGAGACAGCATCAGCATATATCCACCTGTAAACATAAGCGATTCCATAAAGGAAAAGATTTTGGACTACACTAAAAAGATGGCTGTAGCATTAAGGGTAAAAGGGATGGTCAACATACAGTTTATTGAAAACAGCGGAGAGCTTTACATAATAGAGGTAAACCCAAGATCAAGCCGTACAGTTCCTTATATCAGCAAGGTAACGGGAGTTCCTGTCATCGATATAGCAACCAAGGTTATGATGGGCGAAAAGCTAAAGGATATGGAATACGGAAGGGATGTTTATCCTGAAGCTAAGCTTACATGCGTCAAGGTTCCGGTATTTTCAACGGAGAAGCTGCCGAAAGTAGAGGCCAGCTTGGGTCCTGAGATGAGATCCACCGGAGAGGTTCTGGGTGTTGGCGAAAACTTTAAAGAGGCTCTGTACAAAGGCCTCATTGCGGCGGGAGTTGACATGTCTTCAAGGAAGAGAAAGGTCGTCGCAACAGTAAGACCCAAAGACAAGGAAGAGTTCATGCCTCTTGCGAAAAAGATGGCGGAAATGGGATATGAATTCTATGCCACTGAAAACACGGCAAAGAGACTGGACGAAATGGGAATCAAGGCTTCGAGAATCAATAAGATCGAGGAAGGCTATCCTACGATAATAGACGTAATAAGAGAGCAGGGCATCGATATGGTGTTCAATACTCCTACAAAAGGCAACGACTCTAAAAGAGACGGCTTTGCAATAAGAAGGACAGCCATAGAATCCTCGGTGGAGCTTATGACAAATCTGGACAAGGCTGGAGCGATGATAGATATACTCCACGAAAAGATTTCAGAAAACAAGACAGATGTATACGAGCTGTCAGAATACGGAAAGTAAAAGATGTTATCTAGACCAGAGCCTATATCAGGCTCTGGTTTGTTTTAATGCAATTTTCTTGTAATTAAGGAAGTGAAAAAAGGAGTTTTTGTTCTATTGAAAATATATTCAATATTGAAAATACTTTAGAAGAGGGTTAATATTAAGGTGAACATGTCTAGTCAAACCATTAACTGGGAGGTTAAAGTATGAATGATCTAAGCTTTGGATTTCCGGAAGTAAGTATGGCAAAAGACGACATAATAGCGACATATTATATTGAGACCGATTCATCCGACATATTAAAGTACGTTGTGGCCATAGCCGAGGAGCAGACCACCAGCACCTGGACGGCAGTGCCGGGAGAGCATGAGAAGATAAGACGCAAGCATACCGGAAAGGTAGTTGCCGTTTATGCTTTGCCGGATTATGAGTTTGTCGTTCCGAAGGAAGAAATAAACAGAAAGTACGTAGTGCAGATAGCTTTTCCTTCTATAAATTTTGATCCTCAGATACCGATGCTCCTGTCTTCGGTTATAGGAAACATCGCTCAAATTCCATATTTAAAACTTATGGACATAGCTTTCCCCGAATCTTGGATAGGGGGATTCAAAGGGCCGAAGTTCGGAATAGAAGGAATCAGGGATTTGCTGGGAGTAAAAGAAAGACCATTTGTAAACAATATGATAAAGCCTGACATAGGCTGGACTCCTGAAGAAGGAGCGAATATGGCTTACGAGGTCGCTCTTGGAGGTGGAGACTTCATCAAAGACGATGAGCTTTTGCCGGGAAACCCCGTATACTGTCCCTTGGAAGACAGGATAAAAGCCATAATGGCGGCCATTAAAAGAGCAGACGAAGAGACCGGTGAAAAAACGTTATACACTCCAAATATTACAGATGACATAAGCAAGCTGAAAGACAATGCGTACAGAGCGATTGACGCAGGGGCCAATGCGCTGATGATGAACTTCTATACGATAGGATTTTCAGCAGCAAAAATGATTGCCGAGGATCCCAACATAAATGTTCCTATTATGGCTCATATCGATTTCTCGGGAACAACCTTCGGATCTCCTTATCAGGGGATAAGCTCGCCTCTCTTGGTAGGAAAACTGGCTAGGATGTGCGGTGCCGATATGCAGATTATCACAAGTCCATACGGCAAGTTCCCTGTTGTAAAAAGCAAGTGTCAGCAGCAGGTTTTAATGGCCAGACAGGAGCTGTTTGGAATCAAGCCTATGTTGCCGCTTTTATCGGGAGGCATGACTCAGGGAGCAGTCCCTCAAACTATGAAGGAACTGGGGACTGATATTTGTTTGGCAGCAGGTGGGGCAATCCACGGTCATCCCATGGGTGCCACGGCAGGTGCTAAATCTATGAGACAAGCAATAGAAGCGACGATGCAGGGAGTCAGCTTGGGAGAATATGCTAAGGAACATAAGGAGCTTGCTGCTATTGTGGATTCATGGGGCAAGGAAGACGTGTCTGAATATTTTGATTTAAAAAAATAAAAAATGAGATTACAGAGCACATGGTGCGATTATCAAGCTGTGTGCTTTGCACATTCCAGGAGGAGAGACTTATGAAAGCGGCACTATTGTACGGACCTGAAGATTTAAGGATGGAGGATGTAAAAACTCCGGTATGCAAAAAAGAAGAGATGCTTATTCGTGTCCATGGAGTTGGCCTTTGCGGATCGGATATCAGAACCATAATCCACGGACATCACAGGCTTGAGTATCCGCAGATTCTGGGACATGAAATTGCCGGAGAAATCGCAGAGATTGGCGAAGGGGTTAAAGGTTTTTCAGCAGGTGAAAGAGTATATGTTTCCCCCCTCGTTCCATGTTACGAATGTCCTGCTTGCAAAAGAGGGTGGCTGGGACAATGTGAAAACCTTACGGTACCAGGGACTACCATACCCGGTGGATTTGCCGAATACATGATCGTCACAGAGGATATCATAAAAAAGGGTCAGGTAATAAAGATGCCACATGACATGTCCTATGAAGAGGCGGTAATGACCGAACCGTTATCATCGGTTTTTTCATGCCAGGAATACGCCAATGTCACTTTGGGAGATACTGTGGTAGTAATAGGCATGGGACCAATAGGATGTCTTCAACTTGAACTTGCAAAGCTAAGAGGCGCTAAAAGAGTGATAGCTGTTGAGCCTTCGAGGATAAGGCTTGAAAAGGCTCGCGAGTTTGGAGCAGACTTTATCATTGATCCATTTGAAGTTGATCCTGTAAAAAGAGTCCGGGAAATAACAGGAGGATGGGGTGCAGAAGTAGTCATATCGGCAAACCCCAGCACTAAAGCCCAGGACCAAGCCATTAAAATGGCATGCAAAAGGGGAAAGGTGGTATTTTTTGGTGGAGTTCCAAAGGGCGAGATGACGTTGATAGATAGCAACTTCGTACACTATGAGCAGATTACTATTTTGGGACACTTTGGTTATGACCATATGCAAAATGCCAGATCCTTTGACTTGATTGCCGATAAAAAAATAAAGGCCGACAGATATGTGACTCATGTTCTGCCTCTAGAGGATGCAATGAAGGGCGTAGAAATGGCAAAAAGCGGTGAGGCCATAAAAGTCGTTTTGAAGCCGTAGCTTGTATTACGTGTCAAATATACATGATTAGGGTATAATATAAGCATAACCAACACGGAGGTAGAAGATGATAAAGTTATTGGCCCTGGATATTGACGGAACACTCATAAGGGAAGACAATAAAATAAGCGCGGTTGTCAGGGAATCGATCCTTAAAGCCTACCACAATGGAGTTAAGGTCGTTTTGCTTTCAGGAAGAAACTATTTTGGGATGAAGGATTATATACAGGAGCTTGGTCTAAAAGGCATTGCAGCATCGGCTAACGGAGCGGAAATAGTAAGAATTGAAGACGAAGAGGTAATTCATCAAGAGACGATACCTTACGATATTGCAAGATCTGTAGTGGAAAAGAGTATTTCTGTGGGAACAGTCCCTATAAATTTTTCAAACTGCAAGGTATATACAAAGGGTTTTGATTCCTTGCCTATGGACTATATTAAGGCTCTCAATCAGGAATTTCATTATATCGAGGATATATACGAAAATCTTAAGGAGTATCCCTCGGCGAAGCTGATGATGGTGGGAGCGCAAAATGACCTCGCTACAATCAAGGAGTTTTCTCTGACTAGCTACGGCGAGGTATTAAACGCGGATTTCAGTATGGAGACTCTGCTTGAAGTGTATTCAAATAAGGCGGACAAAGGCAAAGCCTTAAGCTTTATGATGGAACATTACGGTGTGCTAAAAGAAGAGACCATGTGCATAGGTGATTCAGAAAATGACATACCTATGTTTAAGACGGCTGGTTTGTCTGTGGCTATGGGCAATGCATCTGAAAATGTAAAGTCCCATGCAATGGAGATTACTGGCCATGTTGAAAATGACGGAGTGAAGCTTGCTTTGGACAAGCATGTATTTGGAAGGATTTAAATGAGGTGAGAAAATGATAAAATTACTGGCAATTGATATAGACGGCACGTTGATCAATTTTGAGAGACCGAATATATCTAAAAAGGTTATAAATACGGTTATGGCAGCAAAAAAGCTTGGGGTTTATGTGGTGTTGATATCCGGCAGAAACTATTACAGCATGAAGCGATATCTAGAAGACTTAGGGATTGAAGAATATGGAATTACAACAAATGGTGGCATAGTTTTGGACTTAAAGACAGGCAAGGCGATCATCGAAAACGAGATGAAAAAAGAGATAGCATTGGGCATATATAATAAGCTTGAGGAAGAAGAAATTCCATATAGCCTTTTTGCAGGACTTAATGTCTATGTTTCGGAAGAACATCGCAACCAGCCCACAATTGCACTATTGGCCAAGGAAAAAGACAACGTCATCGTTGTTGACGATATGAAGAAATTCATACTAGAAAACAAAATGAACAAGTTCATGTTTATGGACGAAGACCACACTCTTGATGCGTTAAGAGATTATTTTGAGGAAAAGTACGGGGAATGCGTGAATGTGGAATACGGGTTTGAAAAACATATGGAAATATATCCAAAGTGCCTTGATAAAGGAATGGCTTTGGAAGGTCTTGCCGAGCAGCTTGAAATACCTATGGAGAATGTAATGGCCATAGGAGATGCAGAAAATGACATATCAATGCTGGAAGCGGCCGGAACAGGCATAGCTATGGGTAATGCCATTAAAAACGTCAAAGATCACGCGGATTTTGTTACAAAATCCGTAGAAGAGGACGGAGTGGCATATGCTATTGAAAAATTTATAATTAAAAAATGCTGTAAAGAAGATGGGAAAGCGGTTTGAGTTTATGCTCAAGCTGTTTTTTTATTGACAACGCATTTAAATGAGTATAGTATAATAATATATAAAACAAATAGGAATAGTGGCAAATGGGGTGAGAATATGAAAATATCTACAAAAGGAAGATACGGAATTAGGGCGATGGTGGATTTGGCAGTATATTCGGCAGGAGATCACATGCCTCTTAGCAATGTCGCTCAAAGACAGGGAATATCAAATAATTACTTAGAACAAGTTTTCTCGACTCTCAGAAAAGCTGGACTGGTAAAAAGCGTTAAAGGCGCTCAAGGAGGATATCTTCTTGCCAAGGATCCATCAGAAATAACTGCAGGGATGATTCTGAGTACATTGGAAGGCGATCTTTCCGTAATTGATGAGAGCAAGGAGGCTGAATCTCAAAAGGACAGCATACAATATTATTTAAAGGACATGCTATGGAGAAAAATTAATATCAGCATAGAAGATGTTGTAAAGTCCATAACCTTGGAAGAATTGGCACAGGGGTATAAGGCATCTATAGGAGAATCGGATTTGATGTATTACATTTAAGGAAGAAAAACCAATCCACAATACTATGTCCATTATAAAACAAAAATAATTTGAACAGCAGCTTGGCTTCATGTTCAGTATACAAGGAGGGAATCATGAAAAAAGAGATAAATACCCACAAGGCCCCAAAAGCGGTTGGGCCATATTCACAAGGGATAGCAACTGAAAGCGCAGTATATCTTTCGGGGCAGATACCCTTAGACCCTGAGACGGGAAGGCTTGTGGAGGGTGATGCAAAAAAGCAGACGGAGCAGGTCATGAAAAACATCGGAACAGTCCTAAATGAAGAGGGCCTCACCTTTGATGACATCATAAAGGCGGTCATATACTTGACAGATCTCAAGGATTTTGATGCGGTAAATGAAGCCTATTCAAGCCTACTGGGAAAACCTTATCCTGCGAGATCATGCATAGAGGTTTCAGCTCTTCCCAAAGGCGCCTCAGTGGAGATAGAGGTAATAGCAGCTAGACATGAGGAGGTTGTTTGATGGATTTTTCTACAAAACTTATCAGAAACGGGTTTGAGACGGATAAATACACCGGAGCACTTAGCATACCAATATATCAGGCATCAACGTACAGTCAAAAAAGTGCGGATTGCAACGGCGAATATGAGTACTCGAGATCCCAAAATCCTACGAGAGAAGCTTTGGAGAAGACTATTGCGTTGCTTGAAAACGGCACTAACGGATATGCATTTTCTAGCGGCATGGCTGCAACATCCTCTGTTTTGTCGATTTTTTCCCAAGGAGATCATCTTCTCGTATGCAAGGATGTATACGGAGGAACCTTTAGAGTGGCAAGCGGGCTGTTTCCCAATTTTGGAATTGAGACTACGTTTGTGGATATGACGGATATTGAAGAAATAAAAAGAAATATAAAGACAAATACAAAGGGCATATATTTAGAAACTCCGTCAAATCCATTGATGAAGGTAACGGATATCAAGATGGTCGCATCCATTGCCAAGAGCAAAGGGATCATAACTATGCTGGATAATACCTTTATGTCACCTTATCTGCAAAGACCTCTGGATTTGGGTGTGGATATAGTCATTCACAGTGCAACAAAATTTATTGGGGGCCACAGCGATGTTCTCGGAGGATTGGTAGTGGTAAAAGACAAGGCTCTGGCCAAGAGGATATATTTTGTCCAAATGAGCTTTGGAGCGGTTCTTGGCCCACAGGACTGTTGGCTGTTGTTAAGGGGGCTTAAGACACTGAAGGTAAGGATGGACTACCAGCAGGAAAGTGCTAAAAAAATCGCCTTATGGCTTAAAAAGCAAGAAGCTGTGGAAAAGGTATACTATCCGGGGCTGGAAGATCACCAGGACAAGGAAATCCATGACGGACAATCTTTTGGACCTGGGGCAGTTTTGTCTTTTGAAACCAAAACGGATAAAGCTGCAAAAGATTTTTTAAACAAAGTTGAAAGCATACTTGCAGTTAGCCTGGGAGGAGTGGAGACTATAGTGTCCTACCCCACGAAAATGAGTCATGGCTCGATGCCAAAGGAAGTTAAAAGTGATCTTGGTATATCAGATAGGCTGATTAGGGTTTCTGTGGGTCTGGAAGATACAGGAGATTTGATTGCAGACTTTGAACAGGCGCTTAATTCCGACTAAACATATAATAAAAATATAAGATAACCCTTGACATCGAAGAAAAAAGTAGAGTATAATAAAATATATAAAGTTGATAAGAATAATAATATATAAAACAAGGAGGAAAAATAATGGCTAATATTGCAAAAAGCTTGGTTGACTTGATCGGAAATACGCCGTTGCTGCAACTTAACAATTACAAGGAGGAAAGCGGAGCACAGGGAGATATCCTGGCTAAGCTTGAGTACTTTAACCCAGCGGGAAGCGTTAAAGACCGTATCGGATATGCAATGATAAAGGACGCAGAAGATAAAGGGCTTTTAAACAAGGACTCTGTAATAATAGAGCCCACAAGTGGAAATACTGGAATAGCCTTGGCTTTTGTGGCAGCAGCAAAGAAGTATAGGCTGATACTGACAATGCCGGAGACGATGAGCGTCGAAAGAAGAAACCTTTTAAAGCAGCTTGGTGCCGAGCTTGTGCTTACTCCGGGGAGTGAAGGCATGAAGGGTGCCATCAACAAAGCGGAGGAGTTGGCTAGAGAAAACTCAAATTCCATTGTACTCCAGCAGTTTAAGAATCCTGCAAATCCTAAAATTCACAGAGAAACTACAGCGGAAGAGATTTGGAGAGACACGGATGGAAAAGTTGATATTTTTATCGCTGGAATCGGGACCGGCGGAACCATCACAGGAGCAGGGGAGGCCTTAAAGCAGAAGAACCCTAATTTGAAAATAATTGCCGTGGAGCCCTTTGACTCCGCCATACTATCAGGTGAAAAGCCAGGACCACATAAAATCCAGGGAATCGGAGCAGGATTCGTGCCGGATGTTTTAAACACAGGCGTCATAGACGAAATTGTTAAAGTCAAAAACGAGGATGCCTTTGCCACTGCAAAGAAAGTAGCCTCAAGTGAAGGTCTGTTGGTAGGGATTTCCTCGGGAGCAGCGCTTCATGCAGCTACTGAAATCGCCAAAAGAGAAGAAAACAAGGGGAAGACAATCGTCGTGGTCCTTCCCGACACCGGAGAAAGATACCTTTCGACTCCACTTTTCCAGGAATAAACAAAAAAATCAAAGCCTTGAGCCGATAATAATAATTAGCTCGAGGCTTTTTACGTGCAAGTAAATAAGGTATAATATACATAATAAAGTGGATCGGGAGGAAGAAATGCTAAGGCCGGCAGAGAAAAAAGACATTCAAGAAATAACCTTGATATACAACTATTACATCGAAAATTCAACAGCCCTGTATCATTACAACTCCAAGAGCTTTGAGGAAATGGAGGAGTGGCACAGCGAAAAAGAAAAGGCGGGTTTCCCCATAATAGCAGCAGAAATAGATGGAGTAGTCGCTGGTTTCGCTACTTACGGACCATACAGACCATTTGAAGGCTTTAAAAAAACTATTGAGCATTCTGTTTACCTAAGAAAAGACTACCAAGGGAAGGGTCTGGGAAGAACACTATTGAAGGAAATACTTCAGAAGGCCAAAGAAAAAGAATATCATGCGGCATTGGCTTATATTGATTCAGAAAATACGACCAGTATAAGATTGCACGAGAAAGAAGGCTTTTTTAGGTGTGGAGTAATAAAGGAGGCGGGGTATAAATTCGATAGGTATCTTGATCTCGTGATACTGGAAAAGCTGTTTTGAGCGATAGGGGAGTTTGTCAGGCCACACATATATATACAAGTATATCCTTCAGATGAGAACGATTGCACAAAATGGTGGGCGGTATCACAACATAAAGGAGTTGAGCTTGAAATGATCAGACTGAACATAGACAATCATCAGCTGGAAGTTGAAAAAGGAACGACAGTATTTGAAGCGGCGAAGAGTTTGGGAATAAAGATACCCACGCTATGTCACCATCCCCACCTTGACCCAAGCATTGGGGCTGCTTGTAGGATGTGCTTGGTGGAAGTTGAAGGGATGCGGGCCCTAACGCCCTCCTGCGCACTTCCGGCTGCTGAAGGAATGGTCGTAAAGACTAGGAGCAAGAGGGTTGTTCAAGGAAGAAAGATGGTGCTTGATCTAATTCTTTCAAACCACCCTCTTGATTGCATGACTTGTGTAGCTGCAGGCAACTGCAAGCTGCAGGATTACTGTTTTGAGTATGGTGTAAAGGATTCTAGATTCAGAAGTGGCGACGAAAAAGAATACACACTAGATCATTCCAACAAGTTTTATTTTTTTGATAGAAATAAATGCATACTTTGCGGAAAGTGCACCAGAATATGCACTGAGCTTCAACAAACCCACGCCATCACTATGAGTGGAAGAGGCTTTGACACCCATGTCTCCCCCCCTTTTGAAGATCCTATATCCCAATCCACCTGTGTTTCCTGCGGAAATTGCGTATCCGCTTGCCCGGTAGGTGCTTTAGTGCCGAGAAGGACTGAGAGGTTTAGGTACTGGGAGACAAAAAGAATCAAGACTACCTGCCCATATTGCGGAATTGGATGTCAGATGGAGCTTTTGATAAAAGACAACAAGGTCGTAGAAGTAGCCCCGTCGGACGGTGCTGCGAACAATGGGATGCTGTGTGTAAAAGGAAAGTTCGGATATAAATTCATAGATCATCCCGATAGGCTTAGGACGCCTTTGATAAAAAAAGAAGGCAGATTCATTCAAGCCACCTGGGATGAAGCATATCGGTTGATTGCAGAAAAAATCACTGCTGCAAAGGATGAGTTCGGAGCAGATTCAATTGCGGGGTTTTCATCTGCACGATGTACCAATGAAGAAAACTACCTTTTTCAAAAGTTATTTAGAGCTGTAATAGGCACTAACAATGTAGATCACTGTGCCAGGCTGTGCCATGCTTCAACTGTTGCTGGTCTTGCCGCTACCCTAGGAAGTGGAGCTATGACAAACAGCAACTTAGAAGCCTTGGGGTCGGATCTTATATTCGTAACAGGATCTAATACTACCGAGACCCATCCGGTCATCGGCTCCCATATAAAACAGGCGAAGGCTAACGGAGCAAGCCTAATAGTAGCTGAACCCAGGGAAATTGAGCTCGCAAAAGCAGCGGATATTTTCCTTCAAATAAAGCCGGGGACAAACGTTGCTCTTTTTAACGGTCTCATGCATGTAATAATAAAAGAAGGTCTTGAAGACAAGGATTATATAAGGGACAGAACTGAGAATTTTGAAGAGCTTAAAGAAGTAATGGAGAGCTACTCTCCGGAAGTGGTAGCTCAGATATGCTCAGTAAATAAAGATGATTTGATTAAGGCAGCAAGGATGTATGGGAAGGCAGACAAGGGGGCAATATACTATTCCATGGGGGTAACTCAGCATTCTACTGGAACCCAGGGAGTAATGGCAGTTTCGAATCTGGCGCTTTTATGCGGCAATATCGGCAAGGAATCCGCCGGAGTGAATCCCTTAAGGGGGCAAAACAACGTCCAGGGGGCATGCGATATGGGCGCATTGCCTGGAGATTACCCGGGGTACCAAAAGGTATTTGATTCAAAGACTAAGGAGAAGTTCGAAAAGGCTTGGGGAAGAACCCTTTCGGACAAGGCTGGACTGACTATCACTGAGGTTGTAAACGGGCTTGATGAGAAGACCATAAAAGTATTGTACGTCATGGGAGAAAATCCGGTGGTCTCTGACCCGGATACAGGGCATGTTAAAAAGGCACTGGATAAAGCTGATTTCATGGTAGTGCAGGATATTTTCCTGACAGAGACGGCTGAATATGCTGACGTGGTCCTTCCTGCCGCATCTTTTGCAGAAAAAGACGGAACCTTCACGAATACTGAAAGAAGGGTTCAAAGGATAAGAAAGGCAGTAAATTCACCTGGAGAGTCCAAGCCTGATTGGGTTATATTGATGGAGCTGATGAACAGGCTTGGTTATGGTTCAAGCTACGGCAGACCTGCAGATATCATGGAGGAAATCGCGGCACTGACCCCCCAATACGGCGGAATAACATATAAAAGGCTAGAGGTTGAAGGGCTGCAATGGCCATGTCCCACAAGGGAACATCCGGGAACTAAAGTTCTTCACAGGGAGAAATTTGCCAGAGGTAAAGGGCTGTTCAAACCGGCGGAATACATTGAAAGCGCAGAAGTGGCGGATAAGGATTATCCATATATAATGACTACCGGAAGGATGCTCTACCACTATCACACTAGATCCATGACAAAGAGAGTGAGGGGCATAGACGCCCTTTACCCGGAATCCTACATAGAGATACATCCGGTAACGGCCAGCAGGCTTGATGTGGACGATGGAGACGAGATCAGGGTTTCATCCAGACGAGGAAGCATAGTAACCAAGGCTAAAGTAACGGATGGGGTGGTAGAAGACGTGGTATTCATGCCTTTTCATTTTTACGAAGGAGGAGCTAATTATCTAACCAATTCCATAATTGACTCTATTGCAAAAATACCAGAGCTTAAAGTGAGCGCCGTAAGGCTGGAAAAGCTCTGAGGGGAGGGAGCATAATTGAAGGATTTTGGAAGCGCAATAATTTTGGCAGGAGGAAAGAGCCTCAGGATGGGTTTTGACAAGCAAAAAATTATATTGCGCAATAATCGCTTAATAGACCGCATAACAGATATTTTGTCAAGAGAGTTTGATGAGCTGATACTTGTTACCAATGATTTAGATCTTTATAAAGACTCACCGTATACTATCGTCGAAGATGAAATCAAGGACATGGGGCCGTTGGGAGGAATCCATACCGGTTTGAAAAGATCTTCAAGCAGATATTCCTTTGTTTTCGCTTGTGACATGCCGGTGGTGAACATAGGCTATATACACATGATGAAAGATAAGATAGCTATAATAAAACCTCAAGCATGCGTGGCAAGGTATAAGGAGTGGATAGAACCCTTCAATGCTTTTTATTCGATATCACAGATAGAAGAGATTGAAAAGCATCTCGGCAGTGGGGGAAGGTCGGTGTACGATTGCCTGAAAAAATGCAATACCTTCTTCATAGCAGAAGAAGAGGCAAGAAGGTTCAGCCCTGATTGGGATATGTTTTATAACTTGAACACCAGGGAGGAACTTGCCTGCTACGTGGAGAGGGTAAAGGGAAATTACTGAAGGGAGAGAAGATGTGGAAACGACCCGAAAGGTGAAGATCAAAAAAATAAAGGAGTATATCTTTGAGGCGGAAGATGAAGTAGCAGTTGAGTATGATTTAGTAATTTATGTAAATGGGCACTATTTTGTAACGCTGCTATGTACGCCGATAAATCTAGAGGACCTTGTAGCAGGATACTTGTATTCGGAAGGCGTAATATTAAGGGGCAAGGAATTATTGGCTCTAAAGATTGATGAAGAGAAAAGGAGGGCGGATGCAGAGATAAGCAGAGAGGATATTTTCAAGTATTCTGGGGATCGGCTCTTGGGAGAAATGACGGTGACTACTGCCTGTGGGAAAGGACGCAAGGTGATTTATCCTGTAGTGAGAGAAGGTGCTGACTCAAAAATAACGTCAGTAGATATCCATGTGGAAAAAATATCAGATCTGTTTCGAAAGTTCAACAAGTCTTCGGAACTTTTTGCGAGGACGGGAGGAGTGCATAGCTGCGCTTTGTGCAGCCAATCGGAAATACTTATATTTAGAGACGATATAGGAAGGCATAACGCTCTCGACAAAATTTTAGGGAAAGCCATGCTTCAAGGACTGGATGTTAGTGATAAAATGGTATTGACTACCGGCAGGATGACATCAGAGATAGTAGAAAAGGTAGCGCTAAGAGGCATACCAGTTTTAATTTCCAGATCAGCACCTACGGATACAGCCATAGAAAAGGCAAAAAAAGCCGGGATTAAATTGATTGGGTTTTTAAGAGGCAACAGAATGAACATATACACTTAAAGGCAATAAAATTATAAAAAGATGTTTAATTAAAAAAAGCGAGGGTATATTTTAACTAACAAGGAAGATAAGATAAAGGAAAACCCAAAAGAGATTTCAATTTGCAGTATTAATTGAAATTTACTTTTAAAACAGATATAAAGGTTGTAAAGAGATGGATCTTGTTGAACTGCGGATATAAAATCTGTAAGCAATAAAGAAAAACTCTAATAAAAATTACAAATAAAATATCTGGAGAGGGAATTCCAAAATCGAATCTGCTTTGTAAAAATACATTAGCCATAAGAAAGGAAAGTACATGACTAATGAATCAGCATCTTAAGGGATAGTAGATCAATCAGTAACATGATCCTATCCCTTAAGACTTTTTTGCATTTAGGCTTTCTTGACAAATTCGGATTTTAGCTTCATTGCACCAAACCCGTCTATCCTGCAATCGATGTTGTGGTCTCCTTCGACCAGACGTATGTTCTTGACTTTAGTGCCGATTTTAAGGCTTGACGAAGCGCCTTTTACTTTCAAGTCCTTTATTATGATAACGCTGTCGCCGTCTTTCAATGCGTTTCCATTTGAATCCATTATATCATGCTCTTTTGTCTCAGTTGCATCGGAATCAAGAGTCCATTCATGGGCGCATTCAGGGCATACCAGCAGATTGCCATCTTCGTAAGCATACTGGCTGGAACACTCGGGACAAAGAGGTAAAGAATTTGTCATATTAGTTCTCCGTTTCCTATTGTATTGTATAAAGCTACTTGTGATAAGGCTCTCCCCTGATTATTCTAAAAGCCCTGTATACTTGCTCCAAGAGCATTACCTTAAAGAGCTGATGGGGAAAGGTCATCTTTGAGAAGGATAGACTTAGGTTGCTTGCGGTTTTCACTGCATCCCCAATTCCTAAGGAACCTCCGATTATAAAGCATATGTGGCTAGTTCCATTTAAAGCCAGCTGTTCAAAGTTTTCTGCAAGCTCTTCGCTTGTTTTCTGCTTGCCGTCGATCTCCAAGGTAATTACAAAAGAACCTTGAGGTATTTTGTCAAGGATTCTATTTCCCTCTCTGTCTTTGACTGCCCTCATATCCGAGAGGCTCAAGCTTTCGGGAGCCTTTTCATCAGGAATTTCGATCATGCTGAGGGTGCAGTATCGTCCAAGTCTCTTGGCGTACTCAGCTATTGCATGAGAATAAAACTTTTCCTTAATTTTTCCTACGCTTACGACTGTTACTTTCAATAAATATCTCCTATACGAACTTTCCGTTTAAAAATATATTTCCTTCTTCCAGGTAATAGATGAGAACCAGGAAAGCATCTCTTTCAATGCCAAGAACCTCGCAAACTTCGTCGATGACTGAATAAACGAGTTCTTCCATGAATTCTCGAGTATTTCGCTTTGACAACGTGATTTGTACTACCGGTCTATGAGGCTTTTTGGCTTTTGAAGTGATCCCTTCAGGAGGGTGGTTGTAAAAATGATCTTCATGGAATATTTCCCAGGAAATCTTGACTTTATCTCTGGGCAAGGACATCTTTGCAGAGATCTTTTCATTGATTTCCTTTACGTTTATGTTTTCCATTAGGTTGTCAGTTTTAATAGCTACATATGGCATTTTAAATCTCTCCTTATTAATTGTCTTTAAGCAGTTGTCAAAAAAGCATGTTTCTCTTATCCCTTATTATACAGCGTATCTAATACAATTCAAAGATAAATACCTGAAACTGGTGTATAATAATATATAAAAGAAATATTTGAGGAGGATTTTAAATGTCTGTTAAAAAAGATTTTTATGCAAATTTATCAAAAAGCTTATTAGGAAAATTCGAAAAAAGACGTTTTGAAGCCTATTACTGTGAGACTAAAGGGGAGGCTCTGAAAAAAGCTTTGGAGATTATCCCCGAAGATTCTGTAGTGTCCTTTGGTGGAACGATGACAGTTAAAGAAATTGGCCTTACAGAAGCTTTGCGTAATGGAAAATACAAACTCATAGATAGAGAAGAGGCAAGAAACGCAGAAGAAAAAGCAGTCGTTACGAGACAGGCAATGGACTGCGACTATTACCTTATGAGTACGAATGCCTTTACATCCGAAGGCGAGCTTGTAAACATCGATGGAAACGGAAACCGGGTGGCCGCTCTTTGTTATGGTCCGAAGAACATCATAGTGATAGCGGGTATGAACAAGTTGGCTGAAGATAGAGAAAACGGCATCTGGAGAGTGCAAAACGTAGCATCTCCCCAAAACACCATAAGATTGGAGAAAAAGACCCCATGTGCCATAACGGGAGAGTGTGGCGATTGCTACGGAGATTCAAGCATATGCTCTCAAATTGTAATAACAAGGAGAAGCCATCAAAAGGGCAGAATAAAAGTGATACTGGTCGGCGAAGAGCTGGGATATTAATTTATCCCAGTTTTTTTAAAGTTTGATTAAAGTTTAATAAACATGAGATTGATAAGCTGAAATCGGGTATAATTAGCCTAGAAATATCCCTTTTTCAGGGAGTGGTGATAGAAAAGGATGTGACTATGTGGATATATCGATTGCAAGCGGTTTAATCGTCGAAAAAGTACCGATACCTTGTTTGTCAGCTGATCTTATTGGCAGCGGTTCTGACAGCTTTTATTTAACCTACGCAAATCCTGCCTTTCGGGAGATTTTTATGTTATCAGAAGATGAAATTAAGGATATGAAACTAAGTGATTTTTTTAGCAAAAAATTTAATGCTGAAGATTATGCATTGAAGATATTAAGGGCTTTTGATTCGGGAGAAGAGAAAGTTGAATTAGAGGCTTATATGGAAGAAGCTCAATTGTTTTTCAAGTGTTCGCTTGTTAGATTAAGTGAAAAAAGTATTGCGATCTGCTTCACGAACATAACTGATGAAATCAAAAAAATCGAGTCTGAAAAAACCCTCATAAATGCATTGAACGACATTGTATTCGAACTCGATGAAAGCTACGTATTTAAAAATGTATGGACTTCAGGCAATGATCTGATGCTTCCGGCTATAGAGTTTATGAATAAAAACATTGAAGAGGTTTTGGCAGAAGATGTCGGCGCACTTGCAAAAAAAGGTTTTAAAGAAGCGGATAGAACAGGAGAGAGGGTCGGAATCGAATATTCCCTGGATATAGACGGCATTACAAAGTGTTTTGAGGCGAGAATAAATGCAAATAAAGGATGTGGCTATAGGAGCAGGTATACGGTTACGATCAGCGACATAAGCAAGCTCCAATCGGCTAGGGATAAATTGCAAAAAATATTTGAAAATAATCCGGTGCCAATGGTAATCAGGACATTGGCTGACAGAAAAATAATTGACGTTAATAAAGCGTATGAAAAGCTTACAAAATACTCGAAAGAGGACGTAATTGGAAAGACCGGCTTTGAATTTGATATGTTTGTAGACCCGGAAGTTAAGGATTGCTTTTTTAGGACTCTTGAGAAAAACAAAAAGGTCGAAAATGTGGAAATGAGAATTAGGACAAAGGAAGGCAGCTTTCTAGACGGGATATTTTCCGGCGAGGTCATAGAAAGCTTCGATGAAAAGCTTTATCTCACGGTAATGACGGACGTGACAGAACTTAATAAGGTAAGAAAAGAACTGGCAAATAAGCTTAAGTTTGAGCAGATACTTTTAGAGCAGACCTTTTCTCTCTTTGATGCCGGAGAGGACGAGATAAATGATATTATAGATCGAATACTAGAAAAAATCGGCGTTTTTTCGGGAGCAGATCGAACTTATGTATTCAGATACACCGAGGATCTTTCCATAATGAATAACACCAATGAGTGGTGTGCCGAGGGTGTAAGCCCGGAAAAAGACAATCTAAAGAATCTTCCAACAGACATATTTCCTGAGTGGATGAAGACGATGTTTCGGGGAGAAGAAATAAATGTTCCAGAAGTTGATAAGTTGCCGGATTCTTGGAAGACGGAAAGAGAGATATTGCAAGCACAAAGCATCAAATCCGTAGTAATCATCCCTATATTTTCTGGTGAGAGCCACATGGGATTCATGGGTTTTGACTACACAAGGGAGGGAGAGCAGCTTGATTTCCAGTCAAGAACACTGCTGCAGTTTTTTGCAAAGAATTTGGCAAGTGCTCTTGAGAGAATCACAAAGAATAAAAGGCTGGAAGAAGCGACCCGAAAGGCGGAGTACCTGGCCAAACAAGCAAATATGGCAAACAAGGCAAAAAGCGATTTCATAGCAAATATCAGCCATGAGATCCGCACTCCCATGAATGCGATTATGGGCATAGCCCATCTTATGGACCAGACTGATTTGACGTCGATGCAAAAGAGGTATATAAATATAATAATAAACAGCGGGAGGTCGTTGGTGGAAATCATCAACGACGTACTGGATATATCAAAGATGGAATCTGGAAAATTCGAGTTGAAGCCTGAGGAGTTTTCAATGCACAAGCTTATCGGAGACTCCATCAGGCTTTTTGAACTCCAGGCTGCACAGAAAGGTCTGGAAATCTCTGCAGATTTGGATCCGAAGATTCCTGGAAGGGTTTACGGAGCAAACATAAGGATAGGACAGATAGTCAACAACCTCATAAGTAATGCTATCAAGTATTCGTCGGAGGGAACAATCGAGATACTATGTAAAGTCTCGAGTCTAGAAGATGACAACCTGATTATGATTATATCGGTTAAGGATCAGGGTGAGGGAATTAAGAGAGAAGATATGCCGTTCCTATTCGATGGATTTTGGCAAGGAGATGCGGGTGGAAAAAACGCTATCAATGGAACAGGGCTGGGACTGCCCATAAGCAAAAAAATTGCAGAGATGATGGGAGGTGAATTAAAGGTAAAGAGCAAAGTGGGAATAGGGAGCGAATTCGTGCTGGAACTACCGCTCGTTATAATGGACAAGGCGGATCCGTTTGAAAAATATAGATTATGCATGCAAAAACATACATTTCTAATATATGAAGACCATGAAATAGGGGCAAGGAACATTAAAAAGGTTTTTAATCACTTGAACTTGGACTATGTGCTTGTAAGAAATGAAAAAGAGCTGTTGGAAATCCTCAATGAATCTCTTGGCAAATGGAGCGTTTTCTTAATGACTGTCCACCTTGATAATCCAGAGTCTTATAAGAACGTAGCAGAAATTATTAAAGACAAATTTAGAGGGCAGAAATACCTAATTGCGAACTCCTATGAATTATTGAACCTTGAAGCGCATATGCAAAAGGAATTCGAAGGAAGCTTGTCAAAACCATTGACCCAGTCTGTGATTTTTGAAGAGCTGGCGGATAAGGTTGGGAATTCTAAGCCGGTTTCAATTGCGAATTCGATAGATGAAAATTTTGAAAGCATAAAGGTTCTAGTAGCTGAGGATATCGATGTCAATCAAGAAATAATGAAGGCACTGCTAAAAAGCAATGGAATAGATCCAGAAGTCGTATCTGATGGGGTGGAAGCTGTGAATGCATACTCCGAGAATAATTATGACTTGATATTTATGGATATTCAGATGCCTAATATGGACGGCATTGAGGCAGCTAGAAAAATTAAAGAGATTTCAAAAGAAAAAGGCGTTAACGTAACAGTTGTAGCGATCAGTGCCTACAAAGCAATGGATTATCCTGATTTTCCGATGGATGATTATATCCCCAAGCCTATAGAACCCACTTTGTTAAAAGAGATGCTCAAAAAGTGGGTTCATGGAAGATCTTCAAATACGGTACAAGACCTTGAAGATAATCCAGGAAAAGAAACTGGGGAGGCGGTCGTACTTAATGTATCAGAAGGCGTTAAGCTGGTTGGCGCAGATAAAGAGGTCTATAAAAAGGTTTTAGATAAATTTGTAGGCATATATCTAAATGAAAGATCAGAACAGGAACTAGATATTGATAATTTGCAAGCCCTAAGGATTTACCTTCATGGGATGAAAGCGGCAGCAGGCAGCCTGGGAGCGACTGAAGTATTTAAAAGAATCGTGGATTTGGAGAGGGCTATAACTGGTGAACAGCTAAATTATGAATTAATAGAAGCCAAAGTCGATGCACTCAGATCTTCAAAGAAAAGGTTGAAGATCCAAATTGAAAGGTACCTTAAAGAGCGCCTTGAATGTCTTTCAGAGGCTGATAATTCTAGAGTGACATTGGGGACAATCCTGGAGTATTTCGATAAGCTGAGTTTGGCGGTTTTAGACTATGATCCAGTAGAGAGCAAAACAATACTTGAGTGGCTGAAAAAAAACGACCACGGATTCCATACCGATTTGGAAGAGCTAGGAAGATTAATTGAATCATATGAATTTGATGAGGCGATAGATGCGATCAGCAGCTTCAAGGAAAGGATCTTAAATTTCAAGGTGAAGACAGATGCGGAAAAATAACAAAAGAACTATTTTGATAATTGAGGACAATCCGTTGAATGTAGACATCTATGTGGGATTTTTAGCAGGAGAATATAATGTTAAAGTTGCTACCAGAGGGGACAAAGGGGTAGCTCTAGCGGAAAGATTTAGGCCGGATCTGATTTTATTGGATATTGTCCTTCCAGATGTTGACGGTTATGAAGTCTGCAGAAAATTAAAAACTTCAAATGAGACAAAGGAGATACCGGTAATCTCTATATCAGCGCTTTCAGATGTGAAGGATCAAGCCGAGGGTCTTTCCAGTGGGGCAAGCGACTACATAATCAAACCTTCAAACCCTGAACTTATGATGGCTAGGATAAGGATACACATGGAACTGAAGAGCCGTAGAGAAAGCCTAGATGAGCAGGTCAAGATAAGGACGAAAGAGCTTGAAAGCACGAAATCTGCACTTATAGCCAGCATGGCCATACTTGCAGAGTACAGGGATGTTGAAACTGGAGACCACATTGGAAGGACGATGCACTATGTTGGTGCCATATGCAGAAATTTAAGGGAAGATTATCCCGAGTATATGACAGAGGAAAACATACAGCTCATAAGCGAATCGGCACAGCTGCACGACATTGGAAAGGTTGCCATACCTGACAAGATATTGCTTAAGGAAGGGCCATTGACTAATTGTGAATTCAAGGTAATGAAGACCCATCCGATTACTGGTGCAAAAGTAATCATGCGGGCAGAGAAGATACTCGGGAAGAACTCTTTTTTGACTTTTGCAAGGGAGATAGTTGAATTTCACCATGAAAAATGGGATGGAAGCGGTTACCCGTATGGGCTAAAGGAAGATCAGATACCTTTATGTGCTCAGATCACGTCAATTGCGGATGTTTACGATGCTCTTGTTAGCGAGAGGCCGTATAAAACCGGATACAGTCATGAAAAAGCCATGGCATGTATTCTTGAAGGAGATGAAAGGACCAAGCCGGAGCATTTTTCTCCTAAGATCATAAAGGCGTTTATCAAATCACACCAGGAATTCAAAGAGATTTCGGAACATAAAATAGATCTGAACAGATTGGAAAAAAACTAATAATAAAGGTTGTGGCAGTTTGTATAAAATATTGATAGTAGAAGATGAGGAAATAACTCTTGATATAAGCAGGAATTACCTTAAAAAAATGGGTCATGATGTTAAGACGGCATATAATTCAAAGGCAGCAAAGGAACTTTTGGAAGTATTTGAGCCCGACTGCGTGGTTTTGGATATATTGCTGCCCGATGGCAGCGGACTTGCTCTTTGCGAGCACATAAAAAAGAAATATGATTGCCCTGTAATTTTCGTATCTGCTTTGTCGGAAGAGGAAGATAGGGTAAAGGGATTTGTCAGTGGAGGCGATGACTATATGGTCAAGCCATTTAGCCCTATAGAGCTGTATTATCGCATAAATGCAAGAATCAAGCACGGACTCATAAAGGGGAAGCAACTGGAGTTGATGAGATTTGAAGATATGGAAATAGATATATCTAGAAAAGAGTGCAGGGTTGGTGGGCAGAAATTGGAACTGACAAAAAAGGAGTTTGAGATTCTTCTTTTGCTAGCAAGGCAAAGAGAACGCACATTTACTTTAGAGGATATTTATACCGCTATTTGGGGAATCGACGATGTTAAGGATACTAGGACAGTTCAGACCCATGTGAGCAATTTAAGGGAAAGCTTGTCAAGGCGGCTGGAGGAAAAGAATACATATCCACGGTTTGGGGAACCGGCTATAAATTCGGAGCGTAAAAGAAGCCTTATCATAAAGGCTTCTTTCACGCTGCTCATATGTATTTAAGGTTTTTCAAGCTTATATCCATCACCTTGGCATCGTAAATGATGCTTCCCATGGAGACGAAGTCTACGCCTGTATTTGCTACGTCGGCTAGGTTATCCAAGGTTATATTGCCCGAGGCTTCGGTTAATGCCTTGCCGTTTATTACAGAAACTGCTTTTTTCATGGTATCCATGTCCATATTGTCTAGCATGATAATGTCCGCTTTCACCGACAGGGCTTCTTCTACCATTTCAAGGGTTTCAGTCTCCACTTCGATTTTTCGCACAAATGATGTGCTGTTTTTTGCAAGTGTCACTGCGTTGGTTATGCCGCCGGCGGCCATTATGTGGTTGTCTTTAATCAATATGCCGTCCGATAGGCAGTGCCTGTGGTTGAATCCCCCTCCACAAAGTACAGCCGACTTCTCAAAAAGCCTAAAGTTTGGGGTGGTCTTTCTAGTGTCGAGAATTCTGCATTTCGTATGAGCTACAAGTTCAGCGGCTTTTTTTGTTTCGGTTGCTATTCCGCTCATCCTTTGGAGTATGTTTAGCGCTGTACGCTCACCGGAGAGTATGTTCCTAGTGCTTCCTGAAAGTTTAGCTATCAAATCACCAGGTAAAACTGAGTCTCCATCGGATTTCTTAAAATCTATTGTTACTTCTCCCAACAGCTCAAATGTCCTCTTAAAGGCTTCAAGTCCACAAATAATGCCGTCGGACTTTGCTGTAAGCTCCGCGCTGCAACAGCTTTCCTTGTAGATTATGGCATCGGTGGTAGCGTCTCCAAAAGGCATGTCTTCTCTTAAAGCGTCAAGTATCAATCTATCCATTTCATTTAAATTCATCATTATAACGTTCAGTCCTTCTTTTAATTTCTTCCCTTACCAATGCTCCGGTATCAAGTTCATTGTAATAATCGGAACTTAAATATCTATTTACAGCCTTGGGCTCATCGATATGGTGGATGCGTTTGTTTATATCGTCACAGGCACGTTTTGAAAAGACCAAACCTTCTAGTAGTGAATTGCTGGCTAGCCTGTTTTTTCCGTGAACTCCGGTGCAGGCAGTTTCTCCTGAAGCGTAGAAATTTGGTAAATTACTCCTACAGAATGTGTCCACCTCAATGCCTCCCATCATGTAATGCTGCGCTGGCAAGACAGGAATTGGTTCTTTGGTTATGTCGATACCCTGCTCTAAGCATCTGGAATGGACCAAGGGAAACCTTCTAAGGATAAAGTCTTTGTCCTTGAAAGATATATCCAAAAGAACATGGGTGCTATTTCTAGTTTGCTTTTTAATGGCGTCGCATACGATATCTCTTGGGGAAAGCTCGTCGACGAATCGCTCCCCGTTTATATTGAATAAAAGGGCACCTTCTCCTCGAAGAGCTTCTGTTATCAAAAATTTTCTATTTCCTGTTTTGCCGTCGTAAAGAGCAGTTGGGTGAAACTGTATAAACGACATATCCTTAAGCGCGACATTATTCATATAGGCGATCCCAATTCCCTCGCCTCTAAGGATAGCTTGGTTCGTGGAGCTTTTAAATAGACCTCCTACCCCCCCTGAAGCCATCATAACGACTTTGGAATTTACGAGTCTCAGTTCGGTGCCTGTCTTTAAGACCACGCCTGTGCAGGCTCCGTTTTCTATGATGATATCGAGTGCCGAGGTATGGTCATATATGTCTATATTCTCGTTTAAGCTTATGGCTTCGAACATGGATTTTGAAATGTAGCGTCCCGTCTTGTCCTTTACGTGTAGAATTCTGTTGGCGCTGTGGCCGCCTTCCCGAGTGAAATGAAGGTGGCTGTTGGATTTGTCGAAGACGACTCCTATGTCCATGATGGATTTTATGCTCATAAAGGATTCTTCCACCAAGACCCTGACAGCCTCGGGATCGTTGTGGAATTTTCCGGCTTTTAACGTATCATGGATATGGCGATCGATATCCTCCTTGTCTCGAGCAGTTGCTATCCCCCCTTGAGCCAGGGATGTATTGGTCGTAGAGAGAGAGTCCTTGGCTAAAAGAAGCACATTTAAGCGCTTGTCCAGGTTTATGCAGGTATTCAAGCCGGCTATGCCGGTCCCGATAACGATCACGTCATAATATTCCTTCATGGGCTCACCTAGACAGCTTGTGCATATTTTCCAATGACTTAAATGCTTTTAACCGGACGTCTTCATCCAGAGTTATAGGGTACTTCATTTTTTCTAGACTTTCCCAGACGTCCTCCAAGGTAATCTTTTTCATGTTGATGCAAGTCATTGTTTTTCCTGGGACATAAAAGTTTTTATTCGGATTTTTAGTCTTAAGCTCATGCATGATGCCTTCCTCTGTAACTATCACAAAATCTGCAGCATCTGACTTTGTTGCAAAATCGATTATTCCGCTGGTGCTTCCGATATAGTCAGCAAGATCTCTTACCGGCTTTGGACATTCCGGATGTACCAGCACCTTTGCATTGGAAAGCTTTTGTTTTATCTGTAAGATTGAATCCGCATCTACCTTTTCATGAGTAATGCAAAAGCCATCCCAAAGTATGAAGTTTTTTTCCGGTATTTTTTCTGCAAGATACCCTCCAAGATTTCTGTCAGGTAAAAAAACTATATCCTTTTGAGGAAGGTTTCTGATTATCTTTTCAGCGCTTGATGAAGTAACGCAGACATCGCATAGGGTTTTTACCTCAGTAGAGGAATTGATGTATGCCACTACGGCTGCATCAGGATAATCCTTGATAAATTCCTTTATATCCTCGTAATCGGCCATGTCCGCCATGGGGCATCCTGCATCGTAAACCGGCAAAAGCACAGTCTTTCCGGGAGAAAGGATCTTGGCGCTTTCAGCCATGAACAATACTCCGCAAAAGACTATAACCTCCTCTTTGCACTCTTGAGCATATTTACTTAAAAAATAAGAGTCTCCAACGATGTCGGCAATATCCTGTATTTCAGGACGTTGGTAGTAATGTGCCAGAATGACAGCGTTTTTTTCTTTCTTCAGCCTGCTTATCTTGTCTTTTAAATTTTCAACCATATTATCTTCACTTTCTTTGCATATTAACAGGTGTATATACACCTGTTAACTCAGTATATCATTCTGAAAATATTTATTCAATAAATTAATAAGTTTTGCCTTGATTGCATATTAACAGATTTCAAAATATGCCGATATATCTATAGTACATTCGAAGAAAATTACAACATTAGCTGCATTCACGCCGTAAGTTAAGAGGTGTAAAGATTTCGTATTTGAGGAGTTGTAAAAAATGAAGCCAGAAAAGGCTGAAAAACAAAAGGTTCTTATTGTCGAGGACACCACTATATTTGTAAAGATTCTCCAGGACATCGTAAAGGACATTTGTGAAGTGGTGTCGGCGTCCAGTGCAAAGGAAGCACTTGATTTGTTGGAGTCAGGGGTTGAAATAGATCTGATTTTAATGGACGTGGTACTGCCAGACATGAATGGCTACGATTTGGTCAGGCTCATAAAAAACAACGGGATGACCAGAGACATACCGGTGATTTTTATAACGGGCTTAAATGGTGAGCAGGATGAAGAGTATGGACTGAAAGTGGGCGCCATAGATTATATAACAAAACCTTTCAGCAAGAGCATAGTCAAAGCGAGGATCAAGAACCATTTAGAGTTAAAAAGGTACAGGGATGTGCTCAGGGATCTCAGCATGCTGGATGGCTTGACAGGTCTAAACAACCGAAGAAGGTTCAATGAATATATGATGATGGAATGGAAGAGGGCGTCAAGAAGTAAATCGGACATAACGGTGCTTCTAATAGATATAGATCATTTCAAATTATACAATGATCAATACGGCCACTTGCAAGGTGATGAATGTTTGAAGAAGATAGCAAAAAAGGCTAAAGAGGTTTTAAACCGCCCTGGAGACTTTGTGGCCAGGTGGGGTGGAGAGGAATTTGTTTGCATACTTCCTGAGACTGATGCAGCGGGAGGAGTGGCAGTAGCCCAGAGGTTCAGAAAATGCATTTACGATATGAACATACCAAACAAAAATACGGGCTCTTGGGGAAGGGTGACGGTAAGCATAGGGGTGGCTCATGTGGTGCCAGACAAGAATGCGAGATGGGACAGCCTGATTCAAAAAGCAGACGAGAAGCTATATGAGGCTAAAGAAGCTGGAAGGAACATGGTTTCGTGGTAAGGTAAGCGGGTATATAACAGTCATAACCATGGATGAAGAAGGTGATGATATGTTAAGCGATGATATAAAGAAAAAAAAGCTAGCAGAACTGACCAGGCAGCAGTATTATGTTACCCAACAAAATGGAACGGAGAAACCTTATTCAAGCGAGTACTGGGATGAAGATGGAGTGGGGATATACGTAGATGTGGTTTCAGGTGAGCCTTTGTTTAGCTCAAAGGACAAATACGACGCAGGATGTGGTTGGCCAAGCTTTACGAAACCCATAGAGAGCAAGCATGTAATGGAAAATATGGATTACTCCCACGGTATGATCCGCAAAGAGGTCAGGAGCCTTGAAGCGGATTCTCACCTAGGTCATGTTTTTGATGATGGACCAGAGCCCACGGGAGTGAGATACTGCATAAACGGATCGGCCTTAAGGTTCGTGCCTGTTGATAAAATGGAAGAAGAAGGATATGGACGATATTTGGATATTTTTGATTGAATTTTGTTTAGAGCAAGGCGTTTTTAGAAGGATACATTTCTAAAAGCGTCTTTTTAAATTTTTTAGGTTATGTTATACTTGCGTTAAGATATAGAGGCGTCTGCCGAGATAATTTTGATAGGGGTAAGATATGAAAAAAGCTAAAAATATTTACATTGGAATCTTTATGGTGTTTGCGTTGATATACATGGAGCTTGTATTTAGGGTTGCCACATCCCAAAGTTTTATTAACAACGGATTTTTTGTAGCCGCTATGTTCGTGACGGTTTATGGGCTGGCATCCTATTTTGTTGCCAGCATGTTCGGCAAAAGGATAAACGGGCTTTTGTCCACTGTGGTGCTGATTTTCTTTTGGATAGTTTTTTCATCACAGCTGGTATATAACAAGATATTTAAGACTTATTATACGATTTATTCGATGACAAGAGGCACCAAAGTCCTGGAGTTTTGGCAGGATATAATAATCTATACCACTCAAAGCATTTTATGGATAATTCTTTTGGGCTTGCCGGTATTTCTTTTCATCGCATACTTTAGAAGACGAATAAGCTTGAAGCGGCCCGGGTTTAAGAACAGAGCGGTAGTTTTGGCCTTTGCGCTCATTTTTTATGTAGGCGCAGTTTTTTCCATCAACCTGGGATCCAAGGATATTTTGTCATCCTACGACCTATATTACAATAGCGTAGACCAGATTATGTCTGTTGAGAAGCTGGGACTTGCAACAACCATGAGGCTTGATCTTCAAAGGATGGTGACCGGTTGGTCCCCGGTGATAGAGACGCCTGGGGTGGATAGAGGGGACGATGCCCCGCCGGCGGACAAACCGAACATAGAATACAACGTAATGGACATAGATTTCGACGAGCTGATTGAAAATGAAACGAATGACGAGATGAGGGAGATGCACGAGTATTTTGCAAGTTTGTCTCCCACCCAGAAGAACGAATACACCGGCATTTATGAAGGCTATAACCTCATATTAATTACTGCCGAAGGCTTTTCGCCTTATGCGGTGCACAAAGAGGTCACTCCCACGCTCCATAAGATGGTAAACGAGGGGTATAACTTCACCGACTTCTATACTCCAATTTGGGGGGTCAGCACCTCTGACGGAGAGTATGTAGCATGCACCGGGCTTATACCTAAAAGCGGAGTCTGGAGCTTTACGGAATCTGCAAAAATAGATTTGCCATTTGTCATGGGCAACCAGCTTAAAAGCCTGGGTTACAAGACGATGGCTTATCACAACCACACCTATAGCTATTACAACAGGGATAAGTCCCACCCCAATATGGGATATGATTACAAAGGCGTGGGAAACGGACTTGAGGTTAAGAAGGTCTGGCCTGCCTCGGATTTAGAGATGATGGAGGTTACTTTGCCGGAATTCATAGACGATGAGCCATTCCATGCATACTATATGACAGTGAGCGGGCATCTAAGATATACTTTTACGGGCAACTCAATGTCAGCTAAAAACCGCGACCTGGTTGCGGATCTTCCATATTCTGACCACGCTAAAGCATACATAGCATGCCAGATAGAGTTGGACCGGGCTCTAGAACATCTCCTTGATGAGCTGAACGAGCGGGGAATTGCCGACAAGACCCTAATCGCCCTCAGTTCGGATCATTACCCCTATGGGTTGGAAGACGACGCCATGAATGAGCTGGCAGGACATAAGGTCGAACAAGACTTTGAGCTATACAAAAATCATTTCATTCTTTATGTTGACGGGATGGAATCTCAAGTAATAGACAAGCCGACATCGAGCCTTGACATCATTCCCACCATATCGAACATGCTTGGGTTGGAATTTGACTCAAGGCTTCTGATGGGCAGGGATATCTTTGCTCCGGGAGAGCCTCTGGTTATATTCAGCAACAGAAGCTTCATTACCGACAAGGCCCGATACAATTCCCGAACAAGGGAATTTGAAACAACCGAAGGGATAAACGTCAGCGATACCTATCAAAGGCGGATACAAAATATAATAAACGCAAAGTTTCATTATTCGGCAAAAATACTGGAAACCGATTATTACTCAAAGATTTTGAAGTAGCTATCCTCTCCCGCACTCTCCACCTTCGCCTCGAAGGATTTCGATAGCGTGGGAAAGTACAGGAACAATCACGTCAAGGCACTCATCAACCGCTTTTTTGCTTCCCGGCATGTTGATAATGAGTGTCTTGTTTCTTATTCCGGCAACAGCCCTTGAAAGCATTGCTCTGTTTGTTATCTCCATGCTCTTTGCCCTCATGGCCTCCGGTATTCCGGGGGCTATTTTGTCTATTACGGATAAAGTCGCTTCAGGGGTTATGTCTCGGGGAGAAAAGCCTGTTCCTCCGGTTGTAAGTATAAGGTCCACCTTGGCCACATCGCTCATCTGTATCAGATTGTATTTGATTTCCTCGATTTCATCAGGAACGATTACGTATTCAATAACTTCGCCGGGTATCTCTCCTGCCCTTTCTGCTATGAGCTTTCCACTTTCATCTATTCGTTCACCTACGTATCCCTTGTCGCTTGAAGTGAGTATTCCGACCTTTATCATGTGTACTCCTCCTTAGTCTTATTTTAAATTCATTCTACCACAAGATTACTGTTTCTATGATAAAATTTATTATAAGTATATTTTATGATTTTGGAGGAATATGAGATGGCAAAACAGCAAAGGAGCTATAAGATGAGGGGATTTAAAAGAAAGAGCTTCGAGGAATATTTTAAACAGATAGGTGGAATGGAGACTTTGGAAGGGGTTTTTGAGTCGGAAGGATGGAAGGCGGTCTTGGGGCAAGAGACATACATATCTATTGGCTCCATAAAGCTTCCTCAGGTGGATGTGGTAATTACCTGCGAAGATGATATTTTTGGGAAGTTTACCGAAGAGTACAAGCTTAGATTTCTTACAGCAGGAGGGTGAGTGGTCTGTTTTGGAGCACTATATTTAAATATCTACTTATAAATACAGCTAAAAAAAGATTGAGAATGGAATTTGGTCAAAAAAAGAACACAAAAGATCATAAATAAACTAACTTTTATTGACAGTGTATTCGTTTTTATGTAGACTGATATTGTAAACTCCGAGTCAAAAGACCTAAACGAGAGCAAGGTTTTTAGACCGTCAGGGTATATCTGGAAACGGATGTGCCTTCCATATTGAAAAGGAGGAAATTTAATGTCAAGATTATTATCATCTAAAGGGCTCTTAAAAAGGGCGTCAATCATTTTTCTGGTATTTCTATTGGTATTCTCAGTTTCGGCATGTTCAACAAATGGTTCAAATCAGCAAGGAGACGGCTCGGAACGATCTGTAGAGCTGGAAGATTACAGCATAACTTTGTCGACGACGACAAGTGTAAATGATTCAGGGCTTCTTGAATATCTGCTCCCTGTATTAAAGGAAGATACCGGGATAGAAGTTGATGTGTTATCTCAAGGCACAGGGCAAGCTATCCAAACCGCTGTTGACGGCAATGCAGATGTAATTTTGGTTCATGCAAAGGCTGCTGAAGAAGAATTTGTAAATGATGGTTATGGAGTTGAGAGAATAGAATTCATGTATAATTATTTCGTCATAGTAGGTCCCAAAGACGATCCTTCAAGCATTTCAGATAGCGGACTTTCTGCATCCGAAGCTCTGGGGAAATTTTTTGAAGACGAAAACATATTCGTATCTAGAGGGGACGATTCGGGAACCCATAAAAAAGAACTTTCTCTATGGTCTGCAAGTGGAGTAGATCCATCAGGAGAATGGTATGTCTCTGCAGGCCGCGGAATGGGTGATGTACTTGTAATGGCTTCAGAGATGCAAGGGTATGCTTTGACTGACAAGGCAACCTTCCTTTCTATGAAAGACCAACTTGATTTAGAAATCCTTCTGGAAGAGTCCGAGGATTTGAAAAATCAATATTCTGTAATAGAGGTAAGCTCTCAGGCTCACCCCGATACAAATACTGAAGCTGTAGAGGTGTTTATCAAATGGCTTACAAGTGATAAAGCTCTTCAGCTTATAGATGAATACGGTATATCTGAATATGGTGAACCGTTATTCTTCTCAAACTATGAAAAGTAAAATGAAAACAATCATGTAATGAGGAGGCTGGGAATGACGGGTATAAATAACGGGATCATGGAGGCTTTGGAGCTTTTGTTATCACTAGATGGAGAGATTTACTCCATTATAGGACTGTCCCTATTTGTGTCTCTGTCCAGTACCTTTCTGTCAACGTTCATTGCTTTACCTGTCGGAGTTTACATAGCAAACAACAAATTTAAGGGAAAGAAAACAATAGTCCGAATAATAAATACATTTATGGGTCTGCCGCCAGTGGTGGCAGGCCTGATAGTGTATCTTTTGTTGACAAGGACAGGACCATTTGGTGAATACAGGCTGCTGTTTAGCATAAATGCAATGATTATAGCTCAAATATTGATAGTAACCCCTATAATTACGGGACTTACCATATCCGCTGTTCATTTGAAGGTTAACGCTGTGAAGGATACCTGTCATGGGTTGGGCATTGGAAGGTTTAAGACTATTATACTGCTTCTCAATGAGTGTAAATACCCTATTGTTTCTGCTGTTATGGCAGGGTATGGAAGAGCGATATCTGAAGTGGGAGCCATAATGCTTGTTGGGGGTAATATCCAGTATAAGACCAGGGTAATGACGACGGCAATAGTATTGGAGACTGGCAAAGGAAATTACGGGAAAGCTTTAGCGTTAGGAATCACTCTATTAATTATATCTTTTGGGATCAATTGGGTGGTAAGCAGCATACAGGAAGGAAAAGATTATGAGAGTAGAAATCAAGAAAGCTAAGAGGGTATGTGGTGCGAAGACTATACTCGATGTGACAAATCTTTGCCTTGAGTCTGGCAAGATATACGCAATTTTAGGCCCAAACGGAGCTGGGAAGACTACGCTTTTGAGGGGTGTTGCAGGCATCGATAAAGAAATCGATATAGAGTTGGTTTTTGACGGATTTACATATTCGACCGGCGTTCATGTAGGCTATATGCCTCAGTCTGCATATCTTTTTGATACTACGGTAGAAAAAAATGTTGTTTTAGGATTCGTTGGCAAGAGTGAAGAAAAGCCAGAGTTAGAGAAGCTAGCCTTTGAGGCTCTAGCAAAAGTAGGAATGGAGAAATTTTCCAAAACAAGAGCGAAGTCTCTTTCAGGTGGAGAGTCTCAAAGGGTGGCTTTGGCTAGGATGCTTGTGATGAGAAAGGACCTGGTTCTATTGGATGAACCTACTTCTGCAACGGACGTAGTTGGTGCTGAGCTTATTGAAAAGTACATAGTGGATTTAAACAAGCGATACGGAATTACTTTTGTGTTTTCGACCCACAATCCTTCTCAGGCGGCTAGAATCGCTCACGAGGTTATATTTATGGACAATGGGCGGATAAATGAAAAGGGAGATGCGAGGAATGTGTTGGACAATCCGCAAAATCAAGAGACCGAAAAATTTTTGAAAAACTGGAGGCTTAAATGATGTTTGACGTAAAAAGCGTTAAGGAAACATTTGAAATAATCGAAGAAAATTTTTCAGGATACAATTTAGGACAGGAGTGGGTGAATATCCAATCGGCTCTGGGTAGGATCGCCTCTAAAGACGTATGCGCCAATGAAGACATGCCACCTTTTGATAGGTCTTCTGTAGATGGCTACTGCGTCGTAGCATCGGATACCTTTGGTGCTTCAGAGTCCATGCCGGTACAACTTGAGCTTGTAGGTGAGGTCCAGATGGGGGAGAAGCCTGACTTTATTGTCGGAAGAGGAAAAAGTGCATATGTTCCTACAGGAGGTTATTTGCCTGAGGGAGCGGATTCAATGGTTATGGTTGAATATAGTGAAGATTTTGGAGATGGAGATATTTTTTTAAACAAGCCTGCGGCTCCGGGCAACCACATAGTGTACAAAGGAGATGATGTGAAAGAAGGGGCTTTGGTGATTAAAAAAGGCAGGCGATTAAGAGCTCAGGATATAGCCGTATTGGCAGGACTTGGGTACGAGAAGGTAAAGGTATTCAAGAAGCTTAAGATAGGAATAATATCTACAGGAGATGAAGTGATAGAAATAAAAAGCACTCCACAAGGAGCCCAGATAAGAGATATAAACACTTACAGCATAATGGCTTTGTCTCAAATGATGGGAATGGAAGCCGTCAGCTTTGGCATAGTAAAAGACGTATATGAATATATAGAAAGCAAGGTCAAGGAATCGATGGAGCAATGTGACATAACGGTGGTATCTGGAGGAAGCTCCATGGGGACTAAAGACGTCACTGTAAAAGTTATAGAATCATTGGGAAAGCCTGGGGTTCTTCTCCACGGAATAGCGGTAAAGCCTGGGAAACCGACGATTGTTGGCAAAGCAAATGGAAAAGCGGTAATCGGTCTGCCTGGTCACCCTGCATCAGCATTTATGATATTTCAGGTATTTGTAAGCAAGCTGGCAAAATGGATGGAAAGTGAAAGTGAAAATATGAGCCCTTTTGTGGAGGCTATAATGGATAGCAATTATCCTTCGAACAATGGAAGAGAAGAATACCTTGCAGTATCCTTGGAAGAGAAGGGATCCGGATATATATCCAGCCCTGTTTTTGGCAAGTCGGGGATGATATCCTTAATGACTCAGGCTGACGGATATATACATATAAGCAGAGGCAGTGAAGGATTAAACAAAGGCCAAAAGGTAAAGGTCAATTTATTTTAAGGAGGAGCCTCGTGAAATACACTTACCTGGAAAACAAAGAATTAAAGGTCGCAATAGAGGAGTATGTTGCAAGATTGAAAGACATAGGCAATCATCTGTCCCAAGAAGATGTTAAGGTTTCTGAAGCATTGGGCAGGATTGCATCTCAAGCTGTATTTGCGAAGATTTCTGCACCTCACTATTATGCTTGCGCAATGGATGGAATAGCGGTATCTGCAAAGGATACTTTCGGGGCTACTGATACAACGCCGATATTGTTGAAAAAAGGCAGGGATTACGAAGCGGTGGATACAGGGGATCCCCTCCCTAAAGATAAAGATGCGGTTATTATGGTTGAGGATGTAATAGTAGTAGATAAAGATATGGTCAAGATACATGCTTCAGCATCGCCTTGGCAGCATGTCAGGCAAATCGGGGAAGACATATGCCAAAATGAGATGATAATACCTTCAAACACAAAAATCGAGCCTGCGGCTCTCGGAGCTATGTTGGCAGGTGGAGTAGGAATGGTGAAAGTTTACAAAAAGCCTATAATAGGGTTGATACCCACCGGAGATGAGATAGTGAGCCCTAGGTCTGATCCAAAGGCGGGGGAGATAATTGAATTTAATACCTCTATTTTTTCTTCCATGGCAGAAAAGTGGGGCGTGGATTCAAAAACATACCCAATAGTCAAAGATGACTTAAATCTGATCAAAAAAAGTATTTTAACAGCATGCGAAGAATGCGATTTGGTAATTTTAAATGCTGGTTCATCTGCCGGAAGAGAAGACTTCGCTTTTCGGGCAATTTCGGAGACTGGAGAGGTGTTGACACATGGATTAGCTATAAGGCCGGGCAAGCCTACCATACTTGGTGTCGTTGAGAAAAAGGCTGTAGTAGGAGTGCCAGGGTATCCGGTTTCGGGGATAATAGTAATGGACACTGTAGTTAAAAAAGTGCTGGAAGATATGATCAAGTCTACATTGCCTGAAGGAGAAAAACTGGAGGCGGTTCTTTCGAGAAGGTTGATGTCTTCTTTGAAATATCAAGAATTTGTAAGGATGAAATTAGGGAAAGTTAATAATCGATTTATAGCTACTCCCCTGAATCGAGGCGCAGGAGTGGTGACGTCCTTTGTAAAGGCAGATGGCCTCATGGAGATACCGCTCAACAAAGAAGGGATCGAAGTCGGACAAAAGGTTCAAATAACATTGCTAAACAGCAAGGAGGCAATAGAGAGGACCTTACTTATAAATGGCAGCCACGATCCGCTGATAGACGAGGCCTATGATCTAGTGAGGAAAAGGGATTATAAAAGTTTTATAAGTTCGTCTCACGTGGGAAGCATGGGTGGGATAATGGCAGTGAAAAGGGGAGAGACTCACCTTGCCGGGATACATCTCTTAGACGAAGCTACGGGAGAGTACAATAGGACTTACGTAAACAAGTATCTAAAAAATCAAGATGTTTGCCTGATAAAGGGAGTAAGAAGAAGTCAAGGATTAATTACAGCTAAAGGCAACCCCATGAATATAAAAGGCATTTTGGATCTAAAAGATAGCAAGATTCGATATGTGAACAGGCAAAAGGGATCCGGGACGAGGATTCTGCTTGACTATCAATTGAGATTAAACGGAATCTATCAAGAGAGCATTTATGGATACGATAGAGAGGAACTTACCCACTTGTCCGTAGCGGTGCAGATTGATGCCGGCTCTGCAGATGCGGGGCTTGGGATATACTCTGCAGCTAAAGTTTATGATCTTGATTTTGTGCCTGTGTGCTGGGAATCATACGATTTTATAACAACTAAAGAGCTTATCGATGACGAAAAAGTTGTAGGATTCTTAGATGTGCTGAAGTCGAAAGAGTTTAAAGACTCTCTTGAAAAATTAGGGGGATATGAGACATCCGGCATCGGCGAAGTAGAGTATCTTTGATATCGAAATTAAGACGCCGTCTAATTCTATGAGGAAGGGTGTGTCGGAATGAAGGACCGCTACGGAAGAAAAATCGAATACCTGCGGGTATCTGTAACCCAAAAGTGCAACCTTAAATGCATATACTGTGACCCTGAAGGAGAGAATTGCAAAGAGGAAATGGAAAAGAACTTGTCTGCTGCTCAAATTGAATCAATAGTTAGATCTATGGCGAAAATAGGCATAAAAAAGGTGAGGATAACCGGAGGCGAACCGTTAGTAAGAAGTGATATTGTAGAGATAGTAAAGCGAGTGGCTTCAATTGAAAAAATAGAAGATATTTCAATGACGACTAACGGGATAAGCCTGCACAGGTACGCGGGACAACTGAAGGAAGCAGGGCTTAAAAGGCTTAATGTAAGCATCGATTCCCTTAAGGAAGAGAAATTCAAGATGATAACTGGAGGAGGCGACCTGAAAAAAACCCTCGAGGGAATAGATATGGCCCTTGATGTGGGTCTATTGCCCATAAAAATCAATACTGTACTCATCAGAGGGGTGAACGATGATGAGATTGATGATTTCATTAATCTTTCCAAGGATAGGCCTATTGAATCAAGGTTCATAGAGCTTATGCCCATAGGGGGATTCGGAGAAAAAAACGCAGATAAAATAGTGTTCAATGCTGATGTGATAAAAGAGAGACCTTATTTAAAGTATCTGAAAAGTTCGGATAAAGGGGCTCCGGCCCAGTACTACACAATTGAAGGATACAAGGGGAAGGTTGGCTTTATCAGCCCAATGAGCCACAAATTCTGTAGCGACTGCAACAGAATAAGGTTAACCAGCGATGGAAGGATACGCCCTTGTCTTGGAGATAATGGAGAAGTAGATATAATGGATATGCTTAAAAAAAATCCTGGAGATTTGGATAAACTAATCCGAGAAATAGTATACAACAAACCTTTAGGGCATCATTTTGGAGAGGATTACTCATCCTCCAGAAAAATGAGCAGAATAGGAGGATGAAATGGGATTAAGCCACGTAGATGAAAAAGGGAATGCGAGGATGGTGGACGTATCGCAAAAACAGCACACAGAAAGAACGGCTATAGCCACCGGCAGGGTTCGCATGAAGGAATCAACCATAAAACTGATAATGGAAGGGAACATGCCTAAAGGTGATGTGCTGTCCACCGCAAGGATAGCAGGCATTATGGGCGCGAAGCAGACGGACAAGCTCATACCCATGTGCCACAATCTTCCTCTTGATGGGATAAAGGTGACCCTTGAGGTAAGCGACCAAATGGATACAGTGGACATTAGAGCAGTTGCAAAATGCGTCTGGAAGACGGGCGTTGAAATGGAGGCTCTCATGGCGGTCAGCGTTGCAGCGCTTACGCTATACGACATGTGCAAGGCTGTAGACAAGGATATGGTAATTGAGGATGTAATGCTTGTGAAAAAAACCGGAGGCAAAACCGGAGAATATACTAGGGTTTAGGAGGAAATGAAATGGCAAAAGTCATAGCGATAAACTTGAGTGAAAAAAAGGGGGTAATAAAAAAGCCCGTGCCCAAGGGAGAATTTGTGGTAGGATTCGGACTGAAGGGAGATGCTCATGGAGGAGACTGGCACAGGCAGGTGAGCCTTCTTGGACAAGAAAGCATTGACAAGATGACGGCTAAAGGAGCCGAGGGGCTCAGCGTGGGGGTTTTTGCCGAAAACCTGACCACCGAAGGGGTGGATTTATACAATCTCCCTATAGGCACCAAGATGAAAATAGGGGATGTAGTTCTTGAGGTTACTCAGATAGGCAAGGAATGTCATAGAGGATGTGAAATTCTTAAAAAAGTCGGGGACTGCATTATGCCAAGAGAAGGCATATTTACTGTAGTGCTTGAAAGTGGAGAAATCAATCCGGGGGATGAAATCCTGATTATTGAAAAGTAGAAAGAGGCCAAATATGCTGGAGCAAACAATCGACCAACAAAAAGATTATATATTGAAATCTCATGACCGGTGCAGGTCTTACCAGGTCGAGCCGGAAAGGGTATATAGCCGTAAGATCATAACCCAGGAGGAATTGTTTGAGAAGCTTGAAGTCAACAGGGAGCTTATACTTACTGCGAGTCCTTTTATGAACCAGTTATACAGCTTTGTCAAGGGTTCAGGATTTTTCGTCATACTTACAGATAATGAAGGTTGTATTCTTAGTGTCGTGGGAGATGAGGATATACTCTCGGAGGCATTTACCTTCAAAATGGTTCCCGGCGCCTATATGGACGAAAGAAATATCGGGACCAACGCAATGGGTACGGCTCTTGAAGAGAAGACTCCTCTCCAGGTTTCCGGGGAAGAGCACTATATAAACGTATATCACAGGTGGACATGCTCTGCTTCGCCTATAAGAAGCAAGGATGGGGAAATTAGAGGCATTTTAGACATTACAGGATACAGTGAGGAGGTTCACTCACATACACTTGGGATGGTGGCTGCTGCTTCAAATGCCATTGAGAAGATGCTTGAGACCCAAAGCTACGCCAAAGCTCTTGCTGATGTAAAACTTTATCACGAGGCTATCATTGATTCCATCATGGCAGGCATAGTTACAAGCGACTTGGAAGGGAATGTCATAACCGTAAGCCGTGGTGCGGCTGAGATGTTTGGTTATTATCCGGAAGAGATAAAGAATCTGAAGATATGGGAAGTCTTAAACGACTGGGAAATGGTTAAAAGCCAGGTTGAAGAGAAGGGGAGCTTGATAGAAAGAGACGTAAATGTCAGATCAAGAAAGAACAAGCTGCAATTTAACTTAAGTGCTTATCCCATAAATGACGAGAGTGGCAGGATGAGCAACTTGATACTGGTCTTTAAGGAAGTCAAGAAAGCCAGAAAGCTTGCAGATAAACTTATGGGCAGGCATGCAATCTACACTTTCGACAAAATAATCGGCAGGGATGAAAACTTTCTCAGGGTGATAGAGTTTGCCAAGAAGGTTGCCGACAGCAGATCCAACGTGCTTATAATGGGAGAAAGCGGTACGGGAAAGGAACTTTTTGCCCAATCCATACATAATCATTCCGAACGGGAAAGGGAGCCCTTTGTAGCCATTAATTGCGGAGCCATCCCAAGGAATCTCATAGAGTCAGAGCTTTTTGGCTACGAAGAAGGGGCCTTTACAGGGGCTAAAGCCAGCGGTCATCCGGGCAAGTTCGAAATCGCGGACGGTGGCACCATATTTTTAGATGAAATAGGAGAGATGCCTCTGGATCTTCAAACTAGGCTTTTAAGGGTTATCGAGGAGGGGACTGTCAGCAGGATCGGTGCAGTGAAGGAAATCGTGGTAAACGTTAGGGTCATTGCCGCCACCAACAAGGATCTGAACGTAGAGGTATCCCAAGGCAGGTTCAGAAAAGATTTGTTTTACAGGCTCAATGTCCTGCCGGTTCGACTGCCTTCTCTTAGGGAAAGAAGAAGCGATATTCCCCTTTTGATCGAATATTTCATGGGCAGAATTTCTAAAAAGCTCAATAAAAAAAGAGTGGCCATATCGGAAGAGCAGATGAAAAACCTCGAAAAATACAGCTGGCCAGGCAATGTCAGAGAGCTCGAAAATTACGTTGAGCTTTCGGTAAATACGGAAAGCCTGCCCGAAATAGATTGGATCAGTGGAGGAAGCAGAACTGAAAGAACCCAGGAGGGGAATGTGGACCCGGTTAAGGCAGTCGCTGAACAAGATGGATGTCTCAAATTAGAACAGATTGAGAGGGAACACATTGTAAAGGTGCTGAATTTAAACAAGGGAAATGTCAGCTTGACGGCAAAAAAATTGGGGATTGGAAGAAATACATTGTATAGAAAGCTGGAAAACTACGGGATAGACTGCTCTGAAACGAGACGGTGAACCAAAATGGGACACAATAAATCCCGGAAAATGATCCAAAAACGAACACTGGATAAAAAAGAAAAAATAGACTTTGTAAAACCCTCCAAGGCTCTGAGTTTCAGGGCCTTTTGTATTTGGCACAGTAATTGCAAAGGATTACATTGCAAAGAAAATTTAAAGGAGGATGTATATGAACGGGTATAACGGAACTGTACTTAGAGTCAATTTAACCGACAAGAAAGTGACTAAAGAGCCTTTGAACTTGGAGGAGGCACAAAAATTCATCGGCGGAAGAGGCCTTGCCACAAAAATGCTTATGGATGAGATAGATCCACAAGTAGATGCTTTAAGCGTTGACAACAAGCTGATTTTTGTTACGGGACCACTGACGGGTACGCCTACTCCTACAGGAGGAAGGTACATGGTGGTTACCAAGTCGCCTCTAACCGGAACTGTAGCATGTTCAAACTCGGGGGGATACTGGGGAGCGGAGCTTAAATTTGCAGGTTACGATGCCATTATTCTTGAAGGCAAGGCGGACAGTCCTGTATATCTTAATATTGTGGATGATGAAGTTGAGTTAAAAGATGCATCTTCAATTTGGGGCAAGCTTGTATCTGAGACTACAGATATTCTAGAGCAGACTCATGGTGGAAAGGTTAAAGTAGCGACTATAGGTCCGGCGGGGGAAAAGCTATCAAAAATAGCCGCTGTAATGAACGATAGGGGAAGAGCTGCAGGTCGCTCCGGCGTCGGCGCGGTTATGGGATCAAAAAATCTTAAGGCAGTTGTCGTAAAAGGAAGCAGCAAAGTAGCGATTGCGGATAACGATAAGCTGAAAGAGGTATTTGCTAGATGCATGAGCAAGATCAAGGAAAACGGTGTTACCGGTCAGGGACTCCCGGCTTATGGAACGGCAGTGCTTGTAAATATAATAAATGAAAACGGAGTTTTTCCCACAAACAACTTCCAAAAGGGAGTCTTCGATAAAGCTGATGAAATAAGTGGAGAGAACTTGGCAGAAAAATACCTAAAGAAAAAAGATCCTTGCTACAGATGTCCTATCGGATGCGGGAGATACTGTGAGGTTGACGATATAAAAGGACAAGGTCCTGAGTACGAAACAGTTTGGGCATTTGGATCGGATTGCGGCGTATCAGATCTTGGAAGCATAATCAAGGCGAACTACTGGTGCAACGAGTATGGAATAGATACCATATCTGCTGGGGCCACAATTGCTGCAGCAATGGAGCTTTACCAAAGAGGACTGGTTACTGATGCTGATCTTCTAGGAGGATCAAAGCTTGAGTGGGGCAACAGCGAAGCAATAATCGAATGGACCAAGAAAATGGGAGCAGTAGAAGGCTTTGGAGAAAAGATGGCTGAAGGATCATACAGGTTATGTGAAAGCTACGGTGTTCCCGAGTTGTCAATGAGCGTTAAAAAACAAGAACTACCTGCTTACGACTCGAGAGGGATCCAAGGACAAGGAGTCCAGTATGCAACTTCAAACAGGGGTGGCTGCCATGTAAGAGGTTATATGATATCTCCTGAGATTCTGGGCCTTCCAGAAAAACTTGACAGATTTACTTTAGATGGAAAAGCCGAGTGGTCAAAAATATTCCAGGACTTCACCGCTGCGATAGACTCTTCTGGCTTGTGCCTGTTTACTTCCTTCGCAATGGGAGCAGACGATTATGCAGATATGGTCAACGCGGTTTGCGGCACCAACATGACAGGAAACGATTTCATAGAAGCGGGAGAAAGGATTTGGAACCTTGAAAAAGTGTTCAATTTAAATGCAGGCATAGATTCCGGGCAAGACAAGCTTCCCAAAAGGCTTGTTGACGAGCCAATGCCTGATGGCCCTTCCAAAGGTTGGGTTACAAAACTGGATGAGCTTCTGCCTCAATACTATAGCGTCAGGGGCTGGAGCAGCGATGGGATACCTACAGCTGAAAAATTATCAGGGCTTGGAATCGGCGGATATACTCCATTATAGTATAAAATCATTGCAAGGGTTTCTTTTTAGAAGCCCTTGTTTTATAATTAAACATGTAGGAATTGTAAAAATATCATGGAGGTGGTCTTGGGATGAAGTTTAAAGTTAAGCTTTTTGCTACATTGCGTGAAAGCAGAGGCAAGATTTTGGATATGGATGAAAGCGAAGGAACCGTCATAAAGGAAGTGACTCAAAAACTTGATATACCAGAAAAGGATATTGCAATATTGCTTTTAAACGGCCGAGACGCGAAGCTGTCGGATCCCGTCTCTGAAGGCGATACCATATCTATATTTCCACCTGTTGGTGGAGGTTGATATGGACAAGAGGTATGAAAGAAACATAGGGATGTTCACCGAAGCAGAAATGAATAAGCTTTTGACAAAGAAGATATGCGTGGTTGGGTGCGGAGGCCTTGGCGGATATATTCTCGAAATGTTTGCAAGGCTGGGCGTCAAGTCTATTACCCCGATAGACGGGGATGTTTTTGACGAAACCAATTTAAACCGCCAGATTTTGTCAGATGAAGGATCTATAGGCGTTGAAAAGGCACTGAAAGCAAAAAAAAGGATAAATGAAATAAATTCCTCGGTGGAGGTAAATCCTATCGTAGGCAGGGTCGATGAAGTAAATGGCATCAAGGTTCTAGCGGGGCATGATGTAATTATCGATGCTGTGGATAGTATCGAGACAAGAAAGATGCTTCAAGGCTTGGCAGAAAAACTCGATATTCCCCTGGTTCACGGAGCGATAGCAGGGTGGTATGGACAGGTGACGACAATTTATCCAGGAGATAGAACTTTTGATCTTATTTATCCCAATGGGCGGGGAAACGGAAGAGGGATAGAGACGAAGCTTGGGAATCCTTCATTTACCCCTGCCCTTGTCGCATCAATTCAAGTAAGCGAAGCCGTCAAGGTGATGCTGGGCCGGGGAAAGCTCTTGCGCAAAGAGCTCCTATATATAGATACGTTGAATCAGGAGTACGATAAAATTGAAATCGGCAATTAAAAAAACAGAGCCCTGGTGCTCTGTTTTTAAGTTTATCGTATTATATACAAGCTTACCATCAGATAATGGGCTAGGCTTCCCATAAGTATGAAAAGGTGAAAGATTTCGTGGAAACCGAAAGGTCCGAATTTTATCT
>CAZOTE010000013.1:0-42669 GCA_964582705.1 uncultured Eubacteriaceae bacterium | reverse complement strand
TTGAAATGTTTCAACAAAATTTGCTATTCTCTTAATCGGCTCTATGAATATCCCGACATACAGCAGATACTGTATCAACACTCCAACAGTTATTTGATCGTAATAGATAAACAGACCACCGAAAAAAATAACGGAGAGGTATAATAGGTTCGCCATTAGATTTACCCCGGATATAAACTCTCCCATGACCTTGTAAGACTCTTCCTTTGTCCTTCGGTAATCATGATTTCCGATATCAAACTTTTTTTGTTCATACCATTCGTTTCCAAAAGACTGCACCACTCTGACTCCTGATATGCTGTCTTCAATCTGTGCGTTGATATCTGCTATCTTTATTCTCATTTCGGCAAAAACCTTGCGCATTTGCTTGTTCTTGATTATAGTGAAATAAAGCATTATCGGAACCAATGCAAATATTATCAACGCAAGCTGCCAATTGGCAATAAACATGATTGTAAAGGATCCAACTATAGTGATTATAGTAATAAAAATATCTTCGGGACCGTGATGGGCAAATTCGGCTATATCAAAAAGATCGTTTACCAGCCTGGACATGATATGACCGGTTTTATTCTTGTCAAAATATCCAAATGACAGCTTCTGAACGTGATTGAACAGATCTTTTCTCATATCTGTTTCAATTCTTACCCCCAGGACATGGCCCCAATAGTTTACTATGTAATTTAGAACCGCTCGTATCAAATATAAAAACAGCATTATCCCTGCTGTCATGTACATCATATTAAGATTTTTATTTGGTATTATATCATCAATAATTATCGCTACCAACATTGGAAATATCAAGTCGATAACAGACATGAAAAAAGCGCTGGAAAAATCCGCAACAAAAAGTTTCATATGAGGGATATAGAATTTTGAAAATTTTCTTATCATTTCGTCTCCTTTTCTGTATAAAACATAATCAAGGGCAACCGATATAGTATTTTCGGATGCCCTTAAATCATTTTATGAAAGTACCTACTTCTTTTCCTTCTAAAATATCATAAATTTTATTTAGATCCTTCGATCCTGCCAAGATGGTATGAATCCCCTTTCTAGAGGTTATCTTGGAGGCCAAGAGCTTAGTAATCATTCCTCCGGTACCCACCTTGCTGTCAGTAGTCTCAGCCACTGAAACCAAATCTTCAGTCATCTTTTCGACATAGGTTATAAGCTTTGCATCAGGATTTTTAACGGGATTGCAGTCATATAATCCCTCAACATCAGAAAGAATCATAAGCAGGTCTGCATTAACCAGTACAGCTACCATCGCCGACAATGTGTCATTGTCTCCAAAGCATTCCTCCTGGATTTCCTCTGTAGAAATGGCATCATTTTCGTTGACTATCGGAACAACTCCAAATTTAAAAAGGGTGTCGAAAGTGTTGAAAGTGTTGGTCCTTTTGATTTTTGATCCAAATACATCTGCAGTCAATAGGATTTGAGCTATAGATTGATTGTATTCACCAAAAAACTTTTGGTAAAGCTGCATGAGTATAGCCTGCCCCACGGCAGCAGTTGCCTGCTTTTCCTTTAGTTCTTGAGGCTTTTGCATAAACCCCATCCTGTCCATGCCTGCACCAATGGCACCGGAGGAAACAAGCACGACTTCCTTGCCGCTGTTTTGCAAATCCGATATGATTCTGGCTAAGCCTTCCATTTTCCTTAAATTAATATTGCCCGTTGGATATGTTATGGAGGTGGTCCCAATTTTTATTACTATTCTCTTTGCATCCTTTACCGCTTTTCTCACCATTTTGATACCTGCTTTCATTTATATGCTTTATATGCTTCTGCAAAAAAAATCAGATACACTTGCCGTGCAGCTGATTTTATCATTCAAGATTATATGGCTATGGTCTCGATGACAGGACACTGTGCTTCCTGGAGTTCATAAATAAAACCCATCATTACTATAACGTTGACCATTATTGAATACTCTATATCCAAGTTGCATTGCAGAGTGTCTTCTGCCTCCTCAGACATTTTCAGATATTCATCTTTTGTCTCAGTCAAGAAAGATTCTAAATCAAATCCCAACACCTTGTCGGAGTTAAGTCTGATTTTTTCTTCGATTCCCACATCAACCTTGTGGTCTTCAATTGCTTTCGAAAGCTGTAGCTCATACGCTACATGACCTTTAAAATCTTTGTATGATCTCATTTTCTTGTTGTGTGCTATGCAAAACGTATCACATATATAATGGGACAACATGCCCAAAGAAAATGATAGGCTAAGCTTGTTTGTCTTGTTTATAAAGTTGTTTGATTGTGCGTAATAATTTGTATAAACCTGATTTAAATTATGTATTTTAAGCCTTCTTATGAAATGCATGTCCGGATATACTGCGCCCAACTCCATAGAATCTCTGTCAATCTTGATGTCCATTTGAGCTTCCAACAGATCTGCCACTGTATTGGCAATACTGATGTGCGACTTTAGCTTCAAAAATCCGCCTCCTTAAATAGCTTATATAATTATTTTAAACCCTTTTCTAGATAATTCAAGCTTTTTTTATCAATATGAACATATTTCATGTACAGCACACCTTGTTTTCCCATCATTTATAAGTTTAATTAACCTTACAAATTAAATACTGCTCTCACAACTTTATTTTTTACCTTATATCCGGCAACTTGTGATTAAGGGTTTATGCAACAGATACTTGGATAAATATAGATTATAGCTACCCGATATTAAAGTTAAAACAGCCACTTTAATAGTCTATTAAAAAATAGGAGGGATAAACATGTCACTAAGCCAACTAATTAATATGCACGGAAGAGAGCAGTCTCCTTATATGGCAGCGCTTGTCAACCACCTGCCAATGGGGCAAATAGCTCTTTATAAATTAACCGGAGATTTAAGCAAGGTTGAATCATATACCGAATATTACAATAGACACTTTAAAGTCGATTCCGTATCCGCCAGCTATGCACCGGTTTCTTCCATTGAAGAGTGCCTCGGAAAAAAAGAGCGATATGAAGCTTGCTTAGACTTAATGAATAAAGAACTTGAAAATATAGGTATGGAACATATGATCAAAACAATCTTAAATACTTACCCTTTAGGAGTTTCTTCCGGGCTTTTTCATGTGACGATTCGGCTTGCCTATGCTACTGAAGGAGTCTCTTATGATGAAAAACTTATAGAGGAAGTATCTAGAGCTCTAGCTTATTATGTAACGGCATATAGGGAAGTCACCCCTTTTTATCGCAAGATCTCAAAGGATCTAGTCCATGAAAATATGAATCAATTGATCGGTAATCCTGAAGTGGGTGAAATCCTTGTAAATAACAAAACTTTAGGCCAAACCATCAAATCCCTTTACCAAAATCCAGAGTACCTAGATGCAGGGTTCTTAATCGATGGAGATGAAGAACAAAAAGTACAGGGATTATTAGATTTATGTCTTCCTGCATTTGATCATACAAAAAGCATTTTTGTCCTTCACTGCATAACCGGACTCCATGCGTTATTAGTACTCAAGGATTATTTTAAGGATTTCGGTAAAGCCCTCGATATTTATACCGCTGCTGTAATCACCCACCTGCTTACAGTAGACGGCATAGCATTCTTCAAACCAGATCCTAAGCCAATTTTACTTTCGTGGTCAGAATTAATTGCAAAGGGTTCCGCTTCTAAGGCTGTTCATACTATTAAGTTTACTTATTCATGTCACGAATTATATGCCCAACGGCCAAGAGAAGATTTAAAGCAATCGTTAATCCATCAAATCAATTCCTAAGTGTCTGAGCATGTGCCCAGACATCGCCGGATATTGGTTTTGTTGTAATTGTTTTTATCTTATCGTCTACTGTTAATTTTTAAGATTAATAGTTAGTCTTATATCTAAAAAATGGATGCTTTTTAGCACCCATTTTGTTTGTTTTACCTATTGGTCGACGCCTGCTCCTAATGTTTTCTGCTCTTACAGGTCTTCTTGTCAACTGCTCGATATGATAAATTGCAATTTTTCATTATAAGCCTTACTCAATCATATCTTCGATTCGCCCTATCGGTTCGCTCAACTCGATATGACCTGCTATCGATGCGCCTATCTGGCCTTCAATTAATATTTGCACCTCATCGATGCTTGGGAACTCAGTTAATGTGTTGACGATTGCTGCAATAGTCAATGATTCACCGCTGGTTCCTCCCCAGTGGTCATCTCTCAATTCGCTAGAAAAATCCACATAGCAAATTCCAGATTCAATCCGGATGCCAAGGAGCCTCGTTTCCTGGGGTACTGCACGACCTAAAGATTGGGATTGGGGACCGTCAATCAGCTCATTCATGGCTCTTCTGGCAACACCCAAATCAGTCATCGTTACAACACGTTTTTCCTGGCGAACACCACTTCCATCAGGAAGCGGAAAATAGAGATTTAAGTTGTACTCGAACGTTTCCGGTTCGGGATCTGTATCTGTATCTGTAGATGGATCGAAGATATAGTATCCAACAGTAAACGGCTCTTCCCCCAGCTCCATAAGACGCTCAAAGGATTGAATCCCTGCTCCCTCTTTTATTATTCGTTCCTCCCAGTATTCGCTGTTTTCTTCTTCATAGCGGACTGTTAAAATCTTTATATCATCTTCCTCATTGACTTCCGTTATCTTCCCGGCAATTGTGGTTTGATTGCCTTCGTTATCAGTTACCTGCTCATGCCATGATGTCCCTGCAGCTAACGGTGTTTTAATCAATGTCAATTGATCAAATTTGGAATCCAGCATAGCTTCTTCCGTTTTAGCCTGCACTAAACTGTCTTCATCCACTATATATGAAATTGCAATAGAAAAGTCATGCTGTGCTTCGCCACCGGAAGGATCTGACACCTCACCGGATATTAGGTAAGTGCGCTTGCCTTCCATTTCTGTAATAGAATCGAGTACCATTGTATGACCGTATTCTGCAAAACCGCTATAGGACCATTCATAACCTTCCTCTTGTGGCAATAGCCCCGCCAGCTCTTCTGAAACGGCAGGATCCGGGGTAGGATCTGGTTCTATTGCTGTACAACCCGATAAAGCCGCAAGCAGTATCGTGAGCAACATAAAAACAGAAATTTTTTTTATTACCTGCATCATGATCTTCCCTCCTCTATATACACGCTAGCCAGTTCTCTAGCTATATATTAATTATCCCATCATACAACTCTAATAACAACATCTTTTTAGACGAAATAGCTATTATGAAAATGTAATAGCATCGTGTCTTTAATTGGTGCGATTTGCAAAACTTATTCAAGCTTCTGAATTTGCTTTGATTCTATCGCTTTTCCTGTTAATATATTATAATGTAAATGAAAACAAATTTGGAGGTCAACATGGTAAAAAAAGGTGAAATAATTGAACTTAAGATAGAGGATTTGAAATTCCCAAATAGGGGACAAAGCATCCTTGAAGATAAAAAAATAATCGTCCACAACACTCTTCCCGGCCAAGAGGTCCGAATCCGTATAAAAAAGAAGAGAAAAAGCAAAATTGAAGGCACTTTGCTGGAGGTCATCACTCCTGCTCCAAATCAAATAGAGGCTCCTTGCCCTGAGTTTGGAAGCTGCGGTGGATGCACTTATCAAAATCTGGCATATGCTGATCAGTTGAAACTCAAAGAGAGCTTCGTAAAAGAGATTTTATCAGATTTTAATATTGAAGAAGCTTTTGAAGGAGTATTGCCCTCGCCTCAGGAATTTAGTTATCGAAACAAGATGGAATTTTCTTTTGGGGACAGCTACAAGGAAGGTCCCCTAATGCTTGGTCTCCATAAAAGGGGTAGCATGTACGACATCATCGATGCCTCCGAATGTATACTGGTTGACAAGGACTTTAACAAAATCCTTAAAGCTGTTCTAGAATTTTCTCGAGTCAACGAATATGACTACTATCACAAAAGATCTCATGAAGGTTTCCTGCGCCATCTGGTTGTAAGAAAGGGCATAAAGACCAACGAGCTGTTGATCGAGCTTGTAACGAGCTCTCAAAACACCCTAAATGAAGCCGGGTTTTTAGAAGCTCTAGAAAGCACAGATGTGGATGCAGCCATAAAAGGAATTATACACACGCAAAACGACTCCCTTTCCGATGTAGTACAAGAGGATACCAGCAAGGTACTATATGGACAAGATCACATATACGATGAAATCAACGGGCTCAAGTTTAAAATTACTCCGCGCTCATTTTTCCAAACCAATACTTTAGGAGCCGAGGTTCTATATGACGTGGTAGGAGATTATGCTGGTTCAAATTCGGCCAAGCATATATTTGACCTTTACTGTGGAACAGGCACCATAACCCAGTTACTGGCTAAGAACCATGATTTCGTAACAGGCATAGAGATAGTGTCTGACGCGGTGGCGGCAGCCAAAGAAAACGCTATTTTAAATGGCGTAGACAATGCACAATTTATTTGCGGTGATGTAATGGAGGAAGTTTCTAAACTCAAAGATAAGCCCGATGTCATAATTCTAGATCCTCCAAGAGACGGCATACATGTTAAGGCTATTGATAAAATAATTGCATTCAATCCTGAATCATTTGTCTACGTATCCTGCAAGCCAACCTCCCTCGCCCGTGACCTCCCTCACTTTTTAGAAGCCGGTTACGAGCTAAAGCGAGTTTGCTGTGTCGATATGTTCCCTAATACTCCTCATGTGGAAACTATAGCACTGTTAACCCTTTAAACATGCGGGTTGCAGGGTTGATTGGGAAGGTTTTTCTGCCGACATGTCTACCATTTGCCAGCGGCGAGATTACCTCGTAGGCAATCAATTTGTAAGGGCCTTTTCGAATATGTCCACGGTGGCATCCGACATCTTTTCCGTGACGTGCAGGTAGGTGTCGTAAGTTGTGGACATTGAACCGTGCCCTAGCCTTTGCTGAACATCTTTTATGTTAGCGCCGTTCTCCAGGAGCGTTGTTGCATGGGTGTGCCGGAGTGAATGGAAGTTGAATTGGATCATCAACTCGTAATTTATTACCCGGCTTAGGTATTTGATCGAGTTATTTGTCACAGGCGATCCATCTTCTTTCGTGCAGATCAGGTGGAGCGGATCCTCTGCGATGCGGATCCCGAGCTTGGAGTCCATGGAGAATACTACCCAGATATCTTCACCGTTGTTATCCTGAATTTTTTTAGTGTAATTGTTCAAGTAATGCGGACCGTATTTCAGTCTATTCTCGGTCTGCATTTTTTTGTGCTTTTGTAGAAGGTCTAGTAACGTATTACCTATTCTGATTGTCCTTACAGATGACTTTGTTTTTGTTGGCCCGAGATACCACTCTTTAATTTCCCTATGAAATAGCATGTTTTTGTTGACCGAGATAGTTCCTTTTTCGAAGTCGATGTCATCCCATGTGAGACTCGTGACTTCTCCTATTCGCAGACCAGTGTGGTAAGCAATCTGTAGTGGCATGTGGAATGTATTCCCAAGAGGGAAGCGCTCGAGAATTCTCTCATAGTCCTCTTTTTTAATAAGAGTGTAGGACGTTTCTTCTTTTTTGTACTGATGCTTTGGCTTCTTGACGTAATGCATTGGGTTCTCCTTGATAAATTGGTACGGGTATACTGCTGCCTTAAATGATCCGGAGAGCACCGTGAATATATTTGTCATGTAGTTTGCGGAGAATCCTCTAAATGACCGCTGGTTGACGAATTCTTGAAGCACTGCCGCAGTAATCGTCCTTATTCTGTAAGACCCTATACTTGGTTTTATGTGTTTGTCTATAATCCTTGTGTATCCATCCACTGTATTGGGCCTGCATTCAAGCTCGACGTAGTTCTTCAGCCAGTAGTCCAGGTAATCCGCCACGGAAATTTCTGACGGTTCGAAGTGAAGCCCTGCATTGTCGTATTCCTGAAGAGCTTCCCTGAGTGCTGCAAGAGCTTCTTTTTTTGTCCTTCCTCCTACCCTCTCGACTCTTTTTCTTTTTCCATCCACGGTTCCTGCTTCGAAGGAATAATACCACTTATCCCCTCTTTTCCTTACGTGCCCATCCATTTATTTCACCTTCCTCTTTTTTTCTTATAGAAAAGGGACCGGATTGGTCCCTGTGTCTATTCTTCAGCTATGTCTGAGACATAAAAAGATCCATCTTTGAATTTATATGCATACTTGAGATTTCGATCATTGTACTCATCATCCCAAAAGATGGCGATCTCAGCGATGTTTTCAAATCCTTTATTGGCCAGTGTTGCTGCCAGATCATCAGAGTACAATCCCATAACATCGTTGCCGGTTTCGATACGATTACTGATAGTGAAGTCAAAGTTTACAAGTGCGATATAAGTTTCGTTCTCATCGTCACCCATGTTCCGGTTCACTCTGATTTGTGTAGGTTCAGCGTTGCGATAGTCACCTTCGTCAATCCTTTCTTGGATCGCTTTTTCGATTTCATCCTCGGGACTCAGTTTTTGATCGTTTTCCTCCTGATCATCGTTTCCTTCTACATCCTCTCCGACGGTGTCGTTGCCCTGAGGAACATCTACATGATCTACTTCATCCTCACCAAATGCGACCACTAGTGCAATAAAAACAAAAAGAACGACCACTCCGATGAACCACTTTCTTTTGTAGATTGGCTTGTTACTCTTTTCCATTCTTAAAACCTCCCCTTATTTTATGTAATTTCAATAACGGTCAATTAATAAAGTTTCGTCTTAAGACTGACCGCTTTTCCTATTATTTTCACATTTTTGTGGTCAGATTTTTTAATGATTATATCTTTATACTTTGGATTTTCTGACCTTAAAACGAGTGATCCGTTAATCTTGTAAACTCTTTTTAGGGTAGCTTCGTCATCTATGACTACCGCCGCTATATCTCCATTGTCTACATCGGGCTGCATTCTTATAAAAACAACATCACCTTCCATGATTCTTGCGTTGATCATGGAGTCCCCTTTTACAGTTAGGCCAAAATCAACGTTTTCTTCAGATTCAATCATTTCAAAGCCTTCGACATTCTCATTTGCAAGAAGAGGAGAACCGGCAGCGATTTTACCCAAAATCGGAACCTTGATAAAGTCTGACTTCATCTGGTAGGCGCTCTCCTTTTCTTCATCTTCTTCCTCCACATCACCCATGACAATGTCAACCGGTGAGATCTTTAATACCTTAGCTAGTTTTTGTATTTTAGATCTTCCCATATTGTCAACTTGTCCAGATTCCCATCTTGATACAGCCGACTTCGTTACTTGGATGAAGTCTGCTATTTCTTGCTGTGAGTATCCTAGTTGTTCCCTTCTTCTTTTAATCAACTGTCCTATTTTTGTGTTAACGGTCATCTCATAACCACCTTTTTAAAAAGTTTCTGCTTGTCTCTAATATTACCATTACTATTGAATATATTCAACAACAATCTTAGTTTTTTATTAAAAGTTGAAAATAGTGATTGACAACATTCGACAATTGTTTTACCATGTACGTAGGTTGAATGTATTCAACAAGGGAGGTGATGAGGTTGAATAAATACAGGTTGATTTCTAACATGAAGAACAAAGGGCACACTTATGCAAGTTTGGCAGAAGTTGTTGGTATTAGTCAAAACGGTTTTACTAGAAAGATAAATGGCTACAATGACTTTACTTTGCCGGAGATTCGTATAATAGCGGATGAGCTTGGAATGGACAAGGATGAGATGTATGAAGTTTTTTTTAGTTAGAGGTTGAATATATTCAACCATCGATAAATTGTTGTTGAATAGGGGGTTTTAAAATGGACGATCTAGTCTACACGGTTCGTGAGGTTTCGGAAATCATCAAGACAAACAACAAATATGTATACAGCTTGATGAACGCAGGGGTCCTCCCCTACATAGTGCTTGGCAGCAAGAAAGTACTTAGAAAAAGTTTGATAGAGTTTTTAGAAAAAAACGAGGGGTACGATCTCTCGGATCCTGAGAACATCAGAAAAATCATAGAGGAGGGACGGTTGAATGAGTGAGGTCAAGGTTTTAGACCAAAGAGAAGTTTTCGGTAGGAGTTTTTGCATCTACGGAACAACAGAAGAGCCGCTTTTCTTGGCTCGGGATGTAGCTTACTGGATAGGACATACAGATATTACCCGGCTAACCAATTTAGTTGACGAAGACGAAAAGCTGAAGCGTACAATGTCCGACTCAGGTCAAAGACGAGAGATGTGGTTTCTGACAGAGGACGGTCTTTACGAAGTGCTCATGCAATCCAGAAAGCCTGTTGCTAAAAAGTTTAAAAAGAAGATTAAAGAGATACTGAAGTCGATTCGGAGTCATGGTGCCTATATGACAGATGAAACTATAGAAAAGGTTCTTTCGGATCCTGACACCATCATTGAGTTGGCCACTCGGCTCAAAGATGAAAAAGCCAAGAGATTAGAAGCTGAGAAGTTAACTCGACAGATATCGATCAGTGAGAATTCTCTGTTGGTCCGGGAGGTAGCAAAGATCGTTTCTAAGGAAGGTATCAAGATAGGCGAAAAAAGGCTTTACGAAAAGTTGCGGTCCTGGGGATTGATTATGAAGAACAGCACCGAGCCTATGCAGGAAGGGATTGACCGTGGCTATTTTGAGATTGTTGAAGGTGCCAAGGATAGTTACAAAGGGACTTTCGTTTATAGGACCACTCGAGTAACTGGCAAGGGGCAGATTTATATCATTAAGCGACTGCTGCGAGAAAGCGAGGCGGTCTGATGTACAAAAAACGATTTCGTCTCATTGTATTACTCTTATTAATCTTGCTGCTGATTTTCAATGTTGTTAGGTGTGTAAATGTTCGGACCTTGAGGAAGGAATACTCTCAGCTGCAGTATGAGGTGGATTTGCTCAGTGCCCAGGTTCACTGGCTGCGAAATAAGGTTGATGTTCTCGAGGAAGGGTTGGAAGATAACCAGAGTCAGATTGTAGTTGCGAGGATTACTATGTATTCACCGCTTGACGACCGGAACGGGATCAACTCTCAAGGGGACCCGAGGGTTACTGCTAGCGGGATGCCGAGTGGACCTACTGTGGTTGCGGTAGATCCTAAAAAAATACCCTATGGTACCAGATTGAGGATTGAAGGGTTTGACCGGACTTTCATCGCTGGCGACACTGGCGCCAGCATGAGAAATTATGATGGCATAGCGATTGATGTTTACGCTGACTGTTTTGAGGCTGCGATGGCCTTCGGTGTCCAGCAAAGAAAGATAATTCTGTTAGATGTTTAATTGTCCACACAGGCTGTGGGTAACTTTAGGGAGGGAAAATGAATGGAAATAAGGCTATTGAAACTGGAGTTAGAAAACTTCAAAGGAATCAAGAAAAAGGCGATAGATTTCGGAGGTAAAGACACAGTGATCTCCGGGGCCAACGCTACTGGAAAAACCACTATTGTGGATGCGTTTACCTGGCTGCTATTTGACAAGGATTCGAGCGACCGGTCATCGTTTAGCATCAAAACCCATGACGATAAAGGTCAGGCGATTAGCGGCCTTAGTCATACAGTGACTGCTCTGCTGAGCGTGAACAATAAAGAGATGGAACTTTCAAAAACCTACGAAGAAAAATGGACAAAGCGCAGGGGCGAGGCTGCTCATCAGCTAACCGGCCACACCACTACCTACTCGATTGATGGAGTTCCAGTCAAAAAATCAGAGTATAACGATAAGATCGAGAGCCTGGTGGACGTCGATACATTCAAGCTTGTTGCTAATCCTCTTTATTTCTCTGAGGGGCTGCACTGGGAAAAACGACGGGATCTATTGATGGAGATTTTGGGAGAGTTGGACGACACTGAGGTTCTTAAGTCAAACGTGGGTTTATCTCCACTTGATGAGGTTCTCTCTAGCGGAGAAGACATCGCTGAGTTTGAGAAAAAAGTAAAAGCCAAGAAGCGGAAATTAAACGAGCAGATAAAGACCATACCCACTCGAATTGATGAGGTCCACCGTGGACTGCCGGAAGAAGAAGACCTTCGTGAGCTGGAGAGAAAAGCTGAAATAATGAAAGGCTCTATTGAAAAGCTGGATCAGTCCATTGAATCCATGGCTAGTGCTGCGGAAGAAAGAGAGAAGAAAAAGGTGGCTCTAATCAAAGAAGAGTACTTGATAAAGGGCCAGATTGCAGCAACGGAGGAAGATATAAAAAAACTCATGAGCAGCCAGGTGTCTGCGGCTTACAATCACAGAAATCAAACGGAATCAGAAATGTTGGACCTGAGATCCGATCGACACAGGCTGGAAAATGGGCTTCAATCGATAGATTTCAAGATTGAGTCAAAAACAAACGAACTGGCGCAAAAGAAAAAAGAGACGGAAGAATTGAGGGATGAATTTTTCAAAGTCGACGAGGAGCAGCTTGAACTTGATGATGATGTGTTCATCTGCCCTACCTGCAAGCAAGATTTACCACCAGGGCAGATTGAGAGCAAAAGGTCAGAGTTAGTTGCCAACTTTGAAAAACGGAAAGACAAAACGCTTGCACGTATACGAGAAAGAGGCAGGGCGGCTGCGGATTGTGTTAAGGCTTTAAACGATGAAATTGCAGAGCTACAGCTTGCAAAGTCAGAAGAGGAAAAAGACATCAGTGCTGTTACCGCCAGGATAGAAGATCTTGCGAAGGAGTTAGAATCCGAATTACCCAAACCGGTTGAAACGGATGAGATTAAAAAACTCAAAGAAACCATAGAAGACGTCTTGAAACCAAAACTTGCAGAAGTGAGAAAGAAGTTAGACGGAGATGTTTCAGTAGACGGAAAATCAGACTTGAAAGATAAAAAGCGAGACCTGGTTGAGACCTTGGAAGGCATACGTGTACGTGTCCAGTCACAAAAACAAAGGGAGAAAGGTCTTGAACGAATTACTGAGCTAGAAAAGGAAGAGCAGAATCTTGCCCAGGAAATTGCAAAACTCGAAGGACAGGAATTCCTGGTAGAAGAGTTCGCAAAGACAAAAGTCAATTTGTTAGAGTCCAGGGTCAACGAGAAGTTTAAAACGGTTGGATTCAAACTCTTTAATCAACTAGTCAACGGCGGGATTGAACCTACTTGCGAAGCACTGATCGGTGGTGTTCCCTACCCAGATGCAAATAATGCCGCCAAGATAAACAGTGGGCTGGAAATCATCGACGTGATCTCTGACCACTATGGTGTTCGCACTCCGATATTTATTGATAATAGCGAGGCTGTAAATGAGCTTTATCGTGGCTCTGGTCAGATGATATCTCTGCGTGTTACTGGGGATAAGGAACTTAAAATCAAGGAGGAACTTTAAATGACAAATCAAAGCACAGAATTAGCAAACAAGCCCATGATCTACGAGGTGAATGGCGAAGAAGTGAAGCTCACAGCAAACACGGTGAAGAACTACCTCACCTCTGGAAATGACAAAGTTACGGACCAAGAGGTCGTGATGTTTATGAATCTCTGCAAGTTCCAAAAGTTAAATCCTTTCCTTCGGGAAGCATACCTTGTAAAGTTCAAAGGCGCACCAGCTCAGATAATCACCAGCAAAGAAGCTTACATGAAGAAAGCGGAAAGAGCAAAGGGATTTGACGGGTTCGAGGCCGGTATCATCGTTGATCGTAGTGGTGAGATAGTTGAAGAAGAAGGGGCATTTAAGCTTGCATCAGACAAACTCTTAGGCGGCTGGTGTCGTGCCTACAAAAAAGATCGTTCTAAGCCTTACACATCAAAGATATCACTTGATGAATATAACAAGGGTCAGTCTACATGGAACAAGATGCCTGCGACAATGATCAGAAAAACTGCAATAGTTCAGGCGCTGCGTGAAGCATTCCCGGAAGATTTAGGAGCATTGTATACCGAAGAAGAAGCCGGGCAGGTTCATGTAGATCCTGAGCAAGAAATGAGAAACGAAGTTAAGGAAAAAGCCAACAAGAAAACCCTGAAAATTGATCCGGTCGTGGAAGAGGCGGAAATCATAGACGTGGAGCCTGAGATTGTTCAAGAGAATACCAACCGGAAGGATCCAGGGTTTTGATGAAGCTGAAAGTTCTTGGATCATCTTCAAAAGGCAATTGCTATATCCTTGAGGGCCTATCTGAGTCTCTGGTCCTCGAGGCTGGCATAAAGTTTCAGGAAGTGAAGAAAGCACTCTCATTTGACTTTTCTAAGGTCCAGGGGGTTGTGGTAACCCATGAACACTTGGACCATGCAAAGTATATTGGCGACTTTGTGAAATCCGGCATAAACGTGTACGCATCAGGTGGGACCTTCACTGCCTTGGGAAAATCGGGGCACAGATACCGCCATGTTCGGCGAAATGATCGCTTTAAGCTCGGGGGGTATACATTGATGCCTTTTGGAGTAAAGCACGATGCAGACGAGCCACTAGGCTTCCTGGTGCACCATGCTGAAATGGGGACCCTTCTATTTGCAACGGACACTTGTTACCTTGAGTATAAATTCGGCGGTTTAAATCATGTACTAGTCGAATCGAACTACTCACTTGAGATCCTTGACTCAAATGTCGAGCATGGAAAGGTCCATCCTTCCCAAAGAAAGAGGGTAATTGCTACCCATTTCGAGATTGGCAACACGATTGATTTTCTCAAAAATAATGACTTGGATATGGTTTTTAATATTGTACTTCTGCACCTGAGCGACGGAAATTCAAATGCTCAAGAGTTTAAATATTCGGTCGAAAGTGCCACGAGGAAAAGAGTAATAATTGCTGATAAAGGTCTTGAAGTTGACCTTCGTTTGGATCCGTTTTAGGAGGTGATTAAAATGAGCGATGTCAAATGGATAAAGATTACCACATCAATGTTTGATGATGAGAAGATTAACTTCGTTGAGTCGATGCCTGAGGCGGATGGCCTTCTGGTTATCTGGATTAAGATTCTAACTCTTGCGGGGCGCTGCAATTCGAACGGATATATATTCTTGACTGAAAATATTCCGTACAATGCTGAGATGCTATCTCATAAGTTTAACCGGCCGGTATCAGTAGTGAAGTTGGCGCTTGAAACATTTTCTAGGTTGGGCATGATTGAATGGGATGGAGACTTCATGAAGATCTCTAATTGGGAGAAGCACCAAAATGTTCAAGGCCTAGATAAAATCAGGGAGCAGACCAAGAAAAGGGTACAAAAATACCGGGAAAAACAGAATAGTTTGCCCAGCGAAAGTCCTGGGTGTAACGTTACAGAGCGTTACAGTGTAACGCAAGGTAACGCAACAGAAGAAGAACTAGATAAAGAATTAGATATAGAAAAAGATATAGATATAAGTAGTACTAGTACTACTTGTCATTCCAACAAGTTGGAACCCGTCATGTCTGCTTGGAACGATTTAGGCTTGCAGCGGTTGAAGTCAATTAATCCCAATACGCAAAGACACAAGCTGCTAAAGGCAAGGATAAAGGAACATGGTATTGATGAGGTCTTGTCTGCAATAAAGAGTATAAATGATTCAAGTTTTTTGAAGGGACAAAACAACAAGGGCTGGACCATCACTTTTGATTGGCTAGTAAAGCCCAATAATTTCATCAAAGTGTTGGAGGGCAATTATTTAGACAGGGGGATCGAAAATGGAAAGCATGGGAGAAGTAATAAAGCGGACCCTTATGAGGGAATCGGATTCCACATTGATGATCTGTGATGTCTGCGGTGAACCCAAAGAAAGGGAGTTTGAACTGTTAGGCAAAAGGCGAAGAGTACGAGTTATGTGCAAGTGCAGGGCTGAGGAATACGAAAGAGAAAAGCAAAGGCGAGAAAACCTGGAGAAGCAAAGAAAACTTGAAAGATTGAAAGCCCACTCGTTAATGGATCGCAAATTCGAGGACAGCACTTTTGACAACTGGAAAGTCGATAAATTAAATGCAAAATGGAAAAGGTTTGGCGAGCGCTACTGCGAGAATTTCGGGGAAATGAAAAGCAAAGGGATAGGCTTCCTCATGTGGGGGCCGCCGGGCACAGGTAAAACATTCTTGACTTCCTGCATTGCTAATCGGCTATTAAGTGATATGGTGCCGGTGATCTCAATATCTAGTATTGGCCTGTTAAACCGAATCAAAGAAACATACGGACGGTATGGTCAGGAAGGTGAAGTGGAGATTATTAACTCCCTGCGAAATGCTTCGCTGCTCATCCTCGATGATCTTGGGTCGGAAGGTAACAAGGAATGGGCCACCACGATGCTTTATCAGATAATAGATAGCCGGTACCGTGATGGAAAACCCATGCTTGTATCCACTAACCTCACCAACGATCAATTGAGAGAAAAGTTGACCGAGAGAACTTACGACCGGTTGATTGAGATGTGCACACCGATTGAAATTGGAGGGCCATCAAAGCGAGCGATGTATGGCCGGGAAAAAACAAAGATCCTAAGGGATTTAATGAGGTAGTCATGAACCTCTACTGCGAAATTAAAGCATACAAACAAACTGAAAAAGGAGCAGAGTTCAAGGTCTTTGTACCCGATGTCAACGTCGGGCATGTAATCCAAAGATATAGAGATGGAGGAAAGCCCAAGGCCGAATTAAGAATTGATGATGGTCGTACCATAAGTGCAGACCAAAGAAAAAAAACATATGCTACTCTGCGAGATATCTGTCTATACACCGGATATCAAGTAGAAGAATTAAAAGATCTTATGAAGCTAGATTACATTGCCGCAACTGGCGAGGACTACTTCAGTCTTTCAAATTGCAGCGTGACAACTTCCCGATTTTTCATAAACCACCTGATTGAGTTCTGCTTCATGTGGGAAATTCCTTTCTTGAATCCGCCGGTCGAAAGAACCGACGACATCGACACTATGATCTTTCTGGCGATAAAGTACCGGCAGTGCATTCTCTGTCGGAATCCTGCGGACCTGCATCATGTGACGGGTTCAAGGGTCGGTATGGGATCCAATCGGACGAAGATCAGCCACTCGGGAAGGGCATTGATCCCTCTTTGCAGGGAACACCATAACAAAGTACACATCGAGGGAGAGGTTGAGTTTTTCGAACTGCATCATGTGTATGGCATCGTCCTGGACGATGAAACTTTGAAAAGTTTAGGATATAAGGTTGATGAAATTGAAAACCACGAGGAGGCTAAAGAATGACAAAAGCTTACATTGCCGGCAAGATCACCGGCCTGACGAAAGAGGAATATTTGAGGAAGTTCAACAAAGCGAAAGAAGAGGTACAGGGCTGGGGGTACAAGGTCCTGAGCCCGGTGGAAATCGTTCCTGAAGATCTCGAGTATGAAGATCAAATGAGAATCTGCTTTGCCCTGGTGGATATATCAGACTGCATCTTTATGCTTGAGAATTGGGAAGAATCAAATGGTGCAATATTGGAACACCTGGAGGCCATAAAGAAAGGCAAGCGTATCTATTATTTACCCTTGCAAGGGTGCGAATTTGGACCATAACAGAAACTTTAAGGGCAGGATCATCATTGCGCTCGAGGACTTGGATTTCTCTTGGACAAAAGAAGAGGTAAAGATTGCGATCAAAGAATACAATGCAGGGGCCAGCTTCCCTGCTATGGCCCAAAAACTGCGACCCAAAATAAACATAAATGATGCAATAGATGAAGTCGCATTGCTAATTATGGATCTAACAAGAAAAAATAAAATAAAACCGAGGGGTTATCTCTAAAAACAAAGGAGTGAGGTTATGGATTTCAAAGAGTACGAAGAAAAATCAAGAAGGACATCAAACACTTGGGCGAGTCTTGATCGGATAGAAAATGGTCTGCTAGGGCTTTCCGGAGAATCGGGAGAATTGATCGACTTATTTAAAAAACACAAGTTTCAAGGGCATTCACTTTCGAGAGAAGAACTTGCCTTGGAATTGGGAGATGTGCTGTGGTATGTGAGAGAGGTTTGTGACGGGATTGGATTTTCTATGGAGGAAGTTGCAAGCATGAACATCGAGAAATTGAAGCGGCGCTTCCCCAATGGATTTGAAAAATCAAGATCGATAAACCGGGAGGATTGAGATGATCAGAATAACTATTCCTGGGGAGCCGGTCGCAAAGGCAAGACCAAGGGTCACCAAATGGGGCACTTACACACCGGACAAAACTAAAAATTATGAGACTTTAGTCAAAGAGTTATTTTTCATCGAACACGGGCAGATCCTCTTGGATGGTCCTCTCGATGTAGAGATAAAAGCATTTTTCAAAATACCAAAGTCAACATCGAAGAAAAAACGATATGAAATGGTCCAGGGGATCCTCCGACCTATTAAAAAGCCGGATGTGGATAACGTTATTAAAAGCATAACAGATGCGCTCAACGACCTGGCATATCTAGATGATAAACAAATCGTAAAAGTGACCACGGAGAAGCTATATTCGGAAGAGCCGAGAGTGGAAGTTGAAATCAGAAACTGGGAGGTAATGAAATGAAAAAAGGTATATTGTACAATGCGGGGATGCTGCTCGAAAGAATACCGAGTCGGTTTAGATTTATAGCTAGGGTGTTGATCATTGATTGTGGAGGTAGAAAGATATGAACAAGGTCGTGATAGTAGGTAGATTAACAAAGGATATTGATTTGAGGTATACCCCATCAGGGAAAGCTGTGGCAAGTTTCACGGTGGCAGTTAACCGTAGGTTTAAAAACCAAGACGGGAAAAACGAGGCAGATTTCATCAACTGTGTAGTCTGGGGGCCGACCGGAGAAAATGCTGCGAAGTATGTAGGTAAAGGTAGCCAAATTGGGATATCAGGCAGATTGCAGACAAGGACATTCGAGACTGACAACGGGAAACGATATATAACGGAAATAGTGGCTGATGAGGTGGAGTTCTTAGACTCAAAGGGTACGAACAAAAGTTCGGCATCAAAAGGGGCTGAAATGGACGATTTTGTGCCGATGGATGATGCTGGAGACGATTTGCCGTTCTAAAATTCGAAAAGGAGGAAACCGAATGAAATATATAATCTACGGCAAAGCAAAAATCAAAGAAGATGATATAACCATACACTGCCACGACCTAGATGACATGCTGACATATCGTGATGAGATGATTAAACAGGGATATAGTTGAAAAGTCAATGAGGAGGGCGAACATGGCTCCTTCCCTCTCGACAAGCCATTTGGATATAAAAATCCTGATAGTTACTGGTGCGTTGTGGAAAATAAGCCGGGCGAAGGAGAATATGAAGTAGTGACTTATAAATTAAGCGATGAAGAACTCGAAAAGTACAAGGATATGGAGGTTAAAGAATGATAATACACTGGGGCATCGGATTAATTATGGGAACCCTGATAGGCGTGTCGGTAATGTGTTTGTTGCAGATGGCAAAGGAGGGTAAACAATGAGACCAATTAAATTTAGAGGAAAGCGGATAGACATTGGCGAATGGGTTTATGGATATTATTTGGTAGAAGACGGCGATGTGCTTATCGCCACTGATAACGGCGATGAGGACGGCCACATACTAGAGTTTGCAAAAGTCATACCTGAGACAGTGGGACAATACACAGGACTAAAAGACAAGAACGGTCTGGAGATATATGATGGTGACATAGTCAGTTTCACAACTTTCGACTGTTTCGACCACGACACTCAATGGACAGGTGTAATTAAGTTTGCAAATGGACAGTGGGAAATATGGGATAGTGACAAGTCCCCTTATTACGATAGCGACGGAGCATTTAGCCTTTACTGGGTGTGCGGACAGGATGAAGAAATTGAAATCATCGGAAACATCCACACCAACCCTGAACTACTGGAGGCAGACCAATGATAGACTACGGATTAACTCTACACCTAAATTTCCGCGAAAACTCGTGCTACGTACTTTTAACCAGCGACCAGCATGAGGACAAACTAATAAGTCAGTTTGACCTGGACAAGAAAACCCTAAAGGATGCAGTAAGCTGCTTTAGATGTCATGCGCAGATGATAGCGAATAGGAGGTAGCCATGTACTCACCATGTTTTAAATGCACAGATAGGCACATAGCTTGCCATAGTAAGTGCAGTAAGTATCAAGAGTTTAGGGCGGTCTGTGATGACAGGCTGTCCCATCAACACAGGGAGTCGGAGGCCGAGGTGGCACTGTTTGAGTGGCGAGCTGGAAAGGCGAGGAGGTAGAGAGATGGATAATGAAAAAACGAAAATACACACTGACCCCAAACTTGGGGCGAGTATAACAGGTAAGCTCAAAATTGAGCCGACCAACGAAAGCTGGGTAGATTCACTACGAGAAGAGGAAACTTTATTAACCTTAATGGCTATGATATACCACTATGATGTAGGAATCATTTATTATGAGCCGGAAAACTTTGATGATCAAGACTGGCAGAAAAACAGAGATGACATGCTGACATTTTGCGAGCACAGACTCAAAGAAATATACACAGGTCAAGCACTTAGAGAGTGGTACAAAAAGCCACGATAGGAGGCAGACAATGAGATTTACTGTCCGTATTGTGGACAAAAGATAAATTGGAGGGTTGATGAATGATAGTTGGACATTGCAAGACTTGTGGCAAGCAAATAAAAACCAACGCTACGAACATTTTAGCTATAGACATTGATTGTCTTAGTTTAAAAGTTTATGCGCACACGATTTTAAAACATAAAAAGGCTAAATATCTTGGGATGGCTATAGGGTCTTTAATAATGCTGATTATCAAATGTGGGTTATATGGTTTAATCACGTCATTAAAAATAATAACCTTCCCATTCCACTGGATATATAAAAATTTATAAAATTGGAGTGGTGATGAATGAGAAATGAAACTATTATAGGAGATGGCTATATTATAGGGATTGATCTCGGAGTTGCGGGAGGCGACCAAACATTTAGATACGAAACAGCAATAGGCGATTTCTGCGAGGTAACCAAGAAACCATGCGAAAGAGAGACTTGTGAGGACTGCGAATTAGTATATCAAGAGGACGGGAGCGGAGATTGATGATAACTGATGGTAAATTAGAAGTAGTATGCAATAAGTGTGGCAAGGAGTTTGCAGTAGGACTAAAGTCCAAACCAGTTCGCGGAAGCATAAAGACTCTTTACTTTGAGTGCCCTGTCTGCGGTGAATATTACGAGGTATTGAATACAAGTGCTAAATCACGTGAGCTTGAAAACCGGTTACGGTTGCAGTTTAATGACTACACAGAAAACAGAACGAATAAAACCATTACTGAAAACCTCGACAAAATCGAAGGCATAAATAAAACCAAAGCCGAACTAGCGGCGGAACTTAGAAAGATAAACTAATATTAGGGGGTTTGGCATGGAGAAATTGGAGTTAAAAAGATACCGGGAGCTGCGCAGAGAGATTGACAAACTGGAGGACAGGCTCTTGGAGGTCGAATGCGAGGCTACAAAAATAACGCAAACAATAAAACAAGATCCTGTCTCCGGTGGCGGTGTGCCTGACAAGTTGGCAAACCATGTAACCACTATGGTGGAAATCAAAGATAAGATCAATGAGACCATAGTTGAGTCGTTAAAAGAGGCTCATAGGATAGAGATGGCCATCCGTAGGCTTGAGCCTGTGGAGAGGAACCTTCTAAGGTCAAGGTATATTGAGGGGCGGTCCTGGGAGGAGATCTGTGTGGAAATGTGCTATTCTTGGAGGAATATACACAACATCCATTCCAGGGCACTCATTAAGCTCAAAGAGTGCACACAATTGCACACTTGAATGTGATATTATGTTAGTGTGGAAAGAAGAGATAAAGTCCTACAGGAATGTGGGACTTTTTTTCTGTCCATTTTCCTTCCCCTTGTGATGGGGAGAGCCGACTACTCTCCCCTTTTTTTATATAGATTGTGGGTGGTGCATATGAAAAGGTTCATAGCTGAGTTGGATCGGATTGAAAAAAAACGCTATAACGGGCTGATGGAGAAAGTCAGGGAGATGCCATGCTATAAGTGTGTGTGGTCTACCTTCCTGGAGAACAAGATATATTGTCCATTCAGGGGCTGTATAGGCTATGCCAAAGAAACCACTTAAACCCTGCAGTAAGTTGGGCTGCTCTGAGTTAACAAGGGAGAGGTTCTGCTTTAAGCATCAAAGCGAGGAAGCGGAAATAAAGAAACGAAACAACAAAAATTATGATGAAAATGTCCGGTATAAAAAAGATAAGAGGTATGCTGAATTCTACCAATCAATGGACTGGAAGCGGATTAAAAAGCAGGCCTTAGTTAGAGATCACGGGCTATGTCAACGCTGTCTGGATAATAAGAAGATTGTTACAGCCGATGTGGTCCATCACAAAGTGCCGATTAAATCAGATTGGTCCAGGCGACTAGATATCAACAACCTGGTTTGCTGGTGTCATAAATGTCACAATGCATTTGACCACTAGAGGCTTGTGTACGGGGAGGGGCGGTAAGGTTATTTATCAGGCAAAGTCCGGAAACCGAATGGCTCCTTTTCTGCGAACAAAGTTCCTTTTATTTTCATACTGGGGATAAAGATGGAGGATGGAGAATGGAAAGACTTGAGATTATTTACATGAATACAGAAGACCTTGTACCTTATGAGAATAACCCACGGGACAATTCGGATGCGGTAGCAAAGGTTGCGGCAAGCATCAAGGAGTTTGGATTTAAAAACCCGATTGTGATTAGCGAAGACCGGGTTATTATCGCTGGACACACCAGGCTATTGGCTGCGGAAAGTTTAGGGCTAGAAGAAGTTCCGACGATCCAGGTCAGTGACCTTTCCGAAGAGCAGGTCAGAGCCTTTCGAATTGCGGACAACAAGACCGCTGAGTATTCCATTTGGGATGAACAGATGCTCGCTGATGAACTGGTAAAGTTAGAGGACTCAGGTTATGACCTCGGGCTTACTGGTTTCGACTTAAGTGAAATTAACGAGCTGTTTGATGATGGAGAAGAAGAGGAAATTGAAGAGGACGATTGGTGCTGATGGACGGTGCCAGTGCGGATATGGTCTTTACGGATCCACCGTATAACGTAGATTACGAAGGCGGCAACGGGTTAAAGATACAGAATGACAAAATGGAGAACGATGCATTCTATCAGTTCCTGTTTGAAGCGTATAAGAATATGATTAATCACACGAAAGAAGGGGGCGGCATCTATGTTTGTCATGCGGACTCTGAGGGTTTGAATTTCAGGAAGGCAATGATTGACGCTGGGTGGTTATTGAAGCAGTGCCTGGTTTGGGTGAAGAATTCCCTGGTTATGGGCAGGCAAGATTACCACTGGCGGCATGAACCGATTCTTTACGGTTGGAAACCTGGGGCCGCTCATAATTGGTTTGGCGATCGCAAGCAGACCACGGTCAAAGAGGTTCCCAGGGATATCTCGATATCAAAGCAGGAAGACGGGAAATATTTAATCACGTTCCTTGATGGTTTAAGGGATATCTCTTTTAAGGTTGATAATTACGAGATTATAGAGCCTGGTGACGACACGGTTTGGAGAATTGATAAACCTAAAAAGAACGACGTGCATCCAACAATGAAGCCGATTGAGTTGTGCGCTAATGCTATAAGAAATTCAAGCGCACGAGGACAGATCGTTCTAGACCTTTTCGGAGGTAGTGGATCTACGTTGATAACATCGGAGCAATTAAAAAGGCGCTGCTACATGATGGAGTTCGATTCGGTATATTCGGACGTAATCGTTGAGCGTTACATCGAATTGAAAGAAGGAGATTCTGACGTATTTCTTCTCCGTGATGGTAAGCAGTACCATTACAGTGATTTAATTTAAATTCGTTAAACACCATTGTTTTTGCTGGGAGGGAGAAAGATGGATAAAAAAATAATATGGCACAAGTCGTCGGGCGGTGAGGAACTGTGGGTAGAAAAGCGAAACCGATAGGGCTGTTGGTCCTTGATAAAAAAACTCACCTAACGAAGGAGCAAATAGAAAGAAGAGAACAAGCCGAGGTCAAACCGAGAATTGAAAACATAGATTGTCCTGATTGGCTGTGTGAAAATGGGCGGAAAGAATGGAACCGGGTTCAGGAAGAACTCAAGCGGCTTGGACTGCTTACCATGATTGATGTCACTGCCCTGGCCATCTATTGTGACGCTGTTGCAAATTACATAAAAGCTACTGAGGAAATAAAGAAGTATGGCCAGGTTATAAAGCACACGAATAAAAGCGGAGCCACAAATATTGTAACAAATCCTTACGTCCAAATCGCAAATAAATACGCTGACGTTATAAAGAAATTCTCTACAGAATTTGGTCTTACTCCAAGTGCAAGGGCCAGCATTGCCATTTCGAAAGAAGAAAAGAAAACGGTAACTGAAGAAGAGAAATTGTTTGGCGATGCGCTATGATCGAGGAAATATCCGACATCCTTTATCAGTACGTCATCGACGTATTGGATGGCAAGATAAAAGCCTGTAAAAAGCACAGGAGAGCGTGTCAGAGGTTTTTGGACGACCTAGATAAAGTCGGGGATGAAAATTTCCCCTATTATTTTGACCTTGAGGAATTGTACCGTTTTTATAAATGGGCTTATATGTTTAAGCATCGCAAGGGCATACTTGCTGGTCGGCAAATCGATATAAGGGACAGCCCGTTTATCCTTTTTGTAGCCGGGAATATTTTTTCTTGGAAAAGAAAGAGCACGAAGCTCAGACGCTACAGAAAGGCTTATATACAAGTAGCTAGAAAAAATGTGAAATCCCAGCTACTAGCTTTAATTGGTTCTTATGAGAACTTCTTGGCCGAGGAGCAAAGTGAGGTTTACATTGCTGGTTGGGGGCGAGAGCAGTCATCGATAGTGTATAACGAGATAGAGTCACAAATCAACTCCTGTTCCCTGCTCAAAGGAAAATATACCACATCCTATGGAATGATAAAGCATGTTAAAAGCGGGTCGTTTATAAAGCCACTTTCTCGCGAAAGCAGAAAAACAGGCGATGGTACAAACCCATCTTTAGGAATCGTCGATGAGTACCACTGTCATGCGACCAGTGAGATATACGACGTAATCCTATCCGGGATGGTAGCAAGACCACAGCCGCTCATGGTCATAATCACGACAGCGGGCTTCAACTTAGCCAGTCCCTGCTACACTGAGTACACATATGTTTCAAATATTTTAGATGAAAACTCCCCTATTGAGAACGACGAGTATTTTGCGATCATATGCGAATTGGAAATGGGAGACGACATCAAGGATGAGACAAATTGGATAAAAGCAAACCCGATTGTAGCCACGTATAAAGAAGGCCTCGCTTATCTGAGATCTGAGTTAAAGTCAGCGCTGGATGTACCTGAGAAGATGAGGAACTTCCTGACAAAGAACTTAAATATCTGGGTAGACCAAAAAGACAACGGATACATGAGTCTTGAAAAATGGAACTCCTGCGGACAAGAGGTTGATCTTTCGTCACTCAAAGGTTTAGAGTGTATCGTCGGTGTTGACTTGTCCGCAAAGCTCGACCTTACCTCCGTGACCTTTGAATTTAAGATAGTCGCGGATGATAGTGAAGTTTACCTGGTTCTGAGTCACAGCTTCATGCCAGAAGACAGACTTACTGAGAAAAGGAACTCAGACAAGGTACCTTATGATCTTTGGGTCCAGCAAGGCTGGATCACAGCCACACCTGGTTCAGTAGTTGATTATGCCTTTGTAAAATCATACATTAGGAATTTTGAAAAAGAGCACGGGATCACAATCAAAGAAATTTGTGCGGATCCATGGAATGCTCTTTCTTTTATGCAGGATATGGAGGCAGAAGGCTATACCTTGATTGAAGTTAGACAGGGAATCCAAACACTGGGAGGCCCAACAAAAGATTTCAGGGAGCAGGTTTATCAAAAGAAAGTTATCCACAACAACAATCCGGTGCTCACTTGGTCGATTGGAAATGCCATAACGCGCCAGGATCATAACGAAAACATAAAGCTAGATAAGGAAAAGTCAAAAGATCGGATTGATCCGATTGCTAGTGCGATTAACTCTCACGTCCGGGCCATGCTTTTGGACACGAGAGTTGTCATAGAAATTACCGACGATTACCTGGATCAGTTGGGATGGTAGGAGGTGAAAAATGAGATTATTCAATTGGTTTCAGAAAAGATTCATAAAAAACATAAGTCTACAAGACGAGGAGCTTTTAAAGTATCTGGGCATCAATATAGATGGTTTAAGTGGCGACAAACTGCGAGAGGCTACCTATTTCACCTGCATCCGGATACTTAGCGACACGGTAAGTAAATTGCCATTGAAAGTTTACCAGGAGACCGAAGAAGGCAAGAAAAAAGTAAATGATCATCACTTAGCACCATTTTTAAAATTGCGCCCTAACCCTTATATGAGTGCTTCAGACTTTTGGAAGATGGTGGAATTTCAGAAGAACCACCACGGAAATGCGATTGTTATTCCCGACTACGACCGGAGAGGAACGTTGCAGGGCCTCTACCCTATTGATTTTGGTGAGGTTGAAATTTGGATTGATGATGCTGGGATTGTTGGTCAGAAAGATGCTATCTGGTATGTAATTCGTGGTCGTGACGGATCGGAGCTGAAGTTCTTCTCGGATGAGATTTTGCACTTTAAAGGTCTTGTAACAAATGGATTAGTTGGCATCTCGGTCCGAGACTACTTAAAGACGAGTATAGAGAATGCACAGAGCGGCCAGCACTTTATAAACCAGTATTTTAAGTCAGGGATGTTCGCAAAAGGAGTATTGCAGTACACCGGCGACATCAGCGAGGTTGGCGAGCGAAAGTTACAGGAAAGATTTGAGAGAATGGTCGGCGGATCCAAGAATGCAGGCAAGCTTTTACCGTTGCCTTTGGGCTTTTCTTATACTCCGCTTAATACGAGTATGACAGATGCGCAATTCACAGAAATATCAAACCTGACCATTCGACAGATAGCTGCAGCTTTTGGAATCAAAATGCATCAGCTCAATGACTTAAGCCGGGCTACGCACACAAATATTGCAGAGCAGCAGAAAGAGTTTTATGTAGATACATTACAGTCGATATTGACTATGTATGAGCAGGAGCTTATGTCAAAGCTCTTGGTTGACCGAGAAATCAAGCAGGGATATTACTTCAAGTTTAACGTTGATTCCATTCTTCGGGCGGATATAAAAACCCGATACGAAGCTTACAGAGTAGGGATTCAGTCGGGATTCCTCACACCAAATGAAGCCCGTGAGAAAGAAGAGATGTCTCCCAAAGAAGGCGGCGACGAGTTGATTTGCAATGGGAACATGCAGAAACTCACAGAGATAGGTGCTTACTACAAAAACAAGAAAGGGGGTGAATCAGAAGATGGGAAAAAAGAAAGCGCATAAGTTTTGGGAAATGAAAAATAGCAGCGAAGGTGTTGGTGAGTTGACAATGTATGGTGAGATATCCAACGAGTCATGGTGGGGCGATGAGGTCACTCCAAAAGAATTCAAGGCCGACTTAGATGCCTTGGGCGATATTAACACACTAAATGTTTACATCAATTCTCCGGGTGGAGATGTATTTGCAGGCCAGGCGATTCACTCCATGCTGAAGCGGCATAGCGCTTCCGTCAATGTTTATATTGACGGGTTGGCGGCCAGTATAGCTAGCGTTATTGCGATGGCTGGCGACAAAGTTATTATGCCTAAAAATGCAATGATGATGATCCACAAGCCTTGGTCCTGGGCTGTTGGCAACTCTAACGAATTTAGGAAGCTTGCAGATGACCTTGACAAGATAGAAGGGTCCATCATTGATGCCTATGAAGCTAAGGCTAACATAGAAAGAAATGAGATTGTATCCCTGGTCGATGCCGAGACGTGGTTAAGTGCCGAGGAATGTGTCAATAAGGGCTTTGCCGATGAATTGGAAGAAACAAAGGCTATAGCCGCATGTGTGGACTCTGCATTACTGGATAAATACACAAACGCGCCTGAGCGCTTGGGTGATTTAATTAAACCAGAGGGAGAACCTTCCCCTTCCCCACCGGAGAAACAAAAGGATTTTGAAGTTGAACTTTTGAAAGCCATGTTGAAATTGGAAACTGAACTATAAAAAAGGAGAGTTGAAAAAATGAGAAAAGATAAAAGAGAACTACTTGACTTGCTTGCAAGTAAGAAAAATGCTGCACAAGCCCTTATGAATAAAGAGGGTGTTACAAAAGACGAAATTAAGGCGGCCACGGATGAAATCCAAGTTATTAAAGCAAAGATAGAAGCCCTGGATGCCTTGGGTGAAGAGCCTAATGGAGGAGAACCTTTGAACAAAGGACCGCAAAACGGAGATCTTAAGTACAAAGATGTTTTTTACAAGGCGGTTGCTGGAAAGAAACTAAGCCAGGAAGAAGCTTCCCTACTTGAATCAAAAGCTGCTTTATCTTCAACTTCTGACGAAGATGGCGGGTATTTAATACCCGAGGACGAGGTCAGTGCAATCAATGAGCTAAAAAGAGAGCATAGATCTCTCGAATCCCTTGTAACAGTAGAACCTGTATCTACTTTGAGCGGCTCTAGGGTTCTTGAGAAAGATGCGGAATTCACACCATTTGCTGTATTTGCAGAAGGAGCCGATGTACCAGCATCTGATTCTCCGCAGTTCAAAACTATCACCTACACCATAAAGGATCGTGGAGGTATCCTTCCGGTTCCTAACAATTTACTTGCAGACAATGCGGCAAACTTGAGAACATATTTACAAAGATGGCTTGCTAAAAAGCAAGTAGCCACTAGGAACAACTTGATTGTTACCCTACTTAACACTTTAACTAAAACTCCGGTATCTGGGTTTGATGATCTCAAATCTATCTTCAACGTGACGCTTGATCCTGCGATTTCTTTACAAAGCGTCGTAGTTACGAACCAGGACGGATTTAACTGGTTAGATTCTCTGAAAGATGAAGACGGAAAGTATGTTCTGCAGCCGGATCCGGTTAATAAAACAGTTAGGAGACTTTTCGGGATACATCCTGTCGAGGTTTATTCAAACAAAACGCTTCCCACAAGAGTGAACACTGGCAATGAGTTTGCACCGATCATTTGTGGTTCCCTGAAAGAGGGGGTCGTACTGTTCGACCGCCAGGCAATGTCTCTCTTGACCACCAACATTGGCGGAGATGCATTCAAGAAAAACAGAACTGATATGAGAGCGATAACTCGTGAAGATGTAGCTACATTCGACGTAGATGCAATTGTATTCGGTGAAGTTCAGACAGTAGTTGCTGGAGGTTAATAGAGAGGGATATTCCCTCTCTATATCTTTTTATTTAGGAGGTAGAATGGATGAAACTTAAAATTAAGACCGATTGTCGGTATCTCAACAAGAAATATAAAAAAGGCGAAGAGGTAACGGTCAACAAGAGAGTTGGCGAGATTTTAACAACTTTCCGATATGCGACTGAGATCAAGAAAGAGCAGAAAGAAGAAAAAACTCCGGACTTGAGCGAAGAGGAACTCAAGAAAGTACCTGAAAAGGAGAAGTCTAAGCAGAGCGGTGATAAGTAATGGTCAGAAGCGATGTGAAAGAGTACTTAAGGATTGATGCTGACTACACTGCAGAGGATGGTTTAATAGACTCGCTGATAGCTGCTAGTGACGTTTATTGCAAGAATGCCTTTGGATTAGATGTGGACCTCGGGAATAAACTGATTAATCTTTTGCGGTTGGTCCTTATTTCAGACTGGTATGAGAACCGGGAGTATGTCGGGAAAGCGACCGATCGGACTCGGATTACGATTCAGAGCATCAAGACGCAGCTGCAGTATGCTTATGATCCTGTTGAAGAGACAGAAGGTGATACTGAATGAATCCGGGAAAGCGAAACAAGTGGATCAAAATCATGAAGTTCAACGAGAACTATCCAGACGGTGGTGGTGGTTATTCTGATGACTGGGAAACTGGCGAAGGTTGGGATTTAGAATGTGAGACCTGGGCCTATGTCAGACCGATAAGGGGACGCAACTTTTACGAAGCGCAACAAGGCCAGTCTGAACTCACCCACGAAGTCAATATCAGATATCGTCCTGGCATTGACCGTTCGATGATTGTTGTATATGATGGCCGGCGATTCGATGTTCAGTACGTGATGAACATTGAAGAAAAAAACAAAGAATTGGAATTGATTTGCGTTGAAAGGGTGTAGCACATGAAGTCTGATATCAGCATTGAAAACATGGAAGAAACTATCAGGAAGATGTCATTATACAACGAGAATCTTCGCAATGAGTTTAAAAGCATAGTAGAGGGATCGTCAAAGAAGATTGCAAGCAATGCAAAGTCAAACGTTAATGCCAAATTCAGGCCAAAAACGGGCAAGTTGTACAGGGCTATAAAGCCTAAGCAATTTGACAAAAACGGCCCAGCGGCGACAGTTCTCCCTCGTAAGGCACCGCACAGGCATCTAGCTGAATATGGGACCCAACCGAGAAGGCACAAGAGTGGTAAGTCAGTAGGCAGCATGCCTGCTAGACCATTTATGAAGCCTGCAGCGGATTCAGAAAGACCGAATTATGAGCGTGAAGTGAGAAAGTTGGTGGACAAAGTTGTTACTATTTGATTTACAAGAAGCTATGAAGAAAAAGATGGACGAAAATCAAGAGATTAATTGGCCGGTTTATGATTATGTCCCAGAAAACAAAGCGGTTAAGTATATTATAATCGGTGATGTCAGAGCTGTGCCTTTTAACACTAAGACAAGTACAGGAAAGCAAATAACCACCGCGGTTGAAGTATGGGCTGAGAATCGTGGTATGCTTGACATCAAAAAGCTGGCATTTTTGATTGAAGAAGAGCTGGCAGACGATCTTGAGACTGATGATTACGTTTTTTGTTATCACGAAACACAGCTTATTGATGTGAAACGGGAAACGATGGAGCTTGTCCATGTGACTTTGCAGTTGGTTTATAGAGTTGAATATGAATAGGAGGATATAACATGCCAAAGAAAAAAGGAGTAGACATACTTGTCAGTATAGGGACAGATATTCTTGGAGGTCAGAGGAATGCGACGTTAAATCGTAGCGCTGAATCCATGGATTCCACATCCAAGGACAGCGAAGGATGGGAAGAAAAAGAAATAGGCTTTAAAAACTGGGGAGTGGATTGTGACGGTCTAATGGTAGAAGATGATGCAGCATTTGCGGCACTTGAAGATGCTTATATGAACAATACGAAAGTAACCATTGACGTGGCTTTCAAATCTGGGAACAAATACACGGGTAGCGCAATCATCACTGACTTTCCAATCGAAGCCCCTTATGACGACCTGGCGACGTATTCCGTTACCCTCGAAGGAGACGGAAAGCTTGAAAAGGTTCTATCAGGGGCTTAATTAATAAGATGGGAGGAAGGAAAGCATGAAGAAATCAATACCAATTGAATTAGATAAGATGAGAAACTTGAGGCTGGGTGTGAATGCCATTTGCGACATTGAGAGCATCACCGGAAAGTCGATCAGCAATTTAACTGATGGAGCTGGGCTTGCCGACATTAGAACCATACTCTACTGCGGCCTGCGCTGGGAAGATGACGAGATCGAAATGGAAACTGTAGGAGACCTGATAGAGAATGCCGATTTAAAAATGGTAGCCAATAAGATAGGCGAAGCGATAGAACTTGCCTTGCCTAGTGGCAAAAAAAAAGTAAACCCGGTTCATCCGGCGATGAAGAAGTAAATAACTACACTCTGGCGGATATGTTCAAAATTGCGACAGTGCATTTGGGTATATCCGTTTTTGATTTTTACGAAATGACCTACCGTGAAATTGATTTAATGCTCGAAGAAAAATACCGTAAACACAAAGATGATATGGAGACACTGGTTTCTGTAGTACGGGTTGGCTATATAAACGCACGGACTGGGAAAAATTATAAACTCTATGACGACGAAGGAGAACTTCAAGAAAACTTTATTGATCCAGCAGAAAAAGAAAAAACGTTAAAAGAATTAAAATCTGAATTCTCCAAGTAAGGAGGTGAATGGATGGCACTGTTAGTTAAAATTGGAGCAGATCTTAAAGACTTTGACAGAGATTTAAGGCGAGCTACTAAAGAGATAGAATATGTTTCAAAAAAAATGGAAAACGTGGGTAAAACACTCACTAAAAACTTAACGATACCAATCCTCGGGATTGGGGCCGCATCCGTTAAGATTGGTTCTGATTTCCAGGCTGGAATGAGTGAAGTCAAAGCAATTACTGGTTCTACCGGCAAAGAATTTGAAATGTTGGAAAACCAGGCTAAAGAGTTAGGATCCACTACGAAATTCTCGGCGCGCGAAGCTGCGGACGGTATGAAGTATCTTGGAATGGCAGGCTATGATACAAATCAGATCGTATCCTCGATGCCCGGCATACTTGCCCTGGCCGCAGCCAGCGGATCCGAGCTTGCTGTTGTATCGGACATTGTTTCCGATGCCATGACTGCTTTCGGGATGAAGGCAGAGCAAACTAGCGCCTTTACTGACCTCCTAGCTAATACTTCAAGGAATGCAAATACAAACGTTGAGATGCTGGGAGAATCTTTTAAATACGTTGCACCTGTAGCAGGCGCATTGGGGTATTCAGCAGAGGACACAGCCCTTGCTTTAGGTCTGATGGCCAATGCCGGAATCAAGGGGAGCCAGGCAGGTACTGCTCTTAGGAGTTCATTGAATCGAATGGTGAACGGAACCGGCGAAGCCAAAAAAGCCATGAAAGAACTAGGGATATCTATGACCGATACGAACGGCGAAATGAAGCCTATGGATCAACTGCTAGGAGAATTAAGAGGAAGCTTCGCAGGGTTAAGTGAAGAACAAAAGGCGCAGAAGGCCTCCACAATTTTCGGCCGTGAAGCAATGTCGGGAATGCTTGCCATCATAAACGCAAGCGAGGAAGATTTCAACAGTCTAACTGATGCAACAAAGAATTACAATGGTGCTGCTACTGAAATGGCCGACACAATGCAGGATAACCTGCAGGGGCAATTCACTAGACTGAAATCAGCACTGGAAGGTGTGGCCATACAAATATCAGAGATTCTAATTCCGATTATTTCACAGATCGTGGATAAGATCGCTAGTTGGGTTAACTGGTTTGCGAGCCTGGACCAAAGCGTTTTAGAAACCATTGTAAAAATAGCGGGTTTGGTTGCGGCTATAGGTCCTGCATTAGTTATTGTGGCTAAGATTGTAAGGACTGTTAGCCGGTTTACTGCGGGTCTTAAACTGTTAAAAGCAGGAATCATAGCATCCCATGGTTCGATATTGGCATTAGTTGGTCCCATAGCCATTGCAGTCGCTGCAATAGCGGGTATAATCGCCATTGTGACGCATCTGTGGAAAACAAACGAAGATTTCCGAGTCGCCATCATTAATATTTGGGAGAAGATCAAAGAAGGCATCTCATTGGCTATATCAGCCGCAAGGGATATCATTGCCAGGGCCTTGGACTCTATCAAGAAATTTTGGACCAAATGGGGCGATGATATCATGGGATTTGTCGATAACGTTTTTACCTCAATATACGAAATTGTGAAGCTTGTAATCGAGTTGGTTTATGAAGTTATTAAAAGCATCATGAGTAGGATTCAGTCTTTCTGGGAGAGATGGGGCGGTACAATCAAGGCTATTTGGGACGTTCTTTGGGGATTTATCAAGGATACTGCCTTCAATGCGATTAGAAGCGTGAGTTCGATTATTGGTGGTGTACTAGAAGTCATTAAAGGAATTTTCAACGCATTTATAGGCCTTGTTACTGGTGATTGGGGTCGCATGTGGGATGGCATGAAGGGTGTCGCAAAAGGGGCCGCTAATGCTGTAGCTGGGATTATGAACGGTGTTATTGGTGGTTTCGAATCCATGATTAATGGTGTCAGCAGAGCAATAAATAAAATTCCATCAATAAAAATTCCGTCATGGGTTCCCGGTCTTGGTGGGAAATCCTTTGGGATACCCACTATCCCGAGGGTATCACTGCCTAGGATTCCGAAGTTGGCAACTGGAACGAACATAGTGCCACAAGATATGCTAGCCTTGATACACAAGGGTGAATCTGTCGTACCTAAAAAGTACAACCCTGCACTCGGAAAAGAAAAACCGAGTAGCGGCGGAGATATCCACAACCACTTCAATCTTGAGGGCATGGTAGTCCGCGAAGAAGCGGACGTTGAGAAAATAGCACGGAAATTGTACAAGTTACAAAAAACAAAAGAGAGGGGGCTTGCGGGTGCTTATTAATGACATTGATATAAAACCACTCGGTTTTTCCGTAGGCTGGAGCTATGGTGACGACCTCTTCCCCACAGTCTCTTATAATGCAGTATCTACACCCGGAAGGCCTGGGAAGAGAAAGAACAAATCGGATATAGGAGAAAAAAGCAGGCCTTTTCGGATTGATATTAAGAACTGCGAATCTCAGGAAGAATTGGAGCAGAAGATTGAAGAACTAAAAGGATTTTTTAAAGACGAAAAAGGGACTCTGACCACAGCGAAGATCCAGGTCACGGATGGCGGCAGGCATTTCTATGCGGTCCTGGAGGGATCCACTCCTGTTGAGCGTAAGGGTAGCGTAGGCAAGGTCGACATCGAGTTGGTATCCTATGACCCTTTCACTTATGAGAATGCCATTCAGTACAGTCTGACGAGCTTTCCTGCGGGGTTTTATTGTCCGAGCGGAATGTATGAGACACCTCCGGTTTTCACTTTCACCTTTTCAGAGGGAACGTCAGACTTTAGAGTCACTCACCTGGATAAAACGCATTATGTCCGGCTGCTTGATCATAGTTTTTCTGCCGGTGATGAGCTTGTCATCGATATGAAGGACGAGGTGGTAAGAGTGAATGGATCCAGGATTAATGACAAGATCACATTCGAGAGCGATTTTTTCTCTCTGAATGCCGGAGAAAACAATATCAATGTGAACACGGCAGGAGAATTAATGATTGAGTATAAACCGAGATTCTTGTAAGGGAGGGGATTTGTTTGTTCTTATTAGATCAAAATGAAAAGATCATATGTACTCTGGGAAATGAAACCCGGCCCTTGCTGGAGGATCTAGACATTGAAAAACTGAATCAGGACCACACTTTTACTTTCAAGGTTCCCGGAGACATTGAGTTCGCAGATGAAGTCAAGGAAGGGAACTTTGTACTTTTGAAGGACCTTGATGGCCACTGGCAGCAGTATGAAGTCATCGAAGTGGAAGAGGAGCATGACGCTGCATTTGAGATTGAGGCCTATTGTGAGCACATCTACACTGAATTAAATGATGAGATAATCCGAGACAAAAGACCTTACAACACCACCGCAGAGCTAGCTCTCATGAGCATTTTGGATGGCACTAGGTGGCAGGCTGGTACTGTGGATTCCCTGGGGATAAACTCAATGAATGCATACGAGGTGTCGGTTTCCGAGGCGCTCTCTACCCTACTCTCTACCTGGGGCGGTGAGGTGCGGTTTCGCGTCGTGGTTACTGGTAATCAGGTCACAGGACGGTATGTCGATGTTATAAGCCGGAGAGGTGCTATTACTGGTAAGCGGATAGAATACGGAAAGGACATAGAGCAAATATCAAGAACGGTCGATATGCGAAATGTCAAGACTGCACTAATCGGAAAAGGTAAAGGAGAAGAGATGGAAACCGGTGGTTTTGGCCGCAGGATTACCTTCGCCGACATTAACGACGGTAAAGATTATATTGAAGATCTAGACGCTTTGGCAAGATGGGGACGGTTGAATCCAAACGGAACAAGGCGGCATCGATGGGGTATATTTGAAGACTCTATGGAAGAGGATAAGGCTCTTTTGAAGTCGAAAACAGAGGCTGCTCTTTCAAGAGTAACGGATCCGTTAATCTCATATGAAGTAGACTTTATAGACTTAGAGATGTTTGGTCTTGACCATGAAAGGGTCAGGCTTGGGGATACATTAATCATCATAGACCGTGAATTCAAACCAGAGCTAAAGCTGCAGGCACGAGTGATAGAATTAAGAAGATCTAGAACAAAGAAAGAACGTGGAAAGATTCGGCTCGGAAACTTCCTTCCCGCCATCACCGACGATAAACGCATATCGAGAATTGAATCCATCGTGAACCGTAACCAGGGCATCTGGGAGAGAGGTCAAGAGTTCGATGGGCCTGTTCCCACTTCTTGGCTTGATGGACAGATTGATGTCCTATTGAATCAACTTATAGCCAGCGGAGAGTATGATAATGCGGAAGTTATAGAAGGTCAGGGATTCTTGCTCGAGAACACAAAGACTGGATCTCCTAGTTATGGTGCCTTGTATCTAGGCCCTGGCATTTTTGCTATTGCATCAGAAAGGGATCCGGTCACTGATGATTGGGACTGGAGAACTTTCGGAACTGGCAAGGGGTTCACTGCTGACTTAATGAATGCAGGGATTTTAAAAGGCGGAAAGGTCCACCTTAACCTTGAAGAAGGAACTCTATTAGTCGGCGACAGCCCAGAGGATTATTTCTTATTTTGGAACGGATCCAATTTCAGCATAAATGTATCCAAAATTGATGAGCTTAACGAAATTGATGCCAAAGCAGGAGAAGCTCTTGATAGCTCAAGTTTTAATACAGGTACAATCTCCACCTTAGAATCTTCCCTGTCCATTGAGGCAGGAAGAATTGATTCCGTTGTTACTGAGATTGGGTCTTTGCAAGGAGAAATTACGGAACTCTCTACTCAGATATCTCAAACAGCAAGCGGTATATCAATAGAGATAGAACAGACCCTCTATGGGGATGGAGAAGAATACAGTGGTTTCCTGGGTGAAATCGAAGAAATGATGGCCACCCGTATCACTGCAGGTATTGAAGGCATTGGTTTTAATTTTGAGCAGGCTTCCCAAGACTTAGATAGCCTAAATGTTGAGGTTGGAAAAATAACGAACTACTTTAACTTTAGTGCTGAGGGTTACTTGGAAATTGGTACCCGCGGTCAAGTAGAAGGTTCTGAATTCATGATGAGACTTGATAATCAGGAGTTAGGTTTCTATGAAGGAGAAGATCGGATAGCATGGATAAATAACCACGAGATGGAGATCACAAAAGCAAGAATCCGCGATTCACTTTATGTGGGAAACCACTTTATTGAAAAATTCGGAGATGACATAACTTTAATCAGATGGGTAGGTGATGAATAATGGCATCCAGTGGAAGTATTTTAGGCTCGTATCATTCAAATGGAAATTATCGCATTAGGCTAGACTGGGATATCACGAGTCAGTCTATTGAAAATAATACGAGTAACGTGCGTGTTAGGACGTATTTGATAGCAGACTGGTCTCTGAGTTACTCGGCAACAAAGAATGGTTCTACTACAGTAGATGGATCGACTCAAACCTGGAGCACGTCCACAAACCGAAGCGGGACCGGCACTTGGCTTGTTGGTGAGCGCTCTTTTACCGTTGGGCACAACTCCGACGGGACAAAGACAGCATCGATTAGTGGTTGGTTTGATTTAAACATAACGCTCGGTAGCGGTGCCTATGTAGGCAGACTTAGTGCGAGTGGATCTGCAAATTTAGATACGATTCCTCGGGCTAGTAGTATATCATCTTTTAATAACTTTGTAATTGGGGATTCTATTTCTTATTCCATCAGTCGTGCATCATCTAGCTTTACTCATGATGTTAGGTTGCGGATTGGTACCACAAACATATGGACGACGACGGGTGTGGGAACTGGCGGAACAATCACCCTATCTGATGCTCAAAAAGCACAGATTTATGATGCTATGGGCAGCAACTCGAGTATTACAGTGAACCTGTGGGTCCAAACCAAAAGCGGGAGCACAAACATTGGGAGCGCTGTTACCCAAAACAGGACAGCAAGCAAGGCATCAGCTAGCACTATATCCAATACTCCGAACTTTACAATCGGGTCAAATCCAACCGTAAACATAAGCCGGAGCAGGTCTTTTGTCACACACTCTGTACGTGCCAGGATTGGCTCGACCACTATTAGGACTCAGGCCATAAGCGGCACGAGTGCGACGTTTGCCTTTACCGCGGCAAACAACACCACTATGTATGGGCTTATGCCTACGTCAACTTCCACCACCATTGAGTTTAGGTGTGAGACTATTGATGCTGGAAGAGTAATTGGGGTCCATACCAGAAATGCGACAGTTTCTGTTGGTTCCAGCATCATTCCTGGAACATTTTCAATTTCTCACAGTGAAGGAAATAGTGCGGTTTCCTCTAGTGCTTTAAACGGATACATCAGAGGAAATAGTAGGATTGCCTTTTCAATCAGCGGAGCCAGTGGAGGGGCCGGGACTACATCTTCCCTATCCTTCCGTATTGAGTTTGATGGTTCTGCTTATACTGGATCATCAACAGGCACATATAACCGAACCACGAATACGATCAATTCCTCCGGCAGCTTAACCGCCACCGTGAGAGTGACGGATTCCCGGGGAAGATCAAGAACGCAGACGCTGAGTATCACAGTCCAGGCTTATAATTCTCCCTCGATTCAAACATTCAATACTTACAGGGCGGACTCATCGGGGAATGTGTTAACAATGGGTACACAAATTCACATAGTTCGACGTGCTACGATCACTACGATCACCGGTAACACCTTAGAGTATCAAATTCGCATCCGTCCTCGAGATGGCGCCTGGTCGACTGTTAGAAGTTGGACTAGTAGTGGCATCTCAAGTGGGGTGACTGCAAGTAATAATTATGGCACCTACTCCCCTGCCCAATCATTCGAAGTTGAATTCTCTGTTCGTGACCAGCTTAATCAAACGTCATCAATCAGTATTATACCGACTGGCGAGGTATCTCTCAGCATAGGTAAGACAGGACTTGGCATCGGGAAGATATGGGAGAGCGGTGCACTAGATGTTTTAGGCGATGCCAATATTGAGGGAAATTTAAAACTTACAGGTGGCTCTATAGATGTAGGACCTCGAACAGTTGTAAACGCGAATGGTGCTTTAGTTATAGATGACTGTAGAGCGATGGAAGGCTCAAATGGTTCAGCAGTTTATTATCCAACACCTACAGATGCTCCTGACAGAGCGATACTTCCATTATTTAGTTATTTCGATGATGGTGAGTCGTGGCGCTCAGGGTTATTAATTAAGGGTTGGACTGGTTCAAATCATACCGCATGGAGGATTAGTGGTCCTGCTTCAACTAGTGCAAACGATAATTTCTATCTACAATCTGGAGTAGGAAATAATTGGCGAACAAAAGTTAGTATTTGGCATGACGGAAACTTTAACCCCTCAACTAAGGCTAATGCTTCACATACACACACCTCATCTAGTATCACTGACCTAGGAGATAACGCATTAACTAGTAGCGCCACACCGTCAACTTGGCAGAATGGTATTACTAGTACCCGTTCAACAGTGACCGCAAATGGATACCCATCCCAATATGGAGCACTATTAAATTTTGGCAGAGGAGATTATGTTACTCAGTTTTACGGACAAAGAACAGGTGGTAATAGAATTTGGTTTAGAAATTCTACGGGAAGTAGTTGGGGTTCTTGGTCGGAATTATGGCACGATGGATCTAGCCCAATGGCATCTGGTTATTTCACAATGTCACCTACCGCAAATTCACCAACGTCTGTAAGTTTGAGTTATGGTAAAACTTTTACTAGTAACCCTAGACCATTTGTAACAGCTAACTCTTCGGTTCCGGGTTCACAAGTTTTAGAGGTTTCCACTCACAGTCACTCTACCACAGGGTGTAGCGTTGCGATATATAGGACTAACACCGTATCAACTGGTATAAACTGGGGGGCAGTATTATGGGACTAAAATATACAGTTTTAATTGATAAGGATAATATAGTTTACGCAATATCTGCTTGTCACAAAGTAAAAGACGACGAAGGAAATGAAGCTTTTTTACCATCTCTTGCTTTAGATGAGGAATCAGTAAATTTGAGATGTAAATTAGTCATTGTTGACGAGCAAGATCTACCCACATCAGAGGAAATATTCGATTGTTACTACGATTTTACTGAGTCTGAGAAGTCTAAGAAGTTTAAAGAACATAAAGAACATAAAGAGTGGCGGGTGAAGTCAGACATAAGAGCTATGAGGCATCAGGAGCTTTTTAAAACTGACTATCTCGCAGTAGCAACTTTTTTGACTGATGAGCAGAAGAAAGAGTACAACTCTTGGAAGAAACAATGGCTTGATGCACCTGAAACATTGAAGGTCCCCTTTGCTCCGCCTGAGTGGATAGATGAGATACTTAGCCATGGCAGACCGGATCACAAAGAATTAAAGGTTCAAGAAAGAATTTGCTTGCAAAAAACATTGAGTAAAATCAAAACCACAGACATTCTAAGAGAGGAGGAAACGGCAAATGAATAAACCTATCACTGTTCAAATCAAAGAGACAAAGGAGGCGGTGCTGAAAGCCCTGAATGAGAGCAAGCTACATGTAGCTCTTTTGAAACCGATTGTCGATGAAATTAAGCAAGACGTCGATCGTCACTATCATTTCACAGAGAAGCAAGAAATGGATGCTTATCAAAAGGCACTAAAAGAAGATATTAAGCAAGAAACAAAACCGAGAGAAAAGGAAGATTAAAAGACCCTGATCAGGTCTTTTTTTATTACTTAAAAGGAGGCGAACGATGGAGTATAACAGAGAGCTGTGTGTTCAAGAGCATAAAAGGATTAACAACGAACTTGGCAGGCATGAAAGAAGGATGAACAACCATGGGGAGCGCATTGACAAGATCGAGCAATTCCAATCTAGATCAGAGACGAAAGTCGAGAATTTATGCGAACAGATTAGAAGCCTAGTATCTACGATTAGGTGGGCCTTGGGTGTGGTTATATCTACCCTGCTTGGCTTTTTTATATGGTTTGTACAAAATACAGGAGGATGAAAAAAATGAAAATTAATGAACGGTACATGACAAGGAATGATTGTTATCAAGCAGGCAGAAAGATTACGGTTAAAGGGTTGATGCTGCACTCAACTGCTACTCCGGGTGTTATGGCAGGAGCTTGGTTTAGCAGGTGGAATAAGTCCTATAAGGCCGGAGAAACAAATCGCCAGGTCTGTGTCCACGGCTTTGTGGACAACAAGGAAGTCTGGAAGTATCTACCCTGGAATCATAGAGGATGGCATGCAGGCGGCACCGCTAACAATGACTATATTGGTATTGAGATGTGCGAGCCTGAGGGCCACACTTATCGTGGGGCTACCATGATAGGATATGACACCAAAAAGAATGAAGCCTATTTCCAGGCTGCATATAAAAATGCAGTTGAGCTTTTTGCTCATCTCTGCAAAGAGTTTAAGCTGGACCCGCTTGGGAGAAATGTCATCATCGATCATCAAGAAGGACAGAAGCTCGGAATCGCATCAAACCACGCTGATGTGATGCATTGGTTTCCTAAACATGGAAAGAGCATGGATACCTTCCGCGCCGATGTTAAAAAGGCCATGAATCCTCCTGTGGAGACCAAGACGCAAGGACTTCACTATGTTCAGGTGGGGGCTTTCTCGAAGAAGGAGAACGCAGACATCATGTTTGCTAGACTAATAGGTGCAGGCTATGAGCCAATTATCAAATATGACGGCAGACTGTATCGAGTACAAACTGGAGCCTTTACCAACAAAAGCAATGCTATTAATCAGGCCGGGAAATTGAACGACTCAGGCTTCGAAGTACACGTCTCGACCAATGGCGGCGGATCTATCGTGTCACCAGGAAAGACCCAGGCTCCGGCAAGTAGGCCTACCCTTCGTGTTGGCTCCCATGTAAAGGTTAAGAGTGGAGCTACGGACTACAACGGTCGTGGGCTCGCAGGATTCGTCTACCGCACTACCTATGATGTGATGCAGATTAATGGAGACAGAGTCGTAATCGGTAAAGGCGGGACCGTTACTGCTGCTGTTAATGTCAAAGATCTTGAGATTTTAAAATAGGAGGAAAAATAAAATGGATATAGTAACTGTTATAATTGTCGCTTTGGTGGCGGAAGCTGTTTGGGAAACATTGAAGATGGTGTGGGACAACGGGAAGGTCAACGCAGACCGCATCGGTGCCATCATCATTTCGGTGATAGTTGCTGTCTCTGCAGGGGCTGATATTTTCAGCCTGGTTGGTCTACCCTTAAACGTGCCTTATGTGGGCATGATTTTCACTGGTTTGATCGCCAGTCGTGGTGCTAACTTTGTGCATGATATTTATAGCAAAATTGGCGGAAAAACCTCTTAAATAATTAACGAGATTAAAGATTTATTTAAAATCGAGGGGTATTAATCGACCAAAGATAAAAAAACGAAATACGGGCAAATACGAGCGTATTACAAGAGGGGGCTGTTTTTCAGCCCTCTTTTTTTTATGCCTGGGAAAAATAATAAAAAACATAAAGAATTATCGCGTTTTGTCTTGACTTGGCCTGACGTATTATGTGATTTCTGTTAATCAGATCGGAAGTTTACCTCCGGCTTCCCTTAGATTTCTCGTCGCCGTAGACACCCTTGCTCTTGGCTATGTGCTTGGCACTATCAACCCGCACTCGGGACTTTCACCCGTTATTGCGACCGTGCTGGGTGCACAACAAAAAAAGGACCGTTGTGGTCCCCTTTTTATGTGATTGCGTTGGCAATGCCTACGATATGCCAACGGTGGACAGGTTTTTTCTGGTCTCGATAGGCTACGATAAAACCCTATAAGAAAAAATGTTTCCACAAATCCTTTCAAAATGCTGTACCTAGGCTATTATATGCTACAATAAAACTAAGTAAGCACCACCTGTTTCCCTTGTGTCAACACACTCCTCATGTTGAGACGGTAGTATTGATGTGCGCGTCCAGCAAAGCTGGCAAATGCTAACAGG
>CAZOTE010000012.1:0-46320 GCA_964582705.1 uncultured Eubacteriaceae bacterium | reverse complement strand
TTTTTTCTAGATAGAGGATGTTTCCTTTGTCTAATATGCCAAGCTGACAAGTTTCGGAGCAGATATCGACAATTCTTTGCATTTCTTTTCTTATGTAAGAAAGAATACTGTTATTGCTATGATAAGCAGAGCTAAGAGCTAAGGATCTAATACCTATTGTGTATTTAGAAGTGTTGCTATTCATTTTTATATACTCCCTACGATGAAGAGTATGAACTATCGGGAATATACTACTTTTTGGAGCATCAATGGCTGATGCGATTTCAGTCAGCGAGAAACCGTCCTCTGAAAAAGCTAATATTTCTAAAATGTCCAATACCCTTGATGTAGAACGATGATCTGTCGACATTGATAAGCGCACATCCTTTCCTGTAAGTTAATCAAATATAAAATAATTGTAACATATAAATATAAGCATGTATATAATTCTTAGGTATCATACATTGCTAATACAAATAATACAATATGAGGTGAAGTTAATGAAGTTCGTGCAATACAATATCAATGATGAAAAAGAAAGACTGGGACTATACACCCTTGATGAGAGATACGTAGTAGATATATCATCATTCAAATTAAAGAATACTTTTCAGAATATGACTGACTTTATAAAAAAGTCTACAGCGGTTGATTTAAATATAATAAAGCGTGATTTAGAGCGTGGCTTTGATGAAAAACATAAAATACCAGTAAAAGATATCGAAATACTATCACCAATTTCAAGGCCAATACACGATATAATCTGCGTGGGCGTTAATTATTTGAGTCATCTAGAAGAAATAATCAAAAGTTTTAGCAAGAGTGATTTCAAGCGTCCTGACCACACGATATATTTTTCAAAAAGAGCTTCTAAAACTATCGGTCCAGGTGAGGCGATAGAGGGACATTTCTCTTTAGATAAAAACATTGATTATGAAGTGGAATTAGCTGTAGTAATAGGAAAAAAGGGCAAAGATATCAAGAAAGATGAGGCGTGGGATTATATATTTGGTGTGACAATCATGAATGATATATCAGCTAGATCATTGCAGCAAGAGCATCAGCAGTGGTTCAGAGGCAAAAGTCTAGATACTTTCACAGTTTTAGGCCCCGGGATTGTTCATAAAAGTTGCTTGAAGTGGCCTTTGGAACTAAACATATCCAGCAAAGTGAATGGAGAGGTTAGGCAAAACTCAAATACAAGATTGTTTATAAGAGGCATCGGTGAATTGATCGAGGAGATATCCACAGGCATCACACTTGAACCAGGTGATGTTATAGCGACGGGTACACCTGCTGGAGTAGGCATGGGTTTTGATCCTCCAAAATTCTTGAAATCTGGAGACGTTGTTCAGTGTGAAATAGAGTGCATAGGATTTATTAGTAACCAAATAATATGATTGCACGAATAGGAGAAAATCGAAAGATGTAAATTAGCAAGTAAAAGCATAGGTACCAGCATTGGAGGATCAAACATAAAGGCGATGATTCTGTTTGTGGGTTTAATCCCATAGATTATAGATGGCTTGATTACTTATAATACTGATCTGTGGAGCTTGACATGTAATCGTATAAAAAAGTTAATTATCTATCAAAAAAAATAGATATACATATTGACATAGAAGATGCAGTGTAGTAGTATTTAACCATAAGTTTTTAAATAAAAACAGCGTACGCATATAAGAACAAAATTGAAGAGGAAAAAATGGAGGTTTTTTTTATAGGCTATGGAATCGTTGTGCAACACAAAAAAGAGTTGAAATATCAATGTCAATGAGTTTATTATTTATCAAAAGTTACTTTCGTGCGTGTCAAATGTATAGTTGATTAAGCATGTTAGATAAAAAGTGAGAGGATGATTATTATGATAATGAATTTTTTAAAGAGGATTCCGGCAGGAATTATGATAGTGCCAATGCTTCTTGCATCACTGATTAACACTTTCATACCCGAAGTAGTGCAGATAGGATCTTTTACTACAGCAATATTTACTAGTGCGGGTGCAGCAACTGCAATAGGTATTCAATTGTTTTGTCTAGGGACAACTCTACAATTGAGAGAGATGCCTAGGGTATTTAAAAGAGGTGGCATTCTACTAATGTCAAAGTTTGTAATTGGAGCCATTATTGGAATATCTATTGGTAAGATATTTGGTATGGGTGGAGTACTTGGACTTACTACTTTGGCAGTTATTAGTGCCGTTACAAACAGTAATGGAAGTGTATACTTGGCTTTGATGAATACATACGGTGACGAAACTGATAGCGCAGCGATGGCCTTATTGGCAATCAACGACGGTCCTTTTCTAACGTTAGTAGCATTAGGAGCCTCGGGGTTGGCAAATATTCCTTTAATATCTCTTGTAGCAGCAGTGGTTCCAATAGTCGTGGGTATGATTCTAGGAAATATCGATAGAAGCCTTAAGGATTTCTTGGCCCCAGCAGGGAACATATTAATACCGTTTGTGGGATTCACATTAGGAGCTGGCATAAATATAACCAATATTGTAAGAGGTGGACCGCAAGGGATCCTTTTGGGATTGATCAGTACTTTTGTAGGTGGAGCCTTTATTGTTGCATGTGATAGATTTATAGGGAAAAGACCAGGATATGCAGGCTGGGCTGTAGCGACAACCGCAGGAAATGCTGTTGCAGTACCAGCAGCGGTTGCAATAATTGATCCGGCATGGCAACCATATGTTGGAACGGCCACTACACAAGTTGCAGCGGCGGTAGTGGTAACTGCGATACTTGTTCCGCTAATGACTGATTGGTGGGTTAAGAAACATGGTAGCCCCAAGTATCCTTTGAAAAGAAATGAAGAAGGTATTAAGAAAGCTGAAGTAAGTATGGAATTTGATTAAATTGAGAATAAGGAGAGGGTAACAATGGTAAATGCATTGATTATAAATAATAAAGACAACGTGGCAGTTGCTATAGAGAAGATCGACAAAGGGACAGAGATTAACTGCAAACTTAAAGATGGATCAATTTTAAAAGTAGATGCTAAAGATGACATCCAGATTTATCACAAGGTTGCTACAAAAGATATCACTAGGGACTGCAAGGTTATGAAATACGGACAATATATCGGTGTTGCAGCTGACGATATTAAAAAGGGTGAACATGTTCATGAGCATAATGTGATTAGCAAAAGAGAGAATTAATTATCATAAATAACTTAAGGAGGCTTACTAAATGAATTTTTATGGATATAAAAGACCGGATGGAAGAGTTGGAGTCAGAAACAATATCCTAATATTGCCGGCCAGTGTATGTGCATCTGATACAACAAGAATTATAGCATCTCAAGTTGAGGGAGCAGTTACTTTCAATAACCAAAACGGTTGCGCTCAGGTTGAAGGAGATCAACAATATACTATGGATGTAATGGCAGGGTTTGCTGCGAATCCTAATATATATGCGACTGTAGTTGTGTCATTAGGTTGTGAGAACTGCCAGATGGACTTGGTGGCAGATGCAATCAATGAAAGAACGAACAAGCCGATGGAAAAATTCATTATACAAGAAGAAGGGGGCACCCTTAATACAATAGAAAAAGCTACAAGAGCTGCTAGAAGATTGGCACAAGAGGCTAGCGCACTTAAAAGAGAACAATATCCTATATCTGAGTTGATTATTGGTACAGAATGTGGTGGTTCAGATCCTACTAGTGGCCTAGCTTCAAATCCTTTAATAGGTGAACTGAGTGATAGAATCGTTGCGCATGGTGGAACGTCTATATTGTCAGAAACAACTGAATTGATTGGTGCTGAGCACTTGTTGGCTGAAAGAGCCAAAACACCTGAGATAAGAGATAAGATATTTGAGATTGTTTATCGTTATGAGAAGGCTTTGCAATCTGTTGGAGAAGAGGTTAGAGAAGGTAACCCGTCGCCAGGGAATAAAGAAGGCGGTATAACCACACTTGAAGAAAAATCATTAGGATGTATACATAAAGGTGGACACACAGAAATAACTGCAGTATACGATTATGCTAAGCAGGTTAGTGAAAAAGGTCTAGTAATTATGGATACTCCAGGGAATGATCCTTCTTCAGTAGCCGCAATGGTAGCGGGAGGAGCGCAGATTATAGTTTTCTCAACAGGTAGAGGAACACCGACAGGAAACCCAATTTCACCAGTTATAAAAATCACTGGGAATAAAATTACTTACGAAAATATGATCGACCACATGGATGTAGATGCTAGTTCAGTGATTTATGGACCTCAAACGATGGAAGAAATCGCAGATGCTTTTTTGGATGAAGTCGTTGAAGTGGCAAATGGAAAATTAACAAAAGCAGAATCAATGGGGTTTACGGAGATAGCTATTGCCAGATTATGCAATTATGTATAGTTAGTTAAAGGTATTGTGAGCAGACCTTTCTTGGGCCTGCTCTTGCCTATTTGAAATTAAAAGTATTTAAGAACAAGGAGAGATAAATATGAAAAAAGCACAATTCATGACGCCGGTAGTGACGGCGTTTGACCTTAAAGGAAATTTAGACATTCAAGCAAACAAAAATATCTACGATCATCTTATTGATGGCGGAGTTGATGGATTGGTTGTGATGGGAAGTACAGGTGAGTTTTTTTCCATGACGATAGAACAGAAAAAAGAATTGATTGATTTGTCCGTAGGATATGTAAATGGAAGAACTAAGTTATATATTGGTACAAGTTGCATGTCTGTTGAAGACACCGTAGAGTTATCTAATTACGCTATTGATGCGGGAGCAGATGCTGTAATGATAATTAGTCCCTATTATTTTGCACTTTCAGATGAAAGTATAGAACTGTTCTATGACAAGGTTGCTGAAAAAATAACTGGAGACATATATTTATATAACTTTCCACAAAGAACAGGATATGATTTAACTCCTGAAATTACGCTAAACTTACTTAAAAAACATAAGAACATAGTTGGGTACAAAGACACTGTAACTGATATGGGACACACACGCAAGTTGATTTCATCAATAAAAAGGGAATTCCCGGACTTTGTTATATTGTCTGGCTTTGATGAATTTTTTGCACGCAATGTTTTGTCTGGAGGAGATGGTTGCATAGGTGGATTATCAAACTTATATCCTGAGTTGTTTTCTGAATGGGTCAATGCTATCAGTCAAAACAATTTTGACTTAGTCTCTAGATTGCAAAAGAAAGTAGATACATTGATGGGTTTATATGATGTAGGGACTCCCTTTATACCAATAATAAAGCGAGCTATGGTCATAAGAGGGATTGAGATGGATGAATATTGTACTAAGCCCTTTGTTCCTGCAAATGAAAAACAAAATGCAGAAATTAAAAATATTATGACAAAAGCAAATGTACCAGAATTAAGTAGAGTTTTAGAATCGATAATATAAGAAAAAGAGCTGTAAGTGTATTTTTCTTGGATAGTGCTCCGTGAATATGAATGCATGTTCACGGAGTTTTTGGCTAATGGAAAATATTTTCAACGTGGTTTGAAGTTTTTTTCTAGGAGCCTTGACTTGAACATTAAAAAGGTGTAGAATATAAAACATAGTTCCACAATGAGAAACAAAAAACGTTGAGTACAAGTACTACATTGACATATGCCTTTAGATTAGAGCTCTTCCAGCAGCAGAACTGGAGGGGTTCTTTTTTGGGTTTTGTATAGAAAATGAGTGGATTTAATGTTATATTGTAATTGATGATGTATGGTGGACTTTGACAATTGACTTGAATGTAAGAAAGAAGGAGAGTTTAAAGTGAGCAGTGTGAGCGATGAAATATACAAGGACATTAAAAGTCAAATAATTGATGGAGAATTAAAGCCTGGAGATAAATTACCCACGGAAAATGAGTTGTGTAAACTTTGGAATACAAGCAGGGTTACGGTAAGAGAAGCTATTGAACGGCTTGGTGCGCTTGGGATATTAAAAAAGGTACAAGGCGGGGGAACGTATGTAAATGAACCGGATTCCTCTATTTTTTTGGATCCGTTGTTACCTTTTGTAATATTTAGAGAAGAGAATATAATAGATATCTTGAAATTTAGAAGCATAATAGAAATTGGTAGCGCTAAGTTATGCGCAGAAAATAGAGATGAAGAAAATTTAAAAAATATGCAAAAATATATCGATATCATGGAAGAAAGTCAAAATGATAAAGATAAATTTGTAGAGGCGGATTTAGAGTTTCATATGGAAATATCAAGAGGCAGTAAGAATCCGATCAACGTCAAAATAAATGAGCTGCTTAGGCAAACCATGGTTAAACATCAAATGACTTTGAATAAGATACTTGGCGTATCTACCAGTGTAAAAGAGCATAAAAATATATATTTAGCGATCGAGGATAAGAATCCTGCACTGGCAGAGCATTTTATTGAGAGACACATCCAAAGAGCGATAGACGATTTGAAAAAAGTTGAAGGCACATCAAAAAAAGTGGATTAAAGAATAGCAAAAAAGGATAAAAATTGTTTTATCCTTTTTTTTACATTTAGAGTTCTAGAGTTTGTTGATTATGCTGGCGTTGTAAGCAGCGCCAAATCCATTATCTATGTTTACGACGCTTATTCCACTAGCGCAGCTATTGAGCATGGTTAACAGCGCAGAAAGGCCTCCAAAATTTGCTCCATATCCGACGCTGGTAGGAACGGAGATTACCGGTTTATCAACGAGTCCGCCGATAACGCTGGAGAGTGCCCCTTCCATGCCTGCAACTACAATAATTACCTTAGCGCCTCGAATTATATCCAGCTTCGATATCAGCCGGTGTATACCGGCAACCCCGACATCTGCAATTTTCACTACTTTGTTGCCAAGGATTTTTGCGGTTTCATATGCTTCTTCTACTACTGGCAGATCTGATGTTCCGGCAGCTACTATTGCTATATAAGACGTTGTTTCTTCAATAGGTTTATTTTGAATGGTAATAACTTTGCCAAGTTCATTGTAATGTGCAGTTGGCCATATCTTTTGAACTGATTCAAATACGTTTAAGCTTGCTCTAGTTGCAAGGATATTATTTTTTCTTTCCATCATATATTGTACAATGCCTACAACCTGATTTGTAGTTTTGCCTTGGCAGTAAATAACTTCTGGGTATCCATTCCTTATTTCTCTATGATTATCAATTGTCGCGTATCCCAAGTCTTTGTAAGGGAGTTCGGATAATAGTTCTAAACCTTCTTCGATTTCAGTTTCTCCTGAGCGAACAGCTAATAGCAAATCTTTAATTTGATTTTTATTCATTTCACATTACCTCTTTAGTATATCTCGGCTAAATAAACTCGCAACAAATTTGGAACAGACAAGTCTCTATTTCCTACGCCATAACCGATTTTTTCTATTTTCATATTAATAGAACTTTTAAATTCCTTAACAGTAGTTGCAAGAATAGCTGCCCCTGTCGGGGTGGTTGTTTCAAAATTGACTAATCCTGTTTTAATAGGGATATCTTTTAAAATCTCTATAGTTGCAGGTGCTGGAACGGGTATGGTTCCGTGTGCACAGCTTACAAAGCCGCTTCCTAATTGGATAGGAGAAGAATATACTTTATCTATCCCCAATATCTCAAAGCAAATTGCTGCGCCGACAATATCTACTATTGAATCTACTGCTCCAACTTCGTGAAAATGAACTTTATCTGCGGCTTTTCCATGGACTAAGCCTTCTGCAGTTGCAATTTTGAGGAATATCTCTTTGCTTAAGGATTTTACAGATTCCGTTAAATCGCTGTTTTCGATTATTTCGTTAACATCTTTCAAATGCCTATGTACGTGGTCATGTTTTTTTACGATGACATGAACCCTTGACCCGGTTATTCCATTTTTTTGTTCTTTGTTAATGGTAAGTTCGAATTCATTTTTCATTGATAATTTGTAAAGCTCGCTAGACAAGATAGAAGGGTCTACGCCAAGATCTACCATAGCACCTAAGTTCATATCTCCGCTGATACCGCAAAAACAATCATAATAAAGTATTTTCATTACTTCAGCTCCTTGATAAATATAGATAGTTTAAGAAAACGATAACATTAATGGCTGATGAATTTTTAAAACATAGTATCAACATATCGTTTGTAAGTACATTTTAACACCAAAATCTCAATAATTGCAATACAAATATTGGCGTGCCGAATCTAAAAAAATCTATGATATCGATTAAAAAGGCGTTGACAAGGCAAATATCATAAATTATAATGGACGCAAAGAATAATTTGTAATACAAATATTTAAAATGATAAGTGTATATAAAATTTTATTGAGATAAAGATTTAAATGTCGGAAGGAGAAATGGAAATGAAGGCAGCAAAAGTAATATCACCTGGCGATTTGCAAATAATGGATGTACAAAAGCCAGAGATTGCAAATCAAGATGAAGTTTTAGTTAAAGTAAAGGCGGCGGGGATATGTGGATCTGATATTCATATCTTTCATGGGACATCTCCAGTGGCGACATATCCTAGGGTTATCGGGCATGAAGTCGTAGGCGAAGTTGTTGGAAAAGGAACAGACGTAAATAAACTTGAAATCGGAGATCATATAATTTTAGATCCGGTCATTGGGTGTGGAACGTGTTATAACTGTTCTGTCGGCAGACCAAATGTATGTTCATATCTTCAAGTGCGTGGGGTGCATGTTGATGGAGGATATCGGGAATATGTAGTTCTTCCTCAAAATGCTGTTCATAAAATCCCAAAAGATTTAAGTTGGGAAGAGGCAATCTTGATTGAACCTTTTACAATAGCTGCACAAATTGCTTCAAGAGGAGAAGTCACAGCGAGAGATACAGTATTTGTAATGGGTGCGGGTCCTGCAGGGTTGTGTGCAGCGCAAGTTGTCAAGAAAATTGGGGCAAAATGCATAATATCTGACTTAGTAGACTCTAGACTTGATCTTGCAAAACAACTAGGTGTAGATATGACGATAAATCCTTCCAGAGATAATGTCGACGAAATTATAATGAAAGAAACTGATGAGCTAGGTGTTAATGTTGTGATTGACGCTGTTTGTATACCTTCTACATTTGAACAGGCGGTTAAGCTTGCAGCATCTGGTGGGAGAGTAGTGCTCCTCGGATTTACAGACCAGCCTTCAAAAATTGCACAATTAGAAATAACCAAAAAAGAGCTTGACGTAAAAGGCTCAAGACTTCACAGCAATAAATTTCCTGAAGTAATCGAGTGGTTTGCAAATGGGGAGATAAATGTCAAGCCGTTGATTTCAAATGTTTATCCATTTTCAGACATTGAAAAAGCTATAAAGGAAGTAGAGAATAATCCGATAGACATATATAAAGTAATTCTGAAATTTGATTAAAGAGTTAGGGAGGCAGTTAAATGGGTGTAGTAAGCGATATGCTTAAAGATGTTAAGTTACCTAAAATGATTAAGGTTAAGCAAAACTTCCAAAGAGAAAAGATAAATGATATCTCGGCAGCTTTGAGAAGTGAATTGATGAATGATAAAATAAAAAGCACTATAAAGCCAGGTATGAAGATAGCAATTACCGGAGGAAGCAGAGGAGTTGCTAATGTTGCCTTGATAATAAAAGAAGTCGCAGCATTTGTCAAAGAACTTGGTGCAGAGCCATTTATTATTCCAGCTATGGGAAGTCATGGTGGCGCTACTGCTGAAGGACAAGTAGAAGTTTTAGAAAGCTTCGGAATAACCGAAGAGTACTGTGGATGTCCAATAAAAGCGTCAATGGAAACAAAGCAGATTGGCTATACTGATGAAACAGCTTTTGAAAGACAGTTTCCGGTATTTATAGATAAATATGCTGCTGAAGCAGATGGGATTATCTTGGTTAACAGGATTAAAACACATCCGGCGTTTAGAGGAACATATGAATCAGGTCTTATGAAGATGATGACTATAGGTCTTGGAAAGCAAAAGGGTGCAGAGACATGTCATGAGGTTGGGGTAAAACACTTGGCAGCACTTATACCGTTATTTGGGAATGCTATACTGAAGAATGCTAATGTACTGTTTGGAGTGGGAACTATTGAAAACCCATTTGATGAAACATGTAAGATCATAGCATTAACAAACAAAGAAATTCCAGAAAAAGAACCGGCACTTTTGTTGGAATCAAAAACATTAATGCCCAAAATTTTAATTGAGAAGACGGATGTATTAATAGTAGATAAAATAGGTAAAAATTTCTCAGGAGATGGAATGGATCCGAATATTACCGGTACTTTTCCGACGCCTTATGCTTCTGGAGGGATAGATGCTCAAAGAGTCGTTCTTTTAGATTTAAGTGATGAGACGCATGGTAATGCTAATGGATTGGGAATGGCTCACATGGTAACAAAAAGATTGTTTGATAAAAGCGACCTTGAAAAAACCTATCCTAATTCGCTAACGGCAAAAATAGTTAAGAATATCAAGATTCCAATGATATTAAAGAGTGATAAAGAAGCTATTCAAGCAGCTGTAAAAACCTGTGTAGACATAAATAAGGAATCACCTGATATAATAAGAATACCTAACTCATTGCATATCGAGTATATTGAAATATCTGAATCTTTGCTTGAAAAAGCAAAACAAATTCCGGATATGGAGATTTTAGATGAAGCAAAAGACTTCTCTTTTGATATAAGCGGTAATTTATGGTAATTTAATGAGAACTGATTTAGGTGTGTTGGGGAAATGTAATATATGAATATGGGGTGGAAAAATGGATTATAAATTGATCTGGTTAGGAATTGCCTTGATGCTGACCGCAGGATTAATGTTTATCTTAATATCAAAAATTAAATTTAGTGAAAAGATCAAGATTATATCATTTGCAGGTTGGTTGACGTTTGTATGTTATTTCATAGCCCTAGATTTACCTGAATGGACATTATATATTTTTGCAACCATAAGTTTGTTGAGTGCACTTTTCTATAGGCTTAAATATAAAAAGCTTAAGAGGAGACGCTTCAAAATAAAAAGTTAAAAAAGTCAAGGGGGAAAAAGAGTGAAGAAAAAAATTGTTTTTGCGTTGGCAGCTGTAATGATTTTAAGTACAGTATTGGTTGGTTGTGGTACTGATTCAAACGACAACGGATCTAGTGGCGAAGAGTCGCTAAGCTTTAATGTAGGTCATGTTGCTTCAGAAACCAGTCCGGTTGGTGAAGGACTCACAAAATTCAAGGAATTAGTTGAAGAAAAAACAGATGGTAGAATTGAAATCGAAGTATTTCACAATGGGCAGTTAGGAGCAGAAAGGGATTTGATTGAAGGGGTTCAATTAGGAACAGTTGACATGGCAATTGCAAATCAAGGTCCGATGACAAATTTTGCGCCTAGCTTAGCAGCGGCTGACTTGCCGTACCTTATCAAAAGTTATGAACATGCTGATGCCATATTCATGGGAGAAATCGGTGAAATGTTTATGGAAGAAATAGATTCAGCAGGAATCAAGACTCTAGGTTTTTGGGAATCGGGCTTTCGTAACCTGACAAACAGCAAGAGAGCTGTAGATGGTGTTTCAGATGTTGAAGGATTGAAAATCAGAACTATGGAAAACCAAGCTCACCAAGGTTTATGGAGATCATTAGGGGCAGATCCTGTACCGATGTCATGGGGTGAGGCTTATACTGGCATGCAGCAAGGCGCACTTGATGGACAGGAAAATCCGTTATCTGTAATACTTCAAATGAATGTTGCAGAAGTAAACGACAATCTTGCGATTACTGAGCATGTATATGCATCTGTAGTTTTCATAATGAGCCCTACTGCTTGGGAAAAGTTATCAGCAGAAGATCAAGCGATTTTTGAAGAAGCGGCACTTGAAGCGGGAGTATATGAAAGAGAAGTTCAAAGAAGCATGAACTTGTCGGCACTTGAAGACTTAGAAGCTTTAGGAATGAAAGTTACATATCCTGACAAGCAAGAGTTCATTGATGCGAGCCAAGAATTCAAGATGTCATTTGGTGAAGACTACAAAGATATCATAGAGCAGATTGAAGCTGTAGAAGAATAAGTCTGTATTTTGTGAAAACTTAATTTAATTGAAAAGTGGATATGATTTGATGGTGAGAACGCAGACATATCCACTTTTCCAGTATTTTTATATTTTAAGGATAGGTGAAATCATGAAGAAAAAAGGAGTCATAGGCCTGTATGAAAATATGCAGCGTGGGCTGCACGGCATAATAACGATTATTCTAGGTTTGATGATGATAGTTATACTAGCTCAGACGATTACTAGATATGTGTTTTTTTATAGCTTGCCCTGGTCTGAAGAACTTTCTAGGTATTTGTTTGTATGGATGATTATGTTGGGCGTCAATATAGGGATAAGAGACAATATGCAGGTTAAAATTGATATTATTGATAGAATGTTCACTGGAAATGTGCAAAAGATAATTTCTGTAGTTCAGTACTTGATATCTTTGTTTGTAAGCGGCATGTTTTTTTATAGTACTTTGCAGTTAATGGAGATTGGTGCAAGGCAGCTAAGCCCAGCGCTTCAATTACCGATGAATTTGGTTTACATGTGCCTTCCAATAGGGTTGGGTATAGCAGTCTTAGAAATTGTTAGAAAAATATTCCAAGCAATAAAAGGCAAGGAAGAAAATATAGATTAGGAAAGATTTTATGGAGGTGTCAATAAGATGAGTACAGCAGCTATCATCTTGATAGTAACGCTTTTTATTGCAATGATTATAGGTGTTCCAATAGTGTGGTCTTTAGGACTGGCATGTGTGTTATCTATTTTTGCTGACGGTAAAATTCCGATTACGATTATTTCACAAAGATTGTTTACAGGAAGCGATTCCTTTTCAATGTTGGCTATTCCGGCGTTTATATTGGCTGGAGACATAATGTCAAAAGGTGGTCTTTCAAGAAGGCTTGTTGACTTTGCGAATGCCCTTGTAGGGTGGATTGCAGGGGGAGTGTCTTTGGTATCCATAGTAGCATGCACGTTCTTTGCGGCAATATCTGGATCATCGGTAGCCACTACGGCAGCAATCGGAGGACTGATGTATCCGGAAATGGTTAAACGTGGTTATCCTAAAGATTATTCTTCAGCGATTCAAGCGATTGGTGGAACTTTGGGTATAGTTATACCGCCGAGCATAGTTCTGGTAATCTATGGGAATATTACAGGAGTTTCGGTTGCGGACTTATTGATGGCAGGCGTAATCCCGGGAATTGTATGTGGCATCGCGCTATGTATTGCAGCGTTTGTTATAGCAAAGAAGAATAATTTTCCGAAAGAAGATAAATTTGAACCAAAGAGATTGGGTGTTACATTTAAGGATGCTATTTGGGCACTTTTAATGCCTTTTATTATTCTTGGTGGAATATATTCAGGTATATTTACTCCTACTGAATCAGCAGTAGTAGCAGTGTTTTATGGTATTATTGTTTGTGTTTTTATTTATAAGGAATTGTCGTTTAAGGACCTATGGCCTATCATGAAAAATACCTCTAAGGCGACGGCAAACTTGATGCTTCTTGTAGTAACTGCACAGTTATTCGGATGGTTGATAACGTATTACAGAATTCCGATTGTCGTAACCGATATGTTTATGTCAGTTGCAAGCAATAAGTATATATTCTTGATTATGGTAAATGTTTTGTTGATAATATTTGGAATGTTCATGGAAGTAGGAGCTACAAACCTTATTCTTGCACCTATTTTGGCTCCGATAGCTGTAGCCTTTGGTGTAGATCCTGTACAGTTTGGATTGGTATTCGTATTTTTACTTGCAATGGGGCAAGCAACTCCACCCTTTGGAACTACCATGTTCGTAGCTGCAGGTATAAGCGAAGAACCTGTAAGTGAGGTTGCTAAGAGAATATTGCCTTTTACTGCAGTGCAAATTGCCTGTGCATTGTTATTTTCATTCGTACCTGCGCTGTCAACATTCTTGCCATCGTTGGTTAAATAATAGGAGAAAAGAATAGTGAATTGAGGATAGGAGAGATGTAGATGAAAATGTCATGGAGATGGTATGGAGAGGGAAATGACTCGATAACCCTCGATCATATACGTCAGATACCAGGAGTGGAGACGATAGTATGGTCTCTTCACGACAAGGTAGCAGGCGAAGAGTGGGAAGAAGAAAGAATCAAAGAGGTGGTCGAACTTGTTGAAGGCAAGGGATTCGATGCTGAAATTGTAGAAAGCGTAAATATCCACGACGATATCAAATTAGGTCTTCCGAGCAGGGACAAATACATAGATATCTATATAGATACTATCAGAAAGCTGGCAAAATACGGAGTGAAGGTCATATGCTACAACTTCATGCCTGTTTTTGACTGGACTAGGACTGATCTTTACAAGGAGCTTCCTGACGGGTCTAATGCGCTGTATTATGAAAAAGCGGCTATCACTGAAGATCCAAAGGATATGGTAGAAAAGATTCTTGGCGGATCAGGAAACTTTACGATGCCGGGCTGGGAGCCTGAGAGAATGGCCAAGCTAGATGAGCTCTTTAAAGCCTATGATGGGATAACCGAAGAAGTCTTATTTGAAAATTTAAAGTATTTCCTTGAAAAAATCATTCCTGTTTGTGAGGAAGTAGACGTCAAGATGGCGATTCATCCAGATGATCCACCATGGCCGATATTCGGACTTCCAAGGATCATAAGAAGCAGGGACCATATAGCAAAATTCTTAAAACTGGTAGATAGCCCGTATAATGGACTTACTCTTTGCACGGGATCTTTAGGGCCGAACCTTCTTAACGATATTCCGGCAATCATAAGAGAATTTCACGATAGAATTCATTTTGCCCATATAAGAAACGTAAAAGTCTTTGAAAATGGAGATTTCATAGAAGTTTCCCACAGAGGAAAAGATGGAAGCGTAGACGTTTATGAAGTATTAAAGGCATATCACGACAATGGGTTTATCGGATATATAAGGCCAGACCACGGAAGACACCTTTGGGGCGAGGAGAAAAACTGCAGGCCCGGATACGGACTTTACGATAGAGCCTTGGGCGTAATGTATATGCTAGGCGTGTGGGATAGCTTGGATAAGGCGAAGGAGGTTAAATAACCTTGAAAATGAATAAATCCGAATTAAAAAACAATCAGATATGGGAAAAAGCCGGCGTTGAGCTTCCGCAATTTGATGTTGATGCCATGGTAGAAAAAACTAAGTCTAATCCAAAGTGGTTGCATTTTGGAGCGGGTAATATTTTTAGAGGCTTTGTGGGAAGTGCACAACAGACTCTGTTAAATGAAGGCATCGATAATATTGGAATTATAGCGGCAGAGTCATTCGATTTTGAAATCATCGAGAAAATATATGATCCTTACGATAATTTAACGCTTTTAGTTACTATGAAACCTAGTGGAGTGTTTGAAAAAAAAATTGTTGCAAGCATTGCTGAAGGAATTGCAGCAAACTTAAATGATGAGAAAAGCAAGACTAGATTAGTGGAGATATTTACGAATAAAAATCTACAGATGGTAAGCTTTACGATAACTGAAAAAGGTTATGCACTTAAGGATGCTTCGGGAGATATGTTTAGTTTTGTAGCCGATGATATAGAAAACGGAATTAAATCACCAAAACATACCATGAGCATCATTACATCATTATTATATGAAAGATACAAAAATGGAGCCTTACCTCTGACTTTGGTGAGTATGGATAATTGCTCGCACAATGGCGATAAGCTTAAAGAAGCAGTTATAACAGTAGCTAGGGGATGGTCCCAAAAGGGATATGTAGAAAAAGAATTTTTAACTTATCTTGAAGATGAAAGCAAAATCACTTTTCCACTTTCCATGATAGATAAAATAACGCCGAGACCGTCAGAGGATGTTTTTAAACATCTTTCGGATCTTGAAATTGAAGGCATGGACAGCGTCATTACATCTAAGAACACATACATAGCCCCTTTTGTAAATGCTGAAGAGACGGAGTATCTAGTTATTGAAGATAAGTTCGCTAATGGAAGGCCGGCGTTGGAAAAAGCGGGAATCATATTTACAGATAGAAATACAGTCAATATGATAGAGACGATGAAAGTAACTACTTGCCTTAATCCTTTGCATACTGCATTGGCGGTAACGGGTTGTTTGTTAGGCCATACTTTGATTTCTGAAGAGATGAAAGACAGTACTCTAAAAAAACTTGTTGAAAAAATCGGTTATGACGAAGGTCTGAAAGTAGTCGTAGACCCTGGAATAATAAATCCCAAAGATTTTATCGATGAGGTAATCAACCAGCGTTTTGATAATCCGTTTGTACCAGATGCTCCTCAGAGGATTGCTACGGATACATCACAAAAAGTAGGGATAAGGTTTGGTGAGACCATAAAATCATATCAAACAAGCAAGGAGCTTAATCCTGCCAATTTAGTAGGAATTCCTCTTGCAATTGCTGCATGGTTAAGGTACTTGATAGGGATTGATGATGAAGGGAATGAATTTACTATAAGCCCTGATCCCATGGCAGATGAATTGCAAGGTGTTTTAAAAGATATCAAAATTGGAGACAATAAAGTTGAATTAAAACCGATTCTTAGCAATGCAGCTATATTTGGTGTTGATTTGTACCAAGTAGGCTTAGGCAATAAAATAGAAGATATGGTTGTTGAAATGATATCAGGAAAAGGTGCGGTGAGAAGCACTTTGAACAAATATCTAGGATGAATTTAGCAAACATAAATTAATGGAGGAATTCGAATGAAAAATCTATTGATTCCTATTGATGGATCTGAGTTTTCTACACGAGCTATGGAGTATGGCAAAAATTTAGCAAAATCGTTAAATGTGGGAATAGTATTGCTTCACATTAAAGATGTAAGACTTCCGATTCATTATTATGAATCTGGCAATGTAGAAGAAATGAAAGATAGTGTACAAAAAATAATACATAAGGCAGATGAAGAATCTTCTAAAATCATTGAAAAAGCAGAAGGATACTTTTCGGACATGAAAGATAAAATTGAAGTAGTTGTACTTAACGGTGATCCGACTCACAAGATAGTAGAATATGTTAACAACAATGATGTTGAGTTGACAATAATGGGATCCCACGGCATGGGTTCTGGTTTCCAAAGCCTTGTTTTAGGCAGTGTAGCAAACAAAGTGCTACACCATGTAAAAAAACCTGTTTTAATAATTAAATAAAGAAATAAGTGTAGCTTGGGATAGTAACAGTATCTCAAGCTGTTTTATTTACTTAGTGATTTATACTGTAAAGTCATTGGGAATGCACATTTACGGACTTTACGATAGAGCCTTAGGCGTAATGTATATGCTAGGCGTGTGGGATAGCTTGGATAAGGCGAAGGAAAAGTAAAAAGAAACAATTTTAAAGAGTCGGAGGATCGATGTTATATAATCGGCTATCTGGCTCTTTGTTGTTTTGTGAATAAAATAATAAAATAGAATTTGGTTGGAAAGTTTACATTAAGCAACAAATAAAAACAAAATATAAATAGTGAAGTGAATTGAGCCTCCTCGTTTGTTGTATACAACAAACGAGGAGGCTGTTAAAAGATATAATTTAAATTCAAGAAGTAATTTAACTATAATATTAATGTTCAATTATATTGACAATTGCAATAGCATAAAGTAGAATTATAGATGTATACAACAAGAATATTTCAAAGCAATCATTGAATCGTCATATTTTTATTGTTTAAGATTCTTGAGCCTAATAATTATAAAGTTGCACGTTGTTTAGAAAGGAGTAAAATTAAAGGGGGAAATTATTAAGTTAAAAAGAGCATTAAAATCAAAAGATCAATAATTATTAGGACTAAAAGAATTAATAAATATTATTTAAATCAAGGGAGGATTTGAAATTGAAAAAAAGAAAAATTTTAGCAGGTATATTAACAGTTGCGATGCTTATAAGTTTTACAGCTTGTGCTACAACCAACGATGATAACAATGGTAATGTAGACGATGGAAATTCCAATGATGTTATTAAGATACAAGTTGGATATGAAAATAATGAAGCTGAGCCAACTGCAATTGCAGTAAAGAAATGGGCAGAGATTGTTTCCGAGAAAAGTGAAGGAACAATAGAACTCGAATTATTCCCTAACTCATCTTTAGGAACGAAGACAGAATTGATAGACCAAATGTTAATAGGATCTCCTGTAATTACTGTAGCAGATGGAGCATATCTAGCTGATTATGGTGTAGCAGATTTTGGGATACTTTACGCACCATATCTTTTTGAAAGTTGGGATGAAGTGTGGACTGTTCTTGACAGCGAGTGGTATGAACAAATAAGTGATGAGCTAGCTGATGAAGCTGGATTAAGAGTTGTTGGTTCAAATTGGATTTATGGGGAAAGAAATTTTTTAACAACTAAGCCGGTAGTTGAACCAGAAGATCTTGATGGGCTTAAAATTAGAGTCTCAGCTAATGATCTTGCTATAAAGAGTTTTGAAAATTTAGGATTGGCTCCTGTTGCTATGGAAATGGGTGACGTGTACACTTCATTACAAGCAGGTACAATTGATGGAGTTGAGAATCCAATAGTATCATTGGCGAATAGAAGTTTTCATGAAGTGGGTAAACACCTAGTTAAAAATAATCATATTTTTGCCACTCAAATTTGGATAACAGGTGAAGATTTTTATTCTACCTTGACTGATGAACAACAAAGCATAATTGAAGAAGCAGCACATGAAGCAGGATTGCATAATAACGAGTTATACGAAGATGCCACTGAAGAAGCCGAGCAGAAAATGGTAGATGCGGGCGTAACAATTACTGAATTAACAGAAGATCAGTTTGCTGAATGGGTAAATGTTGCTTCGGAATTCTTTGATAAAGGTGCAGAATTTGGATGGTCAGAAAATCTTTATGAAACGATTAGAAGTATTGTAGAGTAAATTATTATGTAAGAATCTTTAACGAAAAGAGGTCAAGATGTGAATAAAAAAAGAAGTACAATGCTTAATAAAATTTTAAGTATTGATGTATTACTTGCCAGCATACCGTTGTTTATATTAATAGGCATAACTTTTATGGCTGTTATAATGAGATATGTAGTAGGTAAGCCTCTTGGTTGGGTTGAAGAGATACAGTTGATTTGTATTGTGTGGATTATATTTGCGGGCGGAGGGGCGGCTTTCCGTTCCGCAAACCACGTTTCAATAGAAGTATTGTATGATATTTTTCCAATTAAAATGAGAAGAGCACTAGACATTATGATTTTAATAGTATCGCTTTTAGTAGTAGGATATTTATTCATAAGAAGCCTCGATTATCTAAAAGTGTTTGTTAATACTGGGAGAACGACCAGTATTCTTCATATCCCATATACATTCATTTATAGCATTGTGCCGATATCTTGTGCTTTACAAGCAGTAAATATCGTATTAACAACTGTCTTTGGAGTGACAGAAGAGGAGGAGGCACAAAATGAGTGATGCAGTATTAATAATGGTTATAATAATGTTGGGGTTGTTGTTTTTGAAGGTGCCTGTTTATATCGCGGTATTAGCAGCCTCGGCATATTATTTTGTAGTAACACCAAGTGTTAATGAAATTATATTTGCTCAACAAGTTATTGGTGGAGTGGAAAGCATAGCTTTGCTGGCTATCCCATTCTTTGTAGCGGCGGGTATATTTATGAATTATACAGGTGTTACTAAGAGGATAATGACGACAACTTTTATACTTACTGGTAGAATGAATGGTGGATTAGCTCAAGTTAATATTTTGCTTTCTACTTTAATGGGTGGTCTGTCGGGATCTAGTCTGGCAGATGCGGCGATGCAATGTAAATTGCTTGTGCCCAGCATGGAAAAGCATGGGTATTCAAAATCATTTTCTACTGTTTTGACTGCAGCTTCGGGAATGATCGTGCCTCTTATCCCTCCTTCTGTTGGAATGATTATTTATGGAAGTATAACCAATACTTCAATAGGAAAACTTTTCATTGCAGGAATAGGGCCAGGACTATTGTTATGTGTAACGATGATGGTAATGGTTCGCAAAATGAGTATTAACAGAGGATATACTCCAATTAGAGAGACGAAAATTACATTTAAAGAAAAAATCATTGCTATAAAACCCGCATTTTTTCCAATGTTGTTACCAATAATTATTATTGGAGGTATTAGAATAGGAGCATTTACAGCTACTGAAGCTGGTGCTGTTGCAATAATTTATGCATTAATTCTGGGGTTGTTTTATAAGGAGCTTAGATTAAAAGATTTGATGAAGGGGAGTAAAGAGACTATAGGAACAGCTACATCTATTATGTTGATAGTTGCGGCTGCATCAACACTTTCATGGATACTTACTAAAGAAAGAATACCTCAAAATTTAACTGCATGGCTTGTAAATACAATTGAAAACAAGTATATGTTTTTGTTTGTGGTAAATATATTTTTGCTTATTGTCGGCATGTTTATAGAAGGAAATGCTTCAATGATCGTATTGGCGCCGCTTTTAGCTCCGGTAGCAATAGCATATGGAATCGATCCAATACATTTTGGCATGATTTATGTTTTTAATAGTGCCATAGGTGCTTTTTCGCCGCCTATGGGAACACTTATGTTTGTTACGACAGGGATAACGAAGTGTTCGACAAAAGATTTTATGAGAGAAGCAATACCATTTTATATCTTATTTGCTATTGATTTGATATTGTTGACATACTTCCCGATATTTTCAACATTTTTAGTAGAATTATTTTATTGATATTAATAAATAATGAATTATATTCTTGAATTAGAGGAGTTATTATGAGTGAACGACAAGCAGTATCCGATTTGGTAAAAGATGTAAATGTTCCAAAAATGTTTGAAGTGGAACAGCTTTTCCGGCAAGATAAAATAGAAGTTGAAAATATTCCGGAGGTTATATTAAATTTACTTTCTGAAGAAAAATTTGCGTGCCAAATTAAACCAGGAATGAGAATTGCAATTACAGCTGGTTCAAGAGGAGTATCTAATGTTGCATTAATCACCAAAACGATTGTTGATTTTGTTAAAGATAAAAAAGGAAACCCATTTGTAGTTCCTTCTATGGGAAGCCATGGAGGCGCAACTGCAGAAGGGCAAAAAGAAGTGCTGGAAGAATATGGAATAAAAGAAGAATATATAGGATGTCCAATCATATCTTCTATGGAAGTAGTGGAGATTGGGAAAAATGATGAAGGTAAAAGTGTATACATAGATAAAAATGCAGCAAATGCTGATGGGATAATTTTAAGTTGCAGGATAAAGCCACACACTGCATTTAGAGGACCATATGAAAGCGGATTGATGAAAATGATGGCTATTGGACTTGGAAAACAATATGGAGCTGAGGTTATTCATGCAGAAGGCTTTAAAAATATGGCTAAAAATGTTCCTTTGTATGGAAAAGCAATATTAAAAAATGCACCAATAATGTTTGGTGTAGCTGTTATTGAAAATGCATTTGATGAAACATGCAAGATAGTTGCTTTAAATTCGGATGAAATCGAAAGAGAAGAGCCTAAGTTGTTGAAAGAGGCATTTAAATCTATGCCTAAAATATGCATAGATGAATGTGATGTATTGATTGTTGATCAAATAGGAAAAAATTTCAGTGGTGATGGTATGGATCCTAATATTACTGGAACATTTTGTTCGCCATATGCAACAGGTGGAATTAAGGCGCAGAGAGTAGCTGTGCTAGATATTAGTCCTGAATCTCATGGAAATGGAATTGGATTAGGGTACTCCAGTGCGACTACAAAGCGAGTCTTTAGCAAATTGGAATTGACATCGATGTATCTTAATGCTATTACATGCACTGTATTAGGCGGAGTCAGAATCCCAATAGTCATGGAAAGTGATAAAGAAGCTATTCAAGTATGCATAAAAACATGTAATGAGATTGACAAAAAAAATCCTAGAATTGTTCGAATAAGCAACAGCTTGCATTTAAAACGGATTCTATTGTCTGAATCGTATTATGACGATTTAAAAAGAAATCCTAATTTGATAATTAAAACTGAACCAAAAGAGATGAGATTCAATTCCAATGGAGATTTATGGTGATGAGGATATAATAATGTGATATTGAAAAAAATGATCATCAGATATTGAACTGGATGATCATTGCAGATATTTTTTTAAAGAGAATCTTTGATAAAATCCCTGTTTAAGTTATACGCCTCAAGCATAAATTTATAACTTGCTTCTCTGGCTTTTATTAGATGATGTGTTAAAACTTGAGCTGATTTTTCATAATTCTCTTCAATAAAATATTTTATTATTTCATTGTGTTCATAAGAAGTAGCTTCTATACGTTCTTTGATGTTTTTGGCCGACAGTATTCTTATGCGCATATTATGTCCGTAAATAGCGGTTATAGCATTTATTAAATATATGTTATTGGTCTGACTAACAATATAATAATGGAGTTCATCGTCAGCTTGGAATAAAGCATCGTCAGTTGTGGACTCTTCAATTTTCTTTTTAAGCATCAAAATGTAATTGGGATCCATCTGCTTGCCATAATTTCTCATTGCATAAGGCTCAATTAGCAGACGCGTCTCATAAATCAACTTGATATCACTTAAGGTAATATCTTTTATGATAATCCCTTTTTTATAGATTACTTTTACGAGATTTTCTTGCTCAAGTTTATTTATTGCTTCTCGTACCGGGGTTCTTGAGCTGCTGATTTCATCACAAATCATAGTTTCATTAATGATAGATCCAGGTTCATAATCGCCATTTATAATCTTATTTTTGATAAAACTGTAAGCTTTGTCGCTTAAATTTTCCCTAGACACTTTGACCACTCCATTTTCAAAAAATTAAAATACAAGATGAATACTTATATATTATTACAATATATTCACAATTACAAGGTCTTAATAAAAACTCTAGATAAATAAGAATGATTTATATTTAAAAATGTATACAACATGGATACATAATATCAAAATACAAGGAGGTATAAAAATGAAATCAAAACAAATTATAATCAATAATCCTGGGGAAATAGAAATAACTGATATAGATATTCCAGTGCCTAAAAAAGGCGAAGCTTTACTAAAATTATTATACGGCGGTATTTGCGGGTCAGATCTTGGAACTTACAGAGGCACATTTGCCTACTCTTCATATCCAAGAATTCCTGGGCATGAATTTTCTGCTAAGATAGTAGAAATAGAAGAAAATGATAAAGGGTTAAAAAAAGGAATGGTAGTAACTGCAAACCCTTATTTCAACTGTGGCACATGTTATTCATGTCGAAGGGGATTGGTTAATTGCTGTACTTCTAATGAGACCATGGGAGCGCAGAGAGACGGGGGATTTTCCCAGTATATAACAATGCCGATTGAAAGAATATATGACGGGCAGGGTTTGCCAGGTAAAACGTTGGCGTTGATTGAACCATTTGCTATAAGTCATCATGGAGTAAAACGTGCGAATGTTAAAAAAGGAGATCGAGTGTTAGTAATCGGGGCTGGAACGATAGGAGTCTTGGCAATGATTTCGGCAAAGCTATTCGGTGCGGAAGTATACATTAGCGATGTTGCACAGGGAAAGCTGGATTACGCTTTAGAACTTGGAGCAGATGGAGTCATATTAAACAGTGATCCGATTAAATTTAGCTCAGAAGTGGATCGAATTACAAACGGTGACGGTTTTGATGTAACAATTGAAGCTGTAGGATTGCCTTCGACTTTTCAAAACTGTATAGACGCTGCAGCATTTGGTGGCAAGGTTGTATTGATAGGAATAGGAAAACAAAATTTAGATTTTAATTTTTCAACGATTCAAAAGAAAGAACTTAATGTTTACGGATCTCGTAATGCAGTAAAAGCGGATTTTGAAGAACTGATAGACGTTGTAAATAAAGGGGAAGTCGATATAGAGAAAATCATAACTAATGTATATGATTTTAAAGATTCAGAAAAAGCATTTAAAGACTTTGATCAAAACGCTGGAGAAATGTTAAAAGTTATATTGAAATTTTGATACCTGAATTTAAAGGAGATAAACAAATGAACTTAAATAAAAATACGTATAAAAACCATAAAAGCTACCCTGAAAAGGTTATTCAGTTTGGGGAAGGGAATTTTTTAAGAGCCTTTGTTGATTGGCAGATAGACAAATTGAACAAGGAAGCTGATTTTAATAGCGGAGTTGTAGTAGTTCAACCAATAGATAAAGGTCTAGCAGAATTGCTGAATCAGCAAGACGGATTATACACATTATACCTGAATGGAATTAAAGGTGGCAAAGCATCTACAGAACACTCGGTGATAAACTGCATTACTAGAGCAATTAATCCTTACGCTCAAAATGATGAGTATTTAGCCCTTGCTCATAACCCTGAAATGAGATTTATTATTTCTAATACCACTGAGGCAGGAATATCATTTGAGGAAAATGATAAGCTGGAGGACAAACCACAAAATAGCTTTCCAGGTAAATTGACTGCATTGTTATACGAAAGGTTTAAACATTTTAATGGAGACGACGATAAAGGGTTTATAATTATTCCCTGCGAGCTTATAGATAAGAATGGGGAAAAACTCAAGGAGACTGTCATTAAATATGTGGAGCTTTGGGAACTTGAAGAAAAGTTTAAAAAGTGGATTGTTGAAGCGAACACTTTTTGCAACAGCTTGGTGGATAGAATAGTGCCGGGATATCCAAGAGAGCGTATAAATGAAATACAAGAAGAGTTAGGATATCAGGATAAGCTAGTCGTTGAAGGAGAGCCGTTCCACCTTTGGGTCATTGAAGCCCCTGATTGCATAGCAGAGGAATTCCCAGCAGCTTCGATAGGTCTAAACACTTTGTTCGTTAAAGATATGGCTCCATATAGAACGAGAAAGGTAAGAATATTAAATGGCGCACACACAAGCATGGTTCCTGTATCATATTTGTATGGAATTGATACTGTAAGGGAGTCTGTAGAGGATGAAGTTATAGGAAAGTACACCAAAGAAGCTATTTTTGAGGAGATCATTCCTACACTGGATTTGCCAAAAGAAGAGTTGGAAGCATTTGCAGAGGCTGTTTTGGATCGTTTTAGGAATCCTTTTATAAAGCATGAGCTAATGAGCATATCTCTTAACTCAATGTCAAAGTTTGAAACCAGGGTATTGCCTTCTATTATTGAGTATAATAAGAGATTTGACAAGCTGCCCAATAAGCTGATATTTTCCTTAGCTTCATTGATATCATTTTATAGAGGGAAAAGAAATGGCGAGCAAATAGCTTTAGCTGATGATGGAGAGATATTGTCTATGTTCCAGAACTTGTGGTCTGATTATGACGGTACCAATGAAAGCTTGAAGACGATAGCAAGTAAAGTTTTAGGCTATGAAAAAGTATGGAAAATGGATTTAAACCAAATAGGTGGAATGACTGATGCCGTGACAGAGCATTTGGGAAAAATCCAAGAGCTTGGTATGAAAGAAGCAGTTCTGGGAGTGTTGAAATAATATGAAAAGATTTATTAAAATAAACGAACTGGACAATGTTGTCGTAGCTCTAGATGATCTTAAAAAAAATGAAGTGATAGATGTTGATGACAAGAAAATTGTTATAAATGAAGATATCAAAAGAGGTCATAAATTGGCATTAGAGGATATTGGAGAAGGTCAGAACATTATTAAATATGGCGCTTCCATCGGTCATGCAGTGAAGGAAATTTCTATAGGTCAGTGGATACATACTCACAATACAAAAACCAATCTCTCAGGAGTTTCAGAATATGCATTCAATCAAGCATTAACAGAAGTCACTTCAGAGAATAAAAATCTTACATTTGATGGATACTTAAGAAAGAATGGAGAAGTGGGTATTAGAAATGAAATGTGGATAGTGCCTACTGTGGGCTGTGTTAATGGCATAGCAGATATGATTATAGAAGAATTCAAAAGAGAAGTATCAGTCAAGAATATAGATGCAATCGAAGCATTCAAACACAACTATGGCTGCTCCCAATTGGGAGATGATCATGAGAACACCAAAAAGATTTTAGCTGATGTTGCAAACCATCCAAATAGTGGAGGGGTATTAGTGTTGGGTCTTGGGTGCGAGAATAATATTGTAGAAGAATTCAAGATAACCCTTGGTGATTACGACAAAGAAAGAGTACGGTTTCTAGTTGCCCAAGAGGTTTCTGACGAGATTGGTGAAGGCGTTAAAATTTTGAAAGAGCTCTATGATTTAATGAAAAGTGATAAAAGAGAAAAAGTTCCCTTGGCGGAGCTGAAAGTCGGTTTGAAATGCGGGGGTTCTGATGGATTATCAGGAATTACGGCAAATCCTTTAGTTGGAGTTTTTTCAGATTTTCTAATTTCTCAAGGCGGAACTACTATTTTGACTGAGGTGCCTGAAATGTTTGGGGCAGAGACTATATTGATGAATAGGGCTGAAAATAGAGAGATTTTTGATAAAACTGTTGAATTGATAAATGATTTTAAGCAGTATTTTATCGAACACAAACAGCCGATTTACGAAAACCCATCTCCTGGAAATAAAGAAGGTGGAATAACTACGCTTGAAGAAAAGTCTTTGGGATGCACTCAAAAGGGCGGAAATGCAACCATAGTAGATGTCTTGAAATATGGTGAAAAGATAAAGAAAAAAGGACTTAACCTAATGAATGCTCCGGGTAACGACCTAATCGCATCTACAGCGTTGGCAGCATCAGGATGTCAGATGGTGTTGTTTACTACCGGTAGAGGAACACCATTTGGAAGTTTTGTTCCTACGATGAAAATATCTACAAATACCTCACTTTATAAATTGAAACCACATTGGATAGATTTTAATGCAGGAACATTGGTTGAAAGTGAAACGTTTGAGAAAGCTTTAGATAGATTTCTTGATTATGTTATTGAAGTAGCTAGTGGGAAACCGGTTAATAATGAGATTAATAATTTCAGGGAAATTGCAATATTTAAAACAGGAGTAACGTTGTGAAATTGCAAACATAACTCCAACTTTTCATTAATAATGTCAGCTAGATCTGGCGACCATTTACCAATACGACCGCAATTAAATCTGCGTTCATTATACGATTCTTGTGACTTTTCAGATGTATAACATCCTCTTTGTGAATTGCGTTTTAATTCTCTTGAGATTGTAGATGGTGACCGGTCTAATTTTTTAGCGATAGCACGAATAGAATTTCCTTGTTCATAAAAGATTTCTATACGCGCTCTTTCAAATGTATTAAGATGTTTGTAGCTCATAACAGACCTCCGTGTATGTGTTGGTGTGGTTACTTACATTTTACACGAAGCTATTATGGGCTGCTTTACTTTAGGCATATTTTTGGGTGTTACACTTAATATTACAATTCATCAAATAAATAAAATCTGGGGTTATAGTTACTACATATAAGCTGTTTTTTTACGATCAAAATACTCGACAGTAGCTGATAGTATTGTATTAAAAAGAAGCAGAGCTATGAGGTGTGGATCAATTAATTTTTAAATGCAAATAATAGATGTAAATTGTTAATCTGCAATTATAACATCGAGTCCTATCAGCTCAAGTTGTTCCTTTGTTTCTTCAGATATATTTTTATCGGTAATCAGAGTATCAAAATCACTGAATGTCGCAAAATTCATAAAAGAATTTTTTCCTATTTTGCTCGAATCACAAAGCATGATCACTCTATCAGAGATAGAAATCATGCCTTTTTTAATTTCCGCCAATGATATATCCGGAGTTGAAGCTCCCTTTTGTACAGATAAAGCATTTGATGCCATAAAGGCTTTATCGATGACCATGTTAGATATCATGCCTAAGCCCAAGGTTCCTGCCGTGCAGTGGAACCTTTTTTTTAGAGTTCCTCCTATCAATATGATATTAAAATCAGAATATTCTTCAAGACGGCTTGCAATGATTATGTCATTAGTTAATATTGTTAAATTTTTCTTATCTTCTAGCATGTCTGCTAGCTGAAGGTTAGTGGTGCTGGTATCTAATATAATAGTATCTCCATCGTCTATATAAGTGAGAGCTTTTTTTGCGATAGATATTTTTTCATTTAAAAACTTTATTTTTTTATCTTCTGGCACTAGTTCATAGCTGGCTTTTGAATTTGATATAGCACCGCCATGAGTTCGTCTCAGAAGCTTAGATTGTTCCAATTCTCGCAAATAAGTCCTTACTGTTGATCCAGATACATTAAGAAGGTTACTTAACTCAAGAACTGTAACTTTCTTTTTTTTGTCAACAACATCTAGTATCTTTTGTTTTCTTTCTTCGGCAAATATAGGATCATTGCTTAAAGACATCATTTACACCTCCTCTAGATAGACATATTATATAACAATTTAAAAGTAAATGAAATTGAATTAGAAAACAAATAAAAAAACAAACAAAAATGCTTGCAATGAAAGAAAATATAAACTATAATAAAAGCAAATAAAAGCAAACAAAATCATATGAAAGAGTGGTACGGAAAATGAAAACAAATAATATCCCTGTAAAAAGTGTTGCTGGCATCATAGATCATACACAATTAAAACCATATGTAAATAAAAAAGAGTTTGAAAAACTTTGTTCTGAAGCAATGAAATACAACTTTAAAATGGTAGCAATAAATCCAGCAGCTACTGAACTTTGCAAAAACTTGCTAATGGGTTCTGAGGTAAATGTAGGTGCTGCAATAGGATTTCCATTGGGGCAAACAACTTTGGAGTGCAAATTGTTTGAGACTAAAGATGCCATAGAAAAAGGAGCAGATGAAATTGATTATGTGATTAATATCGTAGAATTAAAGAACGGAAATTTGGATTACATAAAAAAAGAAATGAGAGAAATTGTTGATATATGTAGAAAAAATAGTGTCATATCAAAAGTGATTTTTGAGAACTGCTACTTGACAAATGAAGAAAAGAAAACTTTGTCTCAGATAGCTTTAGAAATAAAACCAGATTATATCAAGACATCTACTGGTTTTGGAACTTCAGGCGCAACTGTTGAAGATGTAAAACTGATGAAGTCAATCGTTGGAGATAAGGTGAAAGTCAAAGCTGCAGGTGGCATAAGAGATTTAGAGATAGCAATTAAAATAATAGAAGCAGGTGCTCAAAGACTGGGAACTAGTGCAGGTGTGAAAATAATAAAGGATTTGATTAAATATAATAGCGGAGTGCCTTTGGATGAATTGATTCAAAATGATAGTTCAAATTATTAAAAAATAGTTAAAGACAGGGAGGATTTTATGAAAGATGTAAGATTGTGTCTAATAGGTACTGGTAGAGCAGGGATGATACATGCAAAAAATTTTAGGGGTAGCATCGATATGGCGAGAGTGATAGCAGTATGCGATCCTAACATAGATTCAGCAAAGAATGCGGCAGCAGAACTTGGTGTTGACAAAGTTTATAGAGATTATAAAAAAGTTATGGAAGATGGAGATGTTGATGCAGTAATAATAGCAACACCAACAAAATTTCATAGAGAAATAGCCGTCGCTGCAGCAAATGCCAAGAAGCATATACTTTGTGAAAAGCCAATGGCTATGACGGTTGATGAATGTGATGAGATGATTGAAGCAGCCGAGCTTAACAATGTAAAATTACAAATTGGCTTTATGAGAAGATTTGATGAGAGTTTCGTTGAAGCAAAAAAAATAATAGAGTCTGGAGAAATTGGTGAGGTAGTGATGATTAAATCACATACAAGAGGTCCTAGCAAGCCTCAAGAATGGATGTATGATATAAAAAAAAGCAATGGTCCTTTGGCAGAAGTCTGCAGTCACGATATCGATACGATTAGATGGTTTGCTGAAAGCGAGGTGAAAAGTTTATATGCAATAGGAGGAAACTACAGAAATAAAGAGATCGCAGAGCGGTACCCGGATTTCTATGATAATGTAATAATGAATCTAGAATTTAAAAATGGCATACAAGCATCAATAGAAGGGGCGCAGTTTGTAAAATATGGGTATGATGCTAGAGTTGAAGTGCTGGGAACAGAGGGCCTTATATGCCTAGGAGATCTTCATGAAAAAAAAGTAATAAAATGTACGAAAAACAATAGCGTAAGTAGACCTGCAATGAACAGTTGGACCAAACTATTTAAAAATGCGTATTATGATGAAGACAAGAATTTCATAGACTCTATTTTATATAATTCTGAATTAATCTGTACAGGTGAAGATGGAAAAAGAGCTGTAGAAATTGTCAAAGCGGGTAATGATTCGATTGTTAATAAAGAAATAATATATTTATAGGGGGAAATAATATGGAAATGGTTGCAGTAGGTAGTAGGGCTAAATTACAAAAGTTTGGTGGGGTTTTAAGTGGAATGGTAATGCCTAATATAGGCGCATTTATAACATGGGGCTTGATTACGGCTATTTTTCTTGAAACAGGTTGGTTTCCAAATGAAACAATAGCGACACTGATAGGACCGATGCTTAGATTTCTTTTGCCTTTGCTGATTGGTTATACAGGAGGAAAAAATGTTTACGGAGAGCGCGGTGGAGTGATAGGGGCTGCAGCAACGATGGGCGTTATTGTGGGTGCTGAAATACCTATGTTCATGGGTGCTATGATAATGGGACCTACAGCGGCAATATGCCTTAAGCAAGTGGACAAGTTGTTTGATGGTAAAGTAAAACCTGGATTTGAGATGATAGTCAATAATTTCTCAGCGGGTATTTTAGGAATATTTTTGGTGCTGGGGGCATTTTTCGGGATAGGTCCATTTGTTCAAGGGTTAAATTATATTTTGTCAGCTGGTGTAAACGCAATCATTGAAAACGGTTTGATACCATTTAGCAGCATATTTATCGAACCTGCAAAAGTGTTGTTTTTAAACAACGCTATAAATCATGGAATTTTAGGTCCTTTGGGAGTTGTGCAAGCATCAGAGGTAGGCAAGTCTATATTATTCATACTTGAACCAAACCCAGGCCCAGGAGTAGGAGTGTTGTTGGCATATACTTTTTTCGGTACGGGCACTGCAAAAAATACAGCACCAGGTGTTGCGATTATTCATGCATTTGGAGGAATTCACGAACCGTATTTTCCGTACATATTGATGAAACCTATAATGATCTTGGCTGCTATAGCTGGAGCAGTTGCAGGAAACATAGTGTTTACGACTTTTGATATAGGACTTGTAGCTACTGCTTCTCCAGGAAGTTACTTCTCGGTGCTGGCTGTAGCCCAACGTTCAGATTATCTGCCAATAATTGCAGGAATGCTGTTATCGACAGTGGTAGCCTTCTTCGTTGGAGCAGTTATATTAAAGATGTCAAAGAAAAAAGATGAAGATGCTCTTGAAGGGGCAATAAGATTAAAAGACAGCATGAAATCTAAAGGGGATATTAAAACAAATAATATTTCTTCAAAAATAATAAGAAAAGTTTATGTGGCTTGTGATGCGGGCATGGGATCTAGTGCTATGGGGGCTTCTATCTTAAGGGATAAAATGAAGAAAGCAGGATTACTAGATATAGAGGTTAAAAATGTTGCTATACCAAATTTGCCTAGTGATGTCGATATTGTTATTACTCATCAATCTTTAACCGACCGAGCGGTTAGTGTTTTACCCCATGCTATGCATGTTTCGGTGGATAACTTCATGTCTAATGACAAATATGATCAGATAGTTGAAAAGATAAAAGTTAACACTGAAAAAAACAGGACGGCTCTCCTGATTAAAGAAAATATTATTATTAATAAAAGCATTAAAAATTATCAAGAAGCAATTGAATTGATATCTGAAATAATGGTAAGAGATGGATATGCTGATGCTAGATATAAAGATGGAATGTTTGCGAGGGAAAAAGAAATATCCACGAATCTAGGAAATGGAGTTGCAATACCTCATGGAACTCTTGCATCCAAAAAATATATTAAAAGTTCAGGTCTTGTCGTATTATTAAATCCTAATGGTATAAAATGGCATGATGGCACAGTCAAAATGGTAGTGGGAATAGCATCATCTGAAGACGAGCATTTAAAAATATTATCCAATTTGGCATTAAACCTGCAAGACGAAAAGATCCTTGAGACCCTTATTAAGGAAGAAGATGTAGATAAGATTTATGGTGTATTAATGACTGATGTGAGTTGATTATTTAATATATAAAAACTTATTACTATTAAGAAGTAAGCCCCAGGCTCTAATTTAGCTACATAACTGAGAGCCTGGGGCTTCATTATTATTTTAGATAATAAAAATACAATCAAACTTTACACAATGATTAAACCAATATGCAAAGATAGTGATAAAAAACGCAAAAATTGAATAAAACATTGTGTGTTGATGATGTACAATAAAGACAAATGAAAAGGAATACATGGAGGGAATATCGTGAAAAAGGATTCGGCTCGACAACATATGACCAGACAGCACATGTTAAGCAGCAATTACGAGATATACCACTACATGGACAAAACTATACGAAATGTGAAGCTGCATCACCATGATTTTTATGAAATCTACTTCTTTATATCTGGGGATGTGGAGTATTACATTGAAGGGGAAATATACAAGTTAAAACCGGGAGACCTGGTTTTAATAAATACTACCGAACTCCACCAGGCTCAAATCAATAAATGCGACAAGAACTATGAAAGAATAGTGCTTTGGATAAACAAAGAGTTTCTTAAAGGCTTGTCATCAGAAAACACCGATATAGCAAATTGCTTTGAGTCCGAGGATAAAAAGACTATAATCAATATCGATTTTGACATTCAAAGAGACATAGAAAGTCTTTTTCATAAGCTTCTTGAGCTGGATAAGTTTAAAGGAATAGGAAAAGATCTTCTCGCAGATGCATATATGACAGAGTTGATGGTGAAAATCAATAATCTTGCTGTGGACGAAAAACAAGTCTACGACAACGAAACGAAAAAGAGCGCATTGATAGACGATATGATAGATTTTATAGAAGATAACATCTGTGACGAGCTTACCATTGATTTTCTTGCTGAAAAGTTCTATTTGAGCAAGTACCATCTTTCAAGAGAGTTTAAAAAGTACACCAACGTTTCAATCCACAAGTTCATCAAGCTAAAAAGGCTGATACAAGCAAAGGAACATATATTGCAAAATGAGTCAATTACAGACGTATATATCAAATGCGGATTTGGAGATTATTCCAACTTCTTTAGGGCTTTCAAGCAAGAATATGGAATAACGCCTAAACAGTTCTACAAAATCATGAAAAATAAAGATGCTTAAAGGACAGGCGCAAAATCTAGCTGAAAATAGCTTTGGACTATGCGCCTTTAAATTACATAAAATACATAAAAATCTAAAAGACATAAAAATTACTAAAGCAAGTTTTGCAAGTTTGTAAGCAATAATTACAAACTGTTTGTAAACGGTATCTGATAAACTTTAGTCATCAGCTGATCTGATTAAAGATTAAGATAATAAGATTTTGGAGGTTAATATGGAAACTAAGAAAAACCAAGTAGTTCACAATCAGGCAAAAACGTGGCAAATCGCACTATTTGCATTAAACAATACAGCCACAAACCTTTATATGTTTGCATTCATGTTCATAGCATACTACGCTACGGGAGTAGCAGGGCTCGTGGTCGTAGCAGTAAGCACAGTTCTTACTTTTATGAGAGTCTGGGACGGGTTTACAGATCCGATTATAGGCTTTATTATTGACAGGACAAAGACCAAGTTTGGCAAGTTCAGACCCTTTATGATATTGGGAAACGTTATTCTTGCTATTTTGACTCTAGTGATATTCAGGACCACGCACTTGGTTCCAGAAGGATTAAGATTCATTTACTTCGTGTTTTTGTACGGGGTTTACATCATAGGATACTCATTCCAAACAACATGTACAAGAGCAGCTCAAACGGCACTTACAAATGACCCAAAGCAAAGACCCATGTTTTCACTCTTTGACGCACTTTATAACTCAGCGCTTTTTATAGGTCTTCAAAATTTTGTAGCAGTTTATTTGGTGCCTAAGCACGGTGGATTTACATTAAGCTTTTTTAACGAATTTACGGTAATCGCTATCATTACATCCGCAGTCTTCACATTGCTTGCAGTAATAGCCATATCGTCTAAGGACGTTGAAGAAAACTGGGGAATACCCGGGGACAAACCAGTTAAGTTTAGTGAGTACTGGCCGATTTTAAAGGGCAACAGACCTCTTCAGATGCTTGTAGTTTCTGCTGCCACGGACAAGCTTGCAATGACCACAAGGCAAAATGCAGTTGTATCTGTAATAATTTACGGGATACTGATGAGCAATTACGCACTTTCAGGACAGTTAATGCTTATAACTACTCCGGCTACAATAATAATCACATTCATCGGAATAGGCTATGCTAGGAAGATGGGAATCAAAAAAGCTTATGTTGCCGCAACTTGGATTTGCATCGCACTAAGCGCAGTGTTCTTCATATTCCTAAGAATGATAGATATGACTACAATATCCTTGGTAAATTTCAATACAAATACTTTTGTGTTCTTGGCATTGCTATCTCTTATAACAGGGGTATCTGCAGTAGGAGGAAACATCGTGATCCCAATGATTGCAGACTGTTCTGACTATGAGACATATAAATCCGGAAGATACATACCAGGCATGATCGGAACCATATTTAGCTTCGTAGATAAGCTTGTATCTTCTCTATCTGCAACCTTTGTAGGATTTACAGTAGCACTAATAGGATTTAGAGATGCATTTCCGGAAGTTGATACACCGGCTTCACCAGGGCTTTTCTGGGTAGGTATGTTCCTGTTCATAGGGCTTCCGGTACTTGGATGGCTTGCATCCCTTGTAGCAATGAGATTCTACGAGCTTGACGGACAGCGGATGGAAGAAATCCAGCAATCAATACATGATAAGAAAATGGAAGCGGGACTTAGCAACTGATAAAATAATATGCAAGCAGACTATATCTAACAGGATGAATTTAATTCATCCTGTTAGGCGTTAAGAAAGGAAGAGTGCAGTGCATAAAGAGTTAATGATTTCGGGTTTTTCTGATGAGATATCAAACGATTTTGACGAACAGCTTAAAAGCGTCGCACAAATAGGCATGGAGTATATCTCATTAAGGGGAGTGGACGGAAAAAATATCGGAGAGCATACCTTGGAGGATATAAGAGAATCCATCATTCCAAGGCTTAAAAAAGCAGGTATTAAAGTTTCATCCATTGGATCTCCAATTGGTAAAGTGGAAGTGTCGGATGAAGAAGGATTTGAAAAGCAAAAAAAAGTCCTTGAGACTTTGTGCAGGGCATGTAAAGAGCTAGGCTGCAGCTACATCAGAGTATTTAGCTTCTATATTCCTGAAGGGGAAGATCCTAATAAGTACAGAGAAACAGTAATAAGAAAAATAAAAGAGTTTGCTAAAATTGCAGAAAAACACCAGGTTGTACTGCTTCACGAAAATGAAAAGGATATATTCGGAGATACGTCGGCAAGGTGCAAAGCTCTCTTTGACGAAGTCAACTCTTCGGCATTTAGAGGTATATTTGATTTTGCGAACTTTGTCCAGTGCGGCGAAGATACAAAAGAATGTTACGATATGTTAAGAGAGTATATAGACTATATACACATCAAAGATGCAGTTTATACGGATAGCGAAAACGTGCTCTGTGGAACTGGGGACGGAAAAATCCCGGGGCTTTTGGCAGAGTTTATAAATAGCGGCTACAAGGGATTTTTGACATTGGAGCCTCATCTGGTTTTGTTTGATTCTCTTAAAGACCTTGAAATAAAGGATGCTCAAGAGGTGATAAAAGCAAAAAGCGATATGACAAATTATGAAGGCTTCAAGCTTCAACACGATACCCTCATAGGGATACTAAATGATATTCTATGATGATCAGATAGAAACGCGATTGCGTCTAGACGCAAATAATACATTTGAGGAGATTTTAAAATGAAAAAAGTTAGAGTAGGTTTAATCGGAATAGGTGCTCAAGGTGGTGCATATGCGGCGTTTTTGACAGGAAAGCCGGGATTTGGAGGCATAATTGCCGAGAAGCCTGAGCATATGGAGTTGGGAGCGTTATGCGACATAGACAGTGAAGTTGAAAAAAAGTGTGCAAAAGAATTCCCTGAAGCAGCATTTTATGGTGATTACAAGGAGATGATAGAAAGCGGCAAAATAGATGCAATTATAACGACTGTACCACATTATCTGCACATGGAAATGGCTATTTATGCTCTAAGCAAGGGAATCCATGTTCTTGGAGAAAAGCCGGCTGGGGTATATACAAAGCAAGTAAAAGAGATGAATGATTATGCTGACACAAAGCCGAATCTTGTCTTTGGGATAATGTTTAACCAGAGGACGAATAAACTCTATCAAAAGATAAAAGAAATAGTAGACAGCAAAGAGCTTGGAGAGATAAGGAGAACTAACTGGATTATAAACAGCTGGTGGAGACCCCAGACTTATTATGATCAAAGCAGCTGGAGAGCAACATGGGGCGGAGAAGGCGGAGGAGTCCTAGTAAATCAGGCACCCCATCAGCTTGACCTTTGGCAGTGGATCTGCGGTATGCCTAAAAAGGTTTATGCCAACGTCAAGTATGGAAGCCACAGAGACATCGGGGTAGAAAATGACGTTACTGCCGTTGTGGACTACGGAAACGGTGCTACAGGAACATTTGTAACATGCACCCATGACCCGATTGGAACCGACCGATTTGAAATAGACTTTGACAATGGAAAGATAGTCGTTGAAGACAGCAAGAAAGCCACGATTTATAGACTCACTAAAAGTGAAAAAGAAATGAATGAAACCATGAGCATGATGGATGTAGCTATGCTTGTGCAAGGAAGAGGAGAAGGCAAGCTCTTTGATGAAGAAGTGATAGAAAATACCGATGGCTGGGGAGTTCAGCATGTAACGGTAATGGAAGACTTTGCAAAAGCAATTGTACATGGAACGCCTCTTTTAGCACCGGGAAGCGAAGGGATTAAAGGAGTGGAGCTTGCAAATGCCATACTTCTATCAGGTTGGCTAGGCAAGGAAGTTGAAATCCCGGTAGATCAAGAGCTCTATTTAGACGAGCTTAACAAGAGGATCGAAGAAGAGGGCAAGTTTCCAACCAGAGGGTAGCGCTGCTCTTTAAGCGAGGAGAATAAATATGATTAGGACAGGGATTATTGGTATGGGAGATATAGCTCCAATACATATTGAAGCTCTTAACAAAACCAAAAATGTCAAAATAATAGCCGCATGCGATATAGATGAAAGTAAGAAGGCGGTATTTAAAGAAGCTGCATTTTATACCGACTACAAGGAAATGATGGATAAGGAAGAGCTAGACTGCGTACATATCTGTCTTCCTCATCATTTGCATGTGCCTGTATCTGTTTACGGCATAGAAAAAGGGCTTAATATATTTATGGAAAAGCCTTTAGGGCTAAATATCAAAGATTGCAAGGATATACTTGAAGCAGCAGATAAAAATAGAAATCTGAAAATTGGCATATGCCTGCAAAATCGTGAAAATGAAACAACTGAAAAGCTTATGGAAATAGTACGCTCAAAAAACTACGGAGAGATAAAAGGAATCAAAGGACTGGTTGCATGGCACAGGCCAAAATCCTATTTTGATGAAAAACCCTGGCGAGGCAAACTCGAAACTGCTGGAGGGGGAGTCATGATCAACCAAGGTATACATACCCTTGACATAATGCAGCTGATCGGCGGCGAGATTGAGTGGGTTAAGGGCAGCGTATCCAATCTTTTAGACTATAGAGTTGAAGTTGAAGATACGGCAGCAGCTAATATAAAATTTAAAAATGGTGCAAGAGGGATGTTTTTCTCAACCAACGCAAACATAGAAAATTCAAGTATCGAAATCGAAGTTTTGTTTGAAAAGGCAAGGTTTACCATAAAGGGAGATAGGCTTTATAGGATAGATAATGATAAGATGGATTTGATAGCTGAAAACACAAAGCTGCCGGGATCGAAATTCTACTACGGTGCCAGCCATAAAAAGCTGATAAATAAGTTTTACAAAGCAATCGAAGAAGATAGTGATGACTACATAAAAATAGAAGAAGGCATAGATGCCATGAAGCTTATAGAAGCTATTAAGCGATCTTCAAGTGAAAACAAAGAGATAAAATTGGAGGAACTTACATGAATAAAGGATTGATGGGAGTACAGATGATGATGCTCAAGGAAAAAGTCGAGGAGATGGGCATACGAAGCGTCATGGAAAAGCTAAGCAGCATGGGATATCATTGCGTCGAAGTAAGCCAGATACCCATGACGCCCGAAAACGTTGAGGATCTAAAAAAATCCTGCCAGGAATTTGACATAAAGATTGCAGCCTTATCTGCGTCTATAGAGCCGATGTTTCCTGGAATGCCTGGGGAGTATTTATCTACGGATTTTGACAAGATAGTTTCTGATTGCAAGACCTTAGGCTGCAGCTTCTTAAGGATAGGGATGCTTCCGATGACACTCATGGGAAGCCGTGAAAAGGCTCTGGAATTTGTAAAGATAGCCGATGGTTATGGAAAGAGGCTTGCAGAGCACAACATCAAGCTTTATTACCACAACCACCACGTGGAGTTTGAAAAATACGACGGAGAGACTCTCCTTGAGATAATCAAGAACAACACGAAATACCTAGGCTTTGAGCTTGACGTGCACTGGATTCAAAGGGGTGGAATGGATCCTGTAGAGGTCATAAAAAGCTTCGATGAAAGAGTGACCCTTCTGCACTTAAAAGACTACAGGATAGGAAAGCTTGAAATCGACTTTTCGAAAGGATTTGATATGAAGGAGTTTATGGCTAAATTTACAGGTGTGGTAGAATTTGCAGAAGTAGGAGAAGGAAACTTAGATATGCTAGGGATAATCAAGGCTGGACTAGAAAGCGGCAGCAAGTATTTCCTAATCGAACAAGATGACCAGTATGGCAAAGATCCCTTTGACTGCTTGAAGACGTCAAGAGACAACCTGATCAAGATGGGTTATGAAGACTGGTTTAAACTGAACTGACAAAAATTTAATAAAATATTACCAAATTACCCATATGCAATTTACATATGGATTTAAATGGCATATAATGTTTTGTAAGATGTAATATACTTAAATATTCAGTCTGAAAAGGAGATGGAAGATGAAAAGAAAAATAAGTATTTATACAATATGTGTCTGTATTTGGATTGGGATGTTTCCGTTAAATATTTCTGCAAATAATACAGAGAGAAATGGGCTGAACTTTGAAAATAGTCCTGAGATTATGAGCCATTTAATTTCACAATCAGAAAAAACTGATGGAAATAATGTCACTATTACATCTCATTATATGATTGGCAATAATGAGTATTATGATATGGAAGTCAGAGATATTAATACTAAGGAACTTCTATATACTAAAATCATTCAAGGTAACGATGAAACTACATATACTAAAGGTGACAATTTTGTAATAACTAATGGAGAGAAGATATATTTTAGTGTGGAAAAAGAAATTAGTTTTGAATCTAATTTAGAAGAATCAATATCGTCATATACTAATTCTTCCATATACTGGATGCCTATTAGGACTACATGGTATACTTTTAGCTTTGATACCTACATTAAAGACACTGCTAATACTACACTAGAAGCTGCTGCAAAAGCATTGCTATGGTATACAACAGGATTTGGAGGCATAGGAGCGGTAATTTCTACAGTTAAAGCATATCATGTTAATTACTATGCATTGCGTTATAATAAATCTTGGAAATGTAAAGAAACTTATTGTGGAGCACAAGGTTATTACAACAAATATGCCATGAAAAATTGGCATTATGCGATTACTGGTAGCGGTGGTACAGATTATATAGAAAATTCATACAGATTAATTGAAATCTACTAAGCAGGAAAATGTTTAATTATTACAAGAAGTTATATGTTTATGCAACAAGCAACAGCTTACTTGTTCAAGGAATGAAAGCTTTTAGAACTTCTTGCCATACGAAAGGAGCCATTATGAGCTTGCTCGATATATTTGCTTTTGTGTTGGATATAGTTTTTTTTAGGAATAAATCAAGAAATAAATATAGCCTCGATGATAAAAAATCTAATCAATATATAGTAGATAAAAAAAAAGAGACTAAAAAAAATGTCAAATAGTTTTTTGAAGAACATATTCACTGTTTATATACAGCCTCGTTCTTTGAAATTCAAAGAACGAGGCTGTTATTATTTAAGAGAATCTTCATACTCGTTTATGAGCATTTCTTGATATTCCCCCTTGTACTTTTCGGAAAGAAAGGATTCTAGAGCTTCTTCCTTAAACCTTATCCAGGATTCGGATTCTTTCCCCGGGATTATGGGATAGAAGAAAACGCCGTTGTCTTTTGCTGCCTGTAGATCCCCTGGTGCATCACCAATCATCAAGACTTTTTCTGTGGGGTATTTTCCAGACTCTTTTAATGCGCTGATGCAATAGGACTTGCTACCGGCTTCCTGACCGCAGAGTACTTCTACGAACTGGCTTAAACCGTGCTTTGACCATTCGTGAGCAACCGCATTGGTATTAGCGGAAGACACGATTGCTATGTCGGCATATTCATGTGCCGAAGCTAATCCTTCCTTGACATTTTCAAAAGGTCTGTCTACATCTCCTAGTGAGTCTATAAGCTCGTTTACCCTGTTGCTCCATTTAAGAGCCTTTATTAGCTGAGGGTCTTCATTCTTATGGATTTCTTCTTTTAATGCCGGGTTGGAAAGGGACTTTGCCCCTTCCACCCAACTTTTTACTGAAGAAAAATCTTCAACTTCATAGCCTTTAGCCTGCAAGGCTTCAAAGGACATCACGAGGCCCTTGAACCGGTTGATTCCCCTTGTTTGGGAATATAGGTTTATATGGTTCCACAGATCCAAGAATTCTATTTTTATTTCCTCTATCTTAGGCCAGACATCTATCACTGCAGGTCCAAAGCATGCTTGATGCTTTATGTCCATGGTATCTATCGCACATCCGTCAGAGTCTACGCATACCAAGAAGTCTTTGCTTTTAATAAAATCAGATATTGCAGTTTTCATGTATCCGCACCTCCTTAAACTCCCGAGTAGGCTGAAAATCCTCCATCTACAGGAAGGACGACGCCGTTTACAAAGCCGGATGCCTCTTCAGATGCCAAGAACAGCAGGGCTCCAAGCAATTCTTCCGGCTCGCCGAAACGATCCATCGGGGTAGCGCCGAGGATTTTGTCTGTCCTTGGAGTAGGGGTGCCATCTTCGTTATAAAGAAGCGCCTGGTTTTGAGCTGTAACAAAGAACCCTGGAGCTATGGCGTTAACCCTTATGCCCACCTTGGACATATGAACTGCAAGCCACTGGGTGAAGTTAGATATGGCTGCCTTTGCGCCTGAATATGCAGGTATCTTTGTCAGTGGAGTAAAGGCGTTCATAGACGAAACGTTGATAATTGAGCAGCCTTTTCTTCCGATCATGTCCTTTGCAAATTCCTGGCATGGAAGCAGAGTTCCCAAGAAGTTAAGATCGAAAACAAATCTAATGCCGGCTTCGTCAAGGTCGAAGAAGGTGATAAGATCTTTGTTTTCTTTAGCAAGATCTTCTTCATAGAGATACTCTTTCGTGGTCGTTCCTTTTGGGTGGTTTCCACCAGCTCCGTTTAGAAGAAGGTCACACTTTCCAAGCTTTGAAAGGACTTCTTCGTGAGCTGCCTTAAGGCTTTCTTTCTTGAGGACATCTGCCTGGACGCCAATTGCCGTTCCGCCTTGAGCATTAAGTTCATCAGCTTTTTTCTGTGCAAGCTCAAGATCTCTGTCAAGGACGGCTACTTTAGCGCCTGAGGCGCTAAGTGCTGATGCCCACTGTCCTCCAAGCACTCCGCCACCCCCTGTTACGACGCATACCTTGTCTTTTAGATTAACGTTTATAGGTAATTTCATATTATTTGCACTCCTTATATGTTTTTTCCAAGGCTTCCCAAATTCCTGCGATGTAGGTAGCGCCGAGAGCTCTGTCGTATAGTCCGTATCCAGGTCTACCTGTTTCTCCCCAGATCATCCTTCCGTGGTCAGGTCTGATGTATCCGTCAAATCCGTTTACATAAAGCTGCTTTATTATCTCTACAATATCAAGAGAACCGTATCTTGATGGGTGAGCGCTCTCTTCAAAGCTTACGCCGTCGTCAAGAAGCTTGACGTTTCTTATATGCATAAAGTGTATCCTGTTCATTGCTGCATATCTTCCGATCATCTCAGGAATGTTGTTGAAAGATCCGCTACCAAGTGAGCCTGTGCAGAAGGTGAGTCCGTTATGCTCGCTATCATATAGATTTAAGAATCTGTCTAGGTTCTTTTCGTTTGTTATGATTCTAGGAAGTCCAAAGATCGGGTATGGTGGATCGTCGGGATGGATTGCCATCTTGACCCCGGATTCTTCGGCAACCGGGATGATTTCTTTTAAGAAATGCTCAAGGTTATTCCAGAGATCTTCCTCATCGATCTTGTCATACTGTGCAAAAATTTCAGCTAGGCTTTCCTTTGTATAGCTTGAATCCCAACCAGGAAGAGAAAGCTCTCCTGTCAATGGATCCATCTTTTCTACGTGCTCTTTGTAGTATACCAGGGCTGTAGAACCGTCTTCTAAGACCTTGTTAAGCTCAGTCCTAGTCCAGTCGAATACAGGCATGAAGTTGTAGCATATTACCTTTACCCCTGCATTTCCTAGGTTTCTGATGTTTTCCTTATAGTTTTCGATGTATTTATCTCTTGTTGCAAGGCCCAGCTTAATGTCTTCGTGAACAGGGACGCTTTCTATAACGTCAAAGTTAAGTCCGTTCTCTGCTACAGTTTTTTGAAGCTTTTTAATGTTGTCCACCGGCCATACTTCGCCTACCAGAACGTCGTAAATTGCTGTAACGATTGAATCCATAGTTGGAATCTGTCTGATATACTCGATTTTTACCGGGTCATCGTACCCGTACCATCTGAATGAAAGTTTCATTTTTTACTCAACTCCTAAATAATTTTTAATATTTTTATAGCAAATTCCTTCCACAATTTGTCCCAAGATCTTATCATTGTCTTCAAATTCCCCTTCTTCAACAAGGTTGCCAACGAAGTCGCATAGGATCCTTCTAAAATAGTCGTGTCTTACATAGGACAAAAAGCTTCGTGAATCAGTTAGCATTCCGATAAAGTCTGCAAGCATGCCCTGGTTGCCAAGGGAAGTAAAGTGCTTGTAGAATCCATCCTTGTGGTCATTGAACCACCATGGCGCTCCAAACTGGATCTTTCCAGGAGTGCCTTCTTCAGAAAAACAGTGGGGCAGAGTGCTTAAGACCAAATTGTCTTTGTCGTTTAAGGTGTATAATACGATCTTCGGCATTGCACCACATCTGTTAAAGCTCTTTAGCATATCTGAGAGCGGAAGAGCCACCGGAAAATCGTTCATAACATCAAATCCGCTGTCAGGACCAGTTTTTTCGAACATTTTTTCATTGTTGTTTCTTAGAGCCCCGATGTGTATCTGCATGACCCAGTTTTTTTGGCTGTATGCATGTGACAGAAAGATGAGAGTCAGGTTTTTGAACTTTTCCCCTTCTTCTGCAGATACCGCTTCTCCCGAGAGAGCTTTTTGAAATATACCATCCACTTCATCCTCAGTTTGCGTGGTGGATTCAAGGCTTTCCAAAGAGTGGTCGGAAAGAAGGCAGCCAACTTCTGCAAAGTAATCTACACGATTTTTGAGGGCGTTTTTTAAAGAAGCGAAGGAATCAATTTTTATTCCTGCTGCTTTCTCAAGACTTGATATATAGTCCTTATATCCTGAGTCCGCTAGTTTAAAAACCTTGTCCGGCCTAAATGTTGGAAGAACCTTAAATGACAAGTCTTTCTTGGCAAGCTTTTTATGATACTCCAAGTCATCTATGGGATCATCGGTAGTACATATAAGCTTGACGTTTGATGCTTCTATCATTTTAACCGGTGAGAGAGACTCGCTTTTTATTACCTTGTTGCAGTAATTGTATATTTCGGTGCTGTTGTCTTCATTTAATATGTCTTCGATTCCAAAGTAGGCTTCAAGCTCCATGTTAGCCCAGTGATATAAAGGACTTCCTATTAGTCTGCCGCATACTCTGGCCCAAGCGTTGAATTTATCCAGTGAATCAGAGTCGCCGGTAACAAGGTCTTCTGAAACTCCGGCAAAGCGCATGGCTCTCCACTTGTAGTGGTCGTGATCTAACCATATAGATGATATGTTGTCGAAGGGCTTGTCTTCATATATCTCCTTGGCTGACAGGTGGCAGTGGTAATCGTATACAGGTGCGTTCTTGGCATATTTTTCATATAGACTGACAGCTGTATCGCTTTTTAATATAAAATTTTCTATCATTTTTTTCCTCCTTTTGAGAATTAGGTGGCTGCAATGTTTCTTGGTTTCATGTTATCAAAGTCGCTGCTGGCATGATATGTTATTGTTGCTTTAAAACTTGCAAAAAGTGCTGTTTTAATTCCAGGAACCAAAATAAAATCTTTTATGATTGACTTCTCGAAAGCAAGGTTTTATAATGGATACAGAGAAATAAGAAACGGTGTTTTGCAATGTGAAACGATATGGAGGTCGAATTTATGAACGAAGTGCTAAAAAAAATACAACAAATCGGGATTGTTCCTGTAGTCAAGCTTGACAGAGTAGAAGATGCCCTGCCTTTGGCAAAGGCATTAATCGAAGGCGGGCTACCATGCGCCGAAGTTACTTTCCGTACAGCGGCGGCAAAAGATTCAATCAAGGTAATGGCTCAATCTTACCCAGATATGTTGATAGGCGCAGGCACGGTCCTTACTAAAGAGCAGGTTGACGATGCTATCGAAGCAGGAGCTACATTTATTGTAAGCCCGGGATTAAATCCTGAGATAGTCAAGTACTGTATAGAAAAGAACATCCTCGTTGTACCTGGATGTGCAAACCCAAGTAACGTAGAGCAGGCTCTTTCACTGGGGCTTGATGTAGTCAAGTTTTTCCCAGCTGAAGCGGCTGGTGGACTCGCGATGATCAAGGCTATGGCAGCAGCTTACGTTAACGTTAAGTTCATGCCAACTGGGGGAGTGAACGAGAAGAACCTAAAAAGCTACCTAGATTTCCCTAAAATCGTGGCTTGCGGCGGAAGCTGGATGGTAAGCGCCGATCTTATAAATGCAGGTAAATTCGATGAGATCAAGACTATAACAAGAAAAGCTGTAAATGAGATGCTCGGCTTTGAGCTTGGCCACATAGGCATAAACGGTAGTGACGAAGCTGAAGCAGAAAAAATCGCATCGAAGTTTGAACTTCTTTTCGGGTTTGAAAAGAAAGCTGGAAACAGCTCTGTTTTTGCCGCAGATTATATCGAAGTAATGAAAAAGCCCTATCTTGGAGAAAAAGGACATATTGCGATAAAGACAAACTACATTGATAGAGCAGTAGCATACCTAGAGTCGAACGGTTTTGAATTTGACATGGATACTGCTAAATACGATGGCAAAGAAAACCTAGTGGCAGTATATATGAAGGAAGATTTTGGTGGATTTGCCCTTCACCTTGTACAAAAGAAATAAAAATATAAATACCATATACGGGAGGAATTATTGATGAAAAAAGCGGTTACTTTTGGCGAAATAATGCTAAGACTTGCTCCGGAAGGATACTATAGATTTATCCAGGCTGAAACATTTGGAGCTACATACGGTGGAGGAGAAGCAAATGTTGCAGTATCTCTTGCAAACTACGGAATAGATGCAAGCTTTGTAACAAAGCTACCTAAGCACGAAATAGGACAGGCGGCAGTGAACTCGCTAAGAAGATATGGCGTAGATACAAAATCGATAACAAGAGGTGGAGACCGTGTCGGCATCTACTTCCTTGAAAAAGGCGCAAGCCAAAGACCTTCAAAAGTAGTTTATGACAGAGCGGGCTCTTCAATCGCCACTGCGACAAAAGAAGACTTCAACTGGGACGAAATCTTTGAAGGCGTAGAATGGTTCCACTTTACAGGTATCACACCTGCATTAGGAGACAATGTAGCAGAAATCTGTATGGAAGCATGCAAGGCTGCAAAAGAAAGAAACATTACCGTAAGCTGCGACCTTAACTACAGAAACAAGCTGTGGTCCAAGCAAAAGGCAGGAGAAGTCATGGGAGAGCTTTGCAAATACGTAGATGTATGCATCGCAAATGAAGAAGATGCAAGCGATGTATTTGGAATCAAAGCTGCAAACACAGACATCACTGCGGGAAAAGTAGATCACGAAGGATACAAAGACGTTGCCAAGCAGCTAGCTGATAGGTTTGGATTCAGCAAGGTAGCCATCACGTTGAGAGGTTCAATCTCAGCAAGCGACAACAACTGGGCTGCCATGATGTATGACGGAAAAGAATACTACTTCAGCAAGAGCTACAAGATGCACATAGTAGACAGAGTAGGCGGAGGAGACAGTTTTGGTGCAGGGCTTATCTATTCTACGATGATGGG